>CAZQIP010000301.1:0-33001 GCA_964593655.1 uncultured bacterium | reverse complement strand
GTCCGGTGCAATTATCATCGGACAGGCGTGCGAGTTCGATTACTCCGGAACGCAGGCGTGTAAGGCACTTAAGGAGGAAGGGTATGAGATTACCCTCGTCAACAGCAACCCTGCCACGATCATGACCGATCCGGATTTCGCTGACCAGACGTACATTGAACCGATTACAGCGGATACGGTGGAACTTGTCATCGACAAGGAGCGTCCAGATGCTTTGCTCCCGACACTCGGTGGACAAACGGCTTTGAACGTGTCTGTTGAACTCGCGGAATCCGGTGTATTAGATAAGTACAGTGTTGAGCTTATTGGTGCGAAATTGCCTGCCATCCAAAAGGCTGAGGACCGCGCGCTCTTCAAAGACGCGATGATAAAAATCGGGTTGGAGGTGCCTCAGAGTGGCATCGCGCACACTGTGCAAGAGGCACTCGCGCTTGTCCAAGAGATCGGTTTTCCAGCAATCATCCGTCCAGCATTTACGCTCGGCGGCACTGGTGGCGGTATCGCTTACAATATCGAAGAATACGAAAAAATGGTCACGGCAGGTCTCGCCCTCAGTCCAATCAGTGAGTTGCTCATCGAAGAGTCTGTCATCGGGTGGAAGGAATTTGAACTTGAGGTAATGCGGGATGGTGCGGACAACGTCGTCATCATCTGTTCCATTGAAAATGTTGATGCCATGGGAGTCCATACCGGCGATAGCATTACCGTTGCACCTATCCAGACCTTAACGGATAAAGAATATCAGCTGATGCGGGATTCGGCGATTAAAATTATCCGCGAGATTGGTGTTGATACGGGCGGCTCCAACATCCAATTTGCTGTGGATCCGAAGACGGGTAAACAGGTCGTTATTGAAATGAATCCGCGTGTCTCGCGTAGTTCTGCGCTTGCCTCAAAAGCCACGGGGTTTCCGATCGCCAAAATTGCAGCGAAACTTGCTGTCGGTTACAATTTAGATGAAATTCCGAACGACATTACCGCTGAAACCCCCGCTTGCTTTGAACCGACAATTGATTACGTGGTCGTCAAAATCCCGCGCTGGGCGTTTGAAAAGTTCCAAGGCACCGATGAAACACTCACAACACAAATGAAATCTGTCGGCGAGGCTATGGCGATCGGCAGAACCTTTAAAGAGGCATTACAGAAAGGCCTGAGATCACTGGAGACTGGATGGTCTGGGTTAGATAACCACCCACTTGATGAACTCCCGTTATCTGAACTCCCCAGCAAACTGAGTATTCCTAATGTCAAACGCATATTTTACATCAAAGCCGCCCTTGCACGCGGGATGAGCATTGAGGAAATTCATGCCTACACGCATATTGACCCGTTTTTCCTCTACAATTTGAAGGAGATTGTTGACTTTGAAAAGGCGTTGTCGGAACCCAGGGCGCGCCAACAGATAAAAGAAGTAACCAGTAGCGAGCGGCCAGTAACCAGTAAAGAGACTCCCAGAACTGGTAACTATAAACTGGTAACTGATAACTTGAAAAAAGCAAAACAATACGGATTTTCTGACCGCCAGTTAGGCGACATTTACGAGGTATCCGAAGAGGCTATCCGCGAATGTCGAAAAGAACTTGGGATTGAAGCAACTTTCAAAACCGTTGACACCTGTGCCGCAGAGTTTGAGGCAGAAACCCCCTACTATTACTCTACTTGTTCCAGCGAAGATGAGGTGCGTCCCTCGGACAAGCAAAAAATCATGATTCTCGGTGGGGGGCCGAACCGTATTGGGCAGGGCATTGAATTTGATTACTGCTGTGTCCATGCGGCGCTTGCCCTCAAAACGGATGGTTATGAAACCATCATGGTGAATAGCAATCCTGAAACCGTTAGCACTGATTACGACACCTCTGATCGGCTCTATTTTGAACCGTTGACGCGTGAAGACGTTCTTAATATCTATCATAAAGAGAAACCCATCGGGGTCATTGTTCAGTTTGGCGGGCAGACGCCCTTAAATCTTGCTGTCGCGCTCAGAGACGCAGGCGTGCCGATAATCGGCACCAGCCCTGAAGATATAGCACGTTCGGAAGACCGACAACTCTTTAAAGCAGTATTGGACGATATCGGCTTAATGCAATCGCCTAATGGGACCGCAACATCGAGTGAGGAAGCTGCGCCTATTGCTGCCGCACTCGGCTATCCGGTTATCGTGCGCCCCTCGTATGTTTTGGGCGGTCGTGCGATGCAGATCGTTTACGATGAAGGACTTTTGCACGAATACATGAACTCCGCTGTCGAAGCCTCGCCGGAACATCCTGTGCTTATTGATAAATATCTTGAGGAAGCAATCGAAGTTGATGTTGATGCAATCTCCGATGGAAATCTCACCGTCATCGGCGGTATTATGGAACACATTGAGGAAGCCGGTATCCATTCTGGAGACAGCGACTGTGTGTTACCGCCTTATACACTCGTAGATGAGCAGATTGAACAACTCAAAACCTTCACTTATGACTTGGCGAAAGCACTGCGCGTCCGCGGCTTGATGAATGTCCAATATGCGATAAAGAACGATGAAATCTATGTGCTGGAGGTGAATCCACGCGCCTCCCGAACCATCCCGTTTGTCAGTAAAGCGATCGGTGTACCGCTGGCAAAACTCGCTGCGCGCGTGATGGCAGGTAAGACGCTTGAGGAACTCGGATTTACGCGTGAAATTGAACCCGTCTATTTCAGTGTCAAGGCACCGGTATTTCCCTTCAACCGGTTCCCCGGTTCAAATACACGCTTGGGTCCCGAAATGAAATCAACGGGCGAGGTCATGGGAATTGATACGGATGTCTCTCGCGCCTTTGCGAAGGCACAGAAGGCGTGCGGCTACACTTTACCGTTGAGTGGCAAGGTTTTCATCAGTGTTAAAAATAAGGACAAGCGCGCAATCATCTTCATCGCTAAGAAACTCACGGATATGGGGTTTGAACTTATCGCTACACACGGAACTGCAAAGGTATTGCTCCGGAACGGAATGGAGCCGGAACTCGTCTTTAGTATCGGTAAAGGCAGACCGACAATTCACGATTATATCAAGAATCATGCGGTTGATTTGATTATTAATACCCCGACTGGCGACTTACATCGACCGAATGAACTCTTAATTCGTGAAATGGCGATAGCGCACGATATTCCAATTTTCTCAACGATACCCGGCGCAGCCGCAGCCGTCAACGCGATTGATGCGCTACAGCGGGGTGATATTACTGTCACACCGCTCCAAGATTATTTTCAGATGCTTTAGTAGTTGCCAGTTGCCAGTTACCAGTTACCAGTTAAGAAAGAAGGTTCACTATTACGCTTGCGTCTTTAACTGGTTACCGGTCACTGGTTACTGATAACTTGAAAAAAAGGATAAAAAAATGGCGAACGATTCTATACAGAGAAACACCCGGTGGGTTCAAACCTTCGATCGGATTCTTGAGATGCTAAACCTTGATGCAGATCGTCCGGTGAGCATCCTGCAAATTGAAGACGGTCGGGAGGTTATCGTCGTACAACCCAACGCTTTCACGATCTCGCGTATCTATGCAACGGGTCGTCCCGATGGCATGCGCCCACACGGTGTGGATTCCTATTACGATTACTTCTTTGCGAAATTACGGACGTATGAGGAGCAACACGGCACACGGGAAGGGTTCGAGTTGGCGTCAGATGAATGGGAAATCCTTTTTGAGGAATCTTTTCATCGGTATACCCGCTACCTTCTATTCGCAGGTATTAAACGATGGCAGGATGTCCAACGGGATACGGCTGCCAATATCGATGTAACGAATTTGGCACGCGAATGTGCACCATCCGAAGTCGCTTGGCGGAGTTATCAGTATAAAGGTTATATGCTCATGATGCACAGCATTGCTAACGCAGAACTGAGTCTACAAGAAGACGATAACGAGGCAGCATTACGGCATATTGACGCAGGCATTCAACAGATTGGAGAGTTCTGTGGTGAATGTCTACGTGAAGAACATGGAGAAGCAGAAAATATAACCCGTGAACGTTATCTCAGCAACCTTATAGAATTTCGGTCCGATTTGGAGACACTCGATACTGAACCTGCCGAGTCCGAAGGCGATGAAGAAGATATCTTGGCAGAACTGGAAAGATTGCTAAATGAAGACGAGGCATAGTCTTAATAGCACTTAAAACCTTTTATCATTGGCTATACATCTTCATCGTGTGGAGCTTGTATAAGCACGCCCCCGAGGAACAGAAACGCTATCCCTCGGATAAGTATGTGCAATTCTATTCCGTAGTGGAGGTGTCCGCTGGACTTTAGGAAAATACCTACTGGAAACGCTATGATCGAAATAAAAAACAGATAGCTGGCGACGGGATTTCCCCAGGTATGGAGTGCCGAACCATAACAGAGCGCGAGCAACGCGTACAGGAACGCACCGGTCATAAACAGGGATTCGCCCCACTCCGTCCAGAGTATATAAAGGGATTCGCCTATCTCAGTGGGGGCAGTCTCGCCTGCCAATTTTGATAACTCATTGATCGGAGCGGTTTGTGAGCAGTGTGCAGCCAATTCTATGACAAGCCATAGGATAGCGATACTTGCACCTAAAGCACTTCGGCTATGTGCTTCTGAAGAGAGTAAACCATAGCTCGCTAATAGAGTCGGCACGAGCAAAATAAGCGTGACAACCCCGATGCCATGAAAAATTCCGATTTTTCCGAACTGTTCCGCCGATGGAAATAAAACAATAGACGATAAACCAAATATAAACCAAATACTTGACGCTAACATAAGGAAACCGCTTAAGATACCGGTGAGCCCGCCAAGTCTATAGAGCGCGCTAAGCTGTTTATCCATTCATTCCTCCGAAAAGTGCTGACAAAGATTTTTATATCGTAGATGATGATGCTATAGTTTACCTAAATTGTTAATTTTAAACAATACTTTTTTCGATTAAAAGTTTTGATCAGAGGTGTAGCGGATTTGGGTAAAACTTGCGAGCCGAGACTTACTATTAAACGTTGGAAGGTGCTGCCACCATGAACGCTCAGAAAACCGTGCTGATTGTTGATGCCGATCGAGGTGAACGTGAACTTGTCTGTAAAACGCTTACAGGTAAAGGGCTGCGTCTCGTTGTTACAGGCAACATGTATCAGGCGTTTCATCAGATTGAGCACCTAAAGGTAGACATCCTTATCGCACAATTAAAAGCGGAACGGATTGATGGGTTAGCCCTCTTAGAGGCGGCGGTACAGCACCATCCAGATGTCGGTGTCGTTTTTATCACAGAACCGAACATTTTAGAGACCGACATCGGTATCAAAGCGATGCTTGCCTATAAATATACCTACTTCCTGCCGAAACCGGTGAATCCTGTTCATTTGGCGGCACTGCTACAGAGAACGCTCGAAAATCAACGTCTTGCCTTTGAGAATCGGCAACTTCAATCACAAATAGACGAAAAGGAAGGCTTACGTCGCCTTACCGGTAATTCACCGCAAATTATCAAAATTCGGGACATGATCACGCAGGTCGCACCGACAAAAGCGACTGTGATGATTCACGGTGCCCGTGGGACAGGGAAAGAATTAGTTGCACGTGCGATCCACCACCGAAGTTTGCGACGCGGTTCTCTCATCGCCTTTAATTGTGCGACTCTAAACGAGAACCTCGCGGAGTCTGAACTTTTCGGACACGAACGCGGGGCATTTAGTGGGGCATATTACCAACGGAAAGGCAGATTTGAACTTGCACACGGCGGCACGCTGTTTCTTGATGAAATTTCACAGCTCAGTCTATCGAATCAAGCACGGCTTTTGCGCGTACTTGAAGAACGCGAGTTTGAACGCGTCGGTGGCGACAAAACCATTCAGGTAGATGTCCGTGTCGTTTGTGCCACGAACCACGATTTGGAAGCCGCATCGAAAAGGCGAGAGTTCCTCCCGGATCTCTACGACCGTCTCAATGTGATACCTATCCATCTGCCGACACTTCAAGAACGTATTGAGGATGTCCCGTTACTCGTAAAGGATTTTCTTGACGAGTTTTGTCTACAAAATGGAAAACCCCTGATAACCATTGTACCAGAGGCGATTAGAACGTTGATGAAATACGATTGGCCGGGGAACGTACGTGAGTTGAAAAACTGCATTGAGGGGCTTGTTGTGATGTCCACACAATCGACGCTCGAACAAATTGACTTACCTGAACGCATCCTCAAAGCAACCGGTGTCGCGTTTTCAAACCTACTTTCAGTACCCGATGTCTGGGAGGCGGTTGACACAATCGAGGATAAACAGCGTTTAAATGTGCAAGTCGGTATGTCCCTTGAGGAAATTAACCGAGAAGCACTCCGCGCGACCCTCGAATCTGTGGACAATAACAAAGCAAAAGCCGCGAAAATACTCAAAGTGAGCCGACGCACAATCCAACGCAAAGCAAAAGAATACGGTTTATCCGACGAACAAAATAGTTAATGGTTAATGGTTATAAGTGGTTGGTTAAGAAATTTTCTGTGAAGTCCACAGTAAACTTCTTACCAACAACCAATAACCAACAACGCGAATTACGAGGTGCCAATACCTGCAATCTCAAGAGATTTGAGACAGCAGTTTCTGTTTATTCGCATAGACGTGTTTGTAATAGTCTACGCGCTTAAGTTGCGTCGCCGCAGCCTCATCAATGACGACAACCGTTCGTGGGTGCATCTGTAGCACCGATGCTGGTACCTCCGCGGTAATCGGTCCCTCCACGGCATTTGCGATGGCTTCCGCTTTTGATGTGCCGCTTGCCAATAACAGACACTGTTTCGCTTCCATGATTGTGCCGACTCCCATCGTAATCGCCATCTTCGGGACGGCATCAATCGTGCCACCGAAATGTGGCGCGTTCGCCTCAAGCGTGCTCTGCGTCAGCGTTTTAATGCGAGTCCGGGAACCGAGCGAAGAGCTCGGTTCATTAAAACCGATGTGTCCGTCTTTTCCGATGCCGAGTACTTGGATGTCAATCCCGCCAGCATTCACAATCGCCGCTTCGTACTTTTCACAAAATTCCGCATGTCCGACCGCTGTACTCTGTGGAATATGGCAATTCTCTGCTGGAATGTTGACAGCATTAAAAAAGTGGGTTGCCATAAAAGTATGGTAACTATACGGATGATTGGGCGGAATCCCGACGTACTCATCAAGGTTAAAAGTCGTCACGTCTGAGAAATCGAGTCCATCCGTTTCATGCATCCGTACTAAGGCTTCATAAAGCCCGATCGGTGTGCTGCCCGTAGCGAGGCCCAAGACAAGGTTCGGCTTTTTTAAGAGCGCATCTCGGATGATTTCAGCCGCAACCCCGGCAAGCTGCGTATAAGTCGGTTGAATAATAATTTCCATGTATTCGTGAATCCGATTTCCAAACGTGGTAACACGGTTTGTTGGGTGAGACCGCTGTGCCTCACCCAACATATTATTGTTCACGGTTTATTGTCTGTTACACAGTTCCAGCGATAATTCTACTCATATCATCGCTGATGCTATGCACCCTACCTTCTGGGTTGTCCGCATCAACGGGCAGTTCTGCTGTCATGTAGTCGTCATATCCGATATCTTCAAACGCTTCCATGACGGCGTTCCAGTTAATTGTGCAGTCTTCAATGAGATAGGTGAACCGACTCTCGGTTGCGTTGAACCCTTTGACGTGTACTTTAGAAATACGACTCCCGAGAGAACGAATCCAGTGTTGGGGGTATCCGTACAGAACGATGTTCCCTACATCGAAATAGGCGGTCACCGTTTCACTTTCAAACTCGTCAAGATAGCGACAAAATTCTATCGGACTGAGCAGGAATTTATTCCACACGTTCTCAAGCGCAATTGTGATGTCCTTCGCTTTTGCCTCCGGAATCAGTTTATGAATTTCCGCTTGTGAACGTTGATACGCGTCCTCATAACTCGTCTTATCATTGACAACGGCAGGCACAAGCAGCACAGCGTCTGCACCGACAGCCGTTGCGGTTGCGATTGAATCAAGCATCCCCGCTCGCGAGTCGGCGCGAACATCGGCATCTTCATCAGAAAGCGGAGATCCCCAGTGTTTGCTATTCATCACGCTAAAGACTTCTAACCCCTGCTGTGTGGCGATTTCTTTGGTCTGGTGTCGATCATCATCATTGCCGAGGGTGCCGATTTCAACACCATCAAATCCTGCCGCTTTCGCAAGTTTAAACCGTGCTTCGGTCGAACCGCCCGGTAAGGATCCGATACATATTCCTTTTTTCATTTTTTCTCCTTTTGAATCTTTGCGCGTAGTTTGCTGTACGCAGCCACATTTGGTGCTAACGAAATGGCTTGATTAATAGCGTCCAAAGCCTGCGTATATTGTGCATTGCGATAGTAAGTGTACGCAAGCGTATCGTAATATTTCGCTGTCGGTGCCAAAGCGACGGCTTGTTGTGCCAAATGGATCGCTTGTTGCATCTCTTGACCGAGTCCTGCATAGAGACGGGCGAGGTTGTTGTATGCCTCTGCTGCGGTCTTATCTATGGCAATTGCCTTTTTAAACGCTGCAATTGCCTGTTCAAATTGGCGTTGATTTATATAGATAACGCCTAATTTGATCCGGATTTGCGCGTTATCCGGCGCGACTTCTGCGGCTTTCTGATACACCCGGACCGCCTTTTCAAGGGCACGTTGTTCGATAAAGACCTCGCCGAGGTGAAGGTATGCTCGCAGATAGGACGGGTGCACCCGCGTTGCAACTTCATAAATCTGTGCTGCTTCTGTTAAGTTGTCATAAGCCTCGTGGAGTTCGCCGAGTTTGATGTATAGCACCGGCAGATTCGGATTGTTGTAGATGCCTTCTCGGAATCGGTGCATCTGATCTTCGTAGGTTTTTAAGTGTTGGAACTGTGCCATAGCAGCTGCGGCTTGCGCTTTATCGCCAAGTTTCTGGTATGTGAGGGCACGCCTATAATGCGTCTGTGATGAATATCGGTTTCGCACGAGGGCGGCATCGTAATATTCTATAGCCTGCTGGAGGCGATTCTGCATCTCCGCTACCCTACCGATTCCGTAGTAAGATTCAGTATGCTCCGGATTCAGGCGGATGGCCGCTCGGTAAGCTTTTTCAGCAGCATTAAATCTACGTTGGAGGAGATAGACATCGCCAAGGTGGATATGTGATTGCCCAGCTGGAGGCAACAGGATGAGTGATTGTTTGAGGTGGTTTTCGGCGAGAGACAATTTGCCTTGCAATTTATAAACAATACCTAATTGAAGGTGCGTGTTCCCATGCACCTCTTGTGGTGCTTTTAGTACCAACGCCTCCTGGTATGCGGATGCAGCCGGACTCAGGTCATTGAGTTCTTGATGGACGAAACCTATATAGTATTGTATTAGGCTGCCAATGTCCGCTGAAGTCCCAAATTCTTGTTCAATGGATAGGAATTCGGCGAGTGCTAAGTCATACTGCTCCGCATCAAGGTAACGGACACCACGTTCAAACCGGGTGTTAACGCCTTGTTCAGCATCACACCACGCTGCTGTCAGTGAAAGCGAGACAAGCAGGGTGAAAAAGAAGATGAGACTTTTCTCTATGGGAGGTAGAAAACATTGACGCGTAGACATGCAGAGATAAAAATGTGAGTAGGGACAGCATAAGAGCCGTCCCTATATTTCGGGATGTGAAATTAATCACGACGTATCTTCATTTGTCCCCACGTCGTAGTGAGTTTGTCCTCCGGTTCAACAGGCAGGAGTTTGCCATCCATAACGTCCTCTACCTCGCCGGCATCAAGTGCCCTATCGTAGACATAGAGGTCGTCGAGGTAGAACTTCGCAGCTTGATAACCCGTTTGACCGATGTAGAGTTTCTCCGCCCCTTGTACGTGCTCTTTCGGGACACCGGGTTCCGCAACTTTTTTGCCATTGACATAGAATATCAACTTGGCGCCATCTTTAACACCGGCGATATGATACCATTCACCGATTTCAAACGTATCGTCTTCGCCATCAGGACCTACGCAGTGTGTGCCCTGATTACCAGGGTTAAATCGATAGTGGATGTGCAGCGGCACACGGTTACAGGTCCATATACCGGGTGAACGGTCAGAGCCGGGTGCTTTTTTCGCTATAATTTGATCCCAGCCACCGGAGTTCGCCTTCGTGAAGTTGACCCAGAAGAGAAAGGAATTATCCTCATAATCTTCCAACTCTTTGAAGGAATCAACTGTCACACTATCAGTGCCTGCCTCGAATAATATCGAGCCTTTGCCGTGGACGACTTCATCGGTGGCAATCTTCGCACCCTTAACTAAATCACCATCATTACCGCCACCACTTTCATCTTCTATCGTTCCGCCTTTTGCTTCATCGAAACTGAAGTAAAGGATTAAACCGTCGTCTTTAACAGTAGCAGCCTGTGTGGTGAGTGTGCTGCCTACCGTTAGTAGTGCAACGACGAGTACATACATACCTAAACGCATGAGTAAACCTCCTCATGTCTAAAAAAACATTAATCTGCTGTGCGAACATCTCGTATTAGGACAGCTTGCAACCGTCCCTTAGATAGAAAGGGTTCGCGTTTTAACTCACAAAAGTATTTTAATAGAAACGCTTAAATCTGTCAAGAAAAATTCGCATCTGGAATTTTCTGATTCCGTCATCAAAGGATAGATAGGACTGATTTAGGTGATACTTATTCACGCGTGGCGAGAAAAATAAAACTTTGACCGGTAGGTAAGCACAGATAGGGAAATAGATATGGGACGGTATGAGAACCGTCCCACATTTAGGCGTGTGAAATTAATCACGATTTGTTTTCAGCTGTCCCCACGTTGTGGTGAGTTTGTTTTTCGGTTCCACAGGGGTGAGGTTACCCTCCATAATATTTGTGACCTCCGCAGCACTGACGGCTCTATCGTAGATAAAAAGCTCGTCCATATAGAACTTCGCAGAGTTATAACCCGTTTGACCGATATACAACTTCTCTGTCCCTTGTGCATGATCTGCGGGCACAGTCTGTTCATCAACGACTTCACCATCAATGTAGAATTTGAATTGGTTACCTTCTTTAACACCGGCGATGTGGTGCCAGTCCCCGATTCCAAATTCGTCACCTTCACCTTCAGGACCGACGCAAAGGCTACCAGCGTTCCCGGGATTGAACCGGTAGTGGATATGCAAAGTTACGCGGTTACAGGTCCAAATACCGGGTGAACGGTCAGAACCGGGTGCTTTTTTGGCGATGATTTGATCCCAACCACCGGAGTTCGCCACGATGAAATTGAGCCAGAAGAGATAGGAGTTGTCCGTATACTCTTCTAATTCTTTGAAAGAATCGACTGTCACGCCGTCCGCGTTAGCATCGCATAACAACGATCCTTTACCGTGGACAACTTCATCGGCAGCGATTTCCGCACCATTAATTATACCATCATTGCCGCCACCGGTTTCGTCTATAACGAATCCGTCTTCTTCCGCATCAAAACTGAAGTAAAGGATTAAACCCTCGTCTTGAACAACGGCGTGCGTAGTCATCGCACTGCCTGCAATCAACAGCGCAACAGCGAGTAAATACATGATTAAACGCATGAG
This sequence comes from uncultured bacterium, assembly GCA_964593655.1. Taxonomy (GTDB): domain Bacteria; phylum Poribacteria; class WGA-4E; order WGA-4E; family WGA-3G; genus WGA-3G. Next base: position 21,457 of record CAZQIP010000301.1, on the reverse strand, counting down.
CAAACCTCTTTATGTCTTAAACAGATTGAATTTTATGCGAGCCAATTATAAGCCAATTATATAAGGGGTCTTCAACTGCCCCCTTTAATGGAAAAACTCGCGTTTTCACTCAAAATAATATTGTAAAAGAAACAGTAAAATATGTCAAGAAAAATCGCATAATGTCCGTGAAAAAAATAGATGCTGTTTAATTTCAGATATGCTATAATTAAAAAAGGAGATGTAAAATAATGAAGCGTCCTAATAATTCATCTATATACGTCGTTGCCATTTGTGGAAGCCTGCGAGAGGGAAGTTCGACGCATGCTGCGCTCCAAATTGCACTTTCGGGTGCGAAAGATGCAGGTGCAGAGGTTGAATTACTTCAACTCAGTGCCTATGACATCGTTTTCCAAGGCTCTGTCGCTAACGAAAATGACTATCCTGCGGGTGTATTTGAACTTCGGGAAAAGGTAAAACGCGCGGACGGCATACTTCTCGGTTCTCCTGAGTACCATGGCAGCTTCAGCGGTGTCCTTAAAAGTGCGCTTGATCTCATGGGCTTCGATGAATTTGAGAATAAAGTCGTCGGACTTATCGGTGTCTCTGGTGGACGGATGGGCGCAGCAAATGCGCTTTCTATGTTGCGAACGGTTGGCACAGCGCTGCACGCGTGGGTTGTCCCGAAAGACGCATCTATCCCGAACTCATCTAATGCGTTTGATGCTGAAGGTAATTTACACGACGCTGAATTAGCGGCACGCCTCAAAGCCGTCGGTCAACAGGTTACCGAATTCGCGGCACTTCGGAACTCCGCGTAAATCTGAAAAATACAACGAATTGAGACGAATAGAATCTGGCAGGTTCAATGGACGCAATACATAACTGGAACGCATGGATTGGTACAGATGAAGCGGGAAAAGGTGATTATTTCGGGCCCCTTGTCGCCGCAGCAGTTTACGTGGATGCAGAATGCCGCGAAACTTTCTCAGATATGGGGATTACGGATGGGAAACGACTATCAAATCGTCGTATCCAAGACCTCGCGGCATCCATGCGCTGTTGTTATGCGGAACATATCGTTGTTGTGGAAAAGATGCCTGCTGAATACAATGCCCTTTATGCGGCTCTCCGCAGACGAGGACAGAACCTAAACCATCTGCTCGCGTCGCTCCATGCTGAAGTTATTCGGACATTGGCAAACAGCGTCGGCGCGAAACACGCACTTGTTGATCAGTTTTCTAAAGACGATCTGATCACTCGGCAGCTCATCCAAGGCACAAATAACGCGCCACTTTTACAACGTGGTGCTGTTTCTACTGCCTTGGGGATAGAGATAAAACAGGTCACAAAGGCGGAACGCGATATCGCAGTCGCCGCAGCCTCTATCATCGCCCGCGATGCTTTTCTGACGGGCATGGATACGTTATCCGAAAAATATGAGATGTGTTTACCGCGAGGCGCGTATCAGGTGGTCGAAGCCGGTAGAGAATTTGTTAAACTGCACGGAAGTGACGCATTACAAAATGTAGCGAAACTCCATTTTAATTTAACCGATGCTGTCCGTGCTTTGTGAGCAATGTATCTCCCCGTCAACGTTCATACAATTGCGTCCGGTTTTACGTTAATCCTGTAAAATTCTTTGTAGCACGAGAGAAACTATGGAAGAATTGTTTAGTATCCATTACGCCGAAGTTGGACTCAAAGGAAAGAATAGAGTATTTTTTGAAAAACGGCTTGCGAACAACATCAAACTGTCCCTGCAAGGGACCGGATATGCTGAAGTAGAAAGGCTTCACGATAGAATTCTCGTTCACCTCGGACAACATGCCGACATCCCTGAAATTAAGGAACGTTTGCGCCAAGTGATGGGCATCGCTCATTTTGAGCTTTCATGCCGTACCGAAAATAACATCGCAGCTATTAAAGAAGCGGCATTGCGGCAAATCCGAGATGTTGCTTGCGAATCCCTGAAAGTTGAAACAAGGCGAGCAGACAAAACTTTTCCACTGACTTCCCCAGAGGTTAGTGCTGAGGTTGGTGGGTATCTGATCAAGGAAACAGGTGCCCGGGCTGATATGCATACCCCTGACCTTATCTGTTGGATTAAAATAACACACAACGCGGCGTATATCTCCGCAGAGAAAATTCAAGGGGTCGGTGGTTTGCCAGTCGGTGTGAGCGGTAAGGTACTTGTTATGTTGTCCGGCGGGATTGACTCCCCCGTCGCTGCATGGCAAATGATCAAACGCGGCGCGAAAGCCGTTTTTATTCACTTTTATAGTTACCCTTATACCGATAAGGCTTCTTTGGAGAAGGTCATCGAAATTGCCCAGATCTTAGCGGTATCCAACTATCGTAGCACTATCTATCTCGTTCCGTTTGCAGAGCTCCAGCAGACGATTGTTACCGCAACGCCAGCACCGTTCCGGGTTGTGTTGTATCGGCGGATGATGACACGGATTGCTGAGCGGGTTGCTGCTATGGTCGATGCGGAAGCACTTGTTACGGGTGAAAGTCTCGCACAGGTGGCTTCGCAGACGTTGACAAATCTCCGAACGATTGAAGCGATTGCTGAAATCCCTATCCTGCGTCCACTCATTGGCGAGGACAAAGCTGAAATCATCACAAAAGCACAACGGATAGGGACCTTTGATGTATCCACGCGTCCACATCAAGACTGTTGCTCGCTCTTTGTGCCTAAACACCCTGCCACGCGGGCATCGCTTACCGAGTTAGAGGATGCAGAATCTGGGTTAGATATAGAGACACTGGTTGAAGATGCCCTGAATAACCTTGAAAAACAGGTGGTCGATTGAACAGATGGCTTCCCACAAAATACTGCTTATTCGACTCAGTTCCCTTGGCGATATCGTGCTCACAACCCCCGCGATCCGAGCGGTTCGCGCCCATTTCCCAGACGCATATATTGCTATGCTCGTCGCAAAACAATCCGCAGAGATCCTCCGTGAAAATCCATATCTTGATGAAATAATTGCGTTCAACCGGCTTGCTAAAGACAAGGATACCGGAGAGATGCTGCGAATTATCCGGCACCTGCGAGCCCGAAAATTCACGCTGACTATTGATCTACAGCGGAAATTTCGCACAGAAATGCTCATGTATTTCAGCGGTGCCGCCGAACGGATCGGTAAAGGTAGATTCTGTACCGTCCGCGTTCCTGAGCAGGGTAACAAACACGCCACAACACACTATTTCGACCTGTTACATGCGGCCGGGATTCCAGCAGAAGATCAGAAATTGGAACTTTTTCTCGCTGAATCTGAGCGGTTAGATGCGGCGCAGCGGTTTGACGCTGCAGGCGTTAACGATGGGGCATTAACAGTGGGACTTTTTCCCGGTGCCGGATGGAAGTTACGCGAATGGATGCCTGAACGCTTCGCTGCCATTGGCGATAGATTGGTAGAGCATTTCAACGCCAATGTCTTGATTTTCGGGGGACCAAAAGAGGCGGTGCTCGTGCAGACTGTTGCGAATCTCATGAACGCACAAGCTATTCCGTTTGCGGGTAACCTTCAGGTTCGGCAGTTAGCTGCCTGCCTTGGAAAGTGTGATCTCTTTCTCACCAACGACACCGGTCCGATGCATATCGCCGCAGCGGTCGGAACCCCTACCGTATCTCTGTTCGGTCCCGGCAATCACATCCGATTTCAACCCCTCGGAACATTACATCAAACCATCCGTCACGCCGTGCCGTGTAGTCCGTGTAAGCAGTTCACAGATAAATGCAAAGATAATATCTGCATGAAAGGGATTGGTGTGGATGAAGTATGGGAGTCGGTCTCTCGTACCCTTACGAAAGCGACCTAACTCAGACAGAAAAGCCGGGCGAGTACTTATCCGCATGCCGCTTCAAAGACACGTAGATGGTTTTCGCCGAGTACCTTTCTTATATCGTCATCGGAATAACCGCGTTCGCTCAGCCCTTCCGCGATTTTGATAAATTCACTGGCATCCTTAAGTAAATCACCACCACCATCGAAGTCTGAACCAATACCAACGTGGTCAATCCCCGCGATGTCAATGGCGTAGGCAATGTGGTTGAGCAATTGCGCCAGAGGTGGCATTTTCTGCCATCCGTCTATCGTAATAAACCCTGGCACAAAGGTGATACCTACAACCCCGCCGTTTACTGATAGGGCTTTCAATTGTTCGTTGCTCAAGTTCCGAGGGTGACGGCACAAAGTCTTGCAATTGCTATGGGAAGCGATGACAGGGTGCTCCGAAATTTCGAGAACGTCCCAAAATCCGCGTTCGCTGATATGCGAGACATCCACGAGCATCCCAAGACGGTTCATCTCTTTAACCAATGCCATCCCAAACCGGGTCAAGCCGCCGCCCATATCCTCTTCATCATTCCCTGTTGATGCCCATGTATTTAGATTATGCGTTAAGCCAATAGAACGGACACCTAACAAATAGAGCGAGCGGAGGATATTCAGACTCCGTTCGACGGCCTCACTGTTTTCAATGACGAGCACCGCAGCGAGTTTACCCGCAGCTTTCGCCTCGCGAATGTCACTCGCTTTCCGAACGATGCAGATGTCGTCAGCATTTGCTGTCACTTCTTCGTTGAACCACCCGAACGCGTCTAACGCGTAGGCGAGATGGTTCTTCCATGCGCGCGTCACATCAACAGCGAAGAAAGCCGCATCAATGCCACCTTGCCGCATTTTTGGGATGTTAAGTTGGATACCGATAGCATCCTCTTCGGATGGCACGGCACCGCGAAGATAGGCGATCGTGCCGATCGGATCCATTGGGTTTCGGGCATTCTCGTCAGCAAGACTCACATTACCGCGACGAATGTGTGCGACAATAGCATCGTTGTGCGAGTCAATCACAAGAGCTTGTTCGTGCAATTCTGCGATCCGCTTATCTAATTGGGGGGGGCTGTTTTGCTTTTGCATAATCCTCAGGCTAAATCCAATACTGTTTGTATCGTTCGTTCGGCTATATCAGGCGTAATCCGTAGCGTTGTCGCAACGGTGTAGGGAAGCTTATGGTGTACGACATATTCGGATAGATTGATAAGCGTATCAGCAATCGCCTCAGGGGCGACAGCTGACGGACGATAGTTAATCTGCAAACACTCCAAGGCGTGACGATATTGTATCCACGGTTGCGATTGCAACGCGGCCATCAGTAAAATACCCAATCCTACCAATTCGCCGTGTAAAAGATTGTCGCTGTTTGCAGATGTTAAGTGCTTCTCAAGCGCGTAAGTAAAATAGTGTTCGCTGCCTTCTTCAACGCGACTGTGCCCGCATAGATTACAAAGCTGTACCTCCATACAGAGCAGATCGAGGAGAAGTTTCAGTCCTTTAGGTGTACCGCTGCCGATCTCGCGTGCGTTTTCCAAGAGCGTTTGGAGAAGGGTTTCCCCTATAGCAACTGCCTGCGGTGTAATCTGTTGATCAGATGGGTTCTCACCCATCTTTTCCGCTTCCTGCCAATCCCAGAGTGCCGTTGCGATTGAGAGTATGTCTGCTGCACCACTCGCTCGCATCGCAGCGGGTGCGTTGCAGAGTATATCCATATCTACGATAACCGTATCAGGTGTCTTCGTGGGGAGATATTGGACACATCCGTTTTCTCTAACACCTGTAGCATCGGTGAGAAAAGCGTCTGTTGATAAGATCGTGGGGATCGCGATGAGGGGCAATTCGTTTGCGGACGCAACGTATTTAGCGGTATCAATTGCCAGACCACCACCGACTCCATAAACCACTTCACCTTCGCATACATCGGCAACAGCAGCCATAGCTGCCGCTGTGTTTGCGTCAACGTAGATAAGGTGATGCGGGTTTATATCTATGCCTTTGACAGCCTTCCAAGCAGGCTCTGTCGTCAAAACGACTGCCTCGCGCCGTTCTTTAATATCAGCAAACGCGCGTATCACCATACTTGGCAATCGTCCAATAGTTTTTTCAGCGTGCTTATTTAACAACATCAGAGTCCTCTGGTCTTACTTCACTGACAAGGGTAGCGCCACAAAATAAATTTGTCGAGAACCTTCATGAACTGAATCGAAGGTAATCGTTTTTCCGTACGGTGCCTAAGTGTAGGAATTTTGAAACCGAAATCCGACTTATATCGTTTTACCCTTTAGTCTATATTTCCAAAAAGCTAAGTGGTCACTCTGAATGAATTCGGCACCTTCCTGAATATAGCGCGCAATAAGCCTTTTGTATTCTTAACCACAAGCGATCCGGACGATAAAAAAATGCAATTTGCAGTAAGAACGGATACTGGTAAACTTCGCGATAGGAACGAAGACTTATACTATTTTGATACGCAGCTTCAACTGTTTGCTATCGCCGATGGTATGAGTGGACACGAGCGCGGCGACATAGCGAGTCGCACTGCCCTTGAAGTTATTCAGGGGTGGGCGGAAACCCAAGCGTCTCCGCAGAGCGACTTAGGCCCCATGAAACGCATCGGTGTTCTGAGCGAACTTGCCGAGGAAGCGAATCAGCGTATCTACACTTCCGCCGAGAGTCAAGGCAAAGGTCGCGGCATGGGTACAACCCTTATCGCGGGTTTTGTTACCTTTAGTTACCTCGCGTATGTTCATGTTGGCGATAGTAGACTCTATGTCCTCCGTGATGAAGCACTCACACAAATAACGACAGACGATTCCATCGTTCAAAAAATGGTTGAGAAAGGTGAAATAACGCCAGAAGAGGGACGCGTCCACGAAAAACGGCACCTCATTACACAGGCTATCGGCTTGAGGCCAGAGGTTACCGTCAATGCGGATGCCTATCCACTTGTCCCCGGTGATATTGTCCTCGCCTGTACCGATGGTCTGCACGACTTAATTATCAACGACACCGAGATTGCCGACATTATCTTGTCTGCCGCTGATATTGAAGAGGCATCTGACAACCTCATCAGCAAAGCACTTGATTATGGCGGCACCGATAACGTTACCGTCCTTCTCGTCGCTGTTGATTAATCGACCTTACGCCATCTCTCTTTTTTAGGTTCGTCAGTTTTCCAAAAACGAAATCATAGTTCCGACGTACTTTCCCCATGTTCTCCAAAAACCAACACACTGTCCGGGTCTGTCTCTTCTTCCTGCACTTCGACATGTGGGGGCATCGTTAGCTCCGGCAGTTCAATCCGCCCTGCTTCAGCCCACAAGCGTTCGAGGTTATAATAAGCACGTCTTTCGGACAGGAAAACATGGACGACAAAATCGACGTAGTCTAACAGAATCCAATCTGCTTTACGTGCCCCTTCCTGATGCCAAGGTTTCTGTGACCAGTTGCTTTCAAGTTCCTCAAGAACGGCTTGCGAAATACCTTCTACTTGGATGTCCGAGACACCACTGAAGATCGCGAAGAAGTCCGTGAAACCATCAAGTTCACGTAAATCCAGAATAACGCCATCTTGTGCGCGTCGGCTTATCGCTGCTGAAGCCGCGGCTTTTACCATATCTAATGTATTTTTTCCGTTTTCCATTGTAAAATTCCTTTAAGTTTTAACGCTCTCTAACGTGTTGTTGTAGGTATGAAGCGTATTTGGATGAATCGTGACACCTTTATCCAAGAGGTGTTCAATTTTCGCGCGAGCGACATGATGAACAGCACGTCCTAAGTCTGTGTATGCGAACTCCCGGACAACATGAACAGCCTTGTGTGTCCGTGTCGGCTCCGCGAAGTCCGCTACGTATAATATCTGTGATATAACCCCCATTGACGGATTGCCGGTTGTGTGGTTGCGAATGGCTTCGAGCACCTCAAGTTCTGTTACAGCAAACGTCTCAACTGCCAACTTTACACCTATAAGTGGATGCAAAAGTGAAGGGGTTATCTCTTCAATCGGATCAAGGCGAATCTCATAGCTGCGTACCGCGCTATATAACGCTTGAGGGTTCATCCATTTCGCACTATCATGTAAAAGCGCAGCAAGGTTCGCATGCCAAACGTCCGCTTTATGAATACACGCGAGATCAATCGCCATCTCTTGTACAGCAAGCACATGCTGAAACCGTTTCGCACTCAATTTGTCTGAGAGATATTGTTGAATTTCAATTGACTTCGGGTGTGTCCGAAGTTCTTTAAGTATGGTGTCCATCTGATCGTATACGTGGTCTAATTACGCTCACTCATCATCAATGCGAATCCCTAATGTGGCTAACTCCGCAAGAAGTTCTTGCTCAGTATCAGACAAAATCGTGTCCGGTAAAGCGGTGCTGATCGTGTATTCCTCATTCATCCATTTGGCGAGATCCGCTGCCTTACACCGTGCACTACAGAATGGGAAATTTTTGGGTAAAGGGGTCCCGACTTCCCACACAAAATCATAAACTGTTCCGCACATGCTGCATGTATGTTCCACGGTTTCAATATCCTTATTTTCTTGATGAATTTCAAACGGATATTCTGAGTTACTGATACAACCGATACCGCTGAATATAAGATTCAACTGTTTCTGGTACAAGGTACCGAATGGAAAGCCCCTTCCGAATCCGTTCACGAATGGCTGTAGCAGATATATCCACACCTGTTATCGGAAAGGTCGTAACCCGTTTGCGCACCGCCAATGGTACCCGGTTCAGGTCGTAATTCGGACGTGTCGTCGCGATCATAATACACCGCGCCAAGACCTCGTCAAAATCTCTCCAAACTTTATACTCGATGAGCGAATCTGCACCGATGATCCATGCGAGTTCGGTCGTCTCTCCGTAAAGTTTTTGTAAGACTTTCAGCGTCTCAATGGTATATGAAGGACCGGCGCGCTCCACTTCTATCCGTGACACTTCAAAATGTACATTCCCTGCAATCGCCAAGAGTGCCATCTGATAGCGGTGTTCGGGTTCAATAATATCGGTATCTGCGACCTTATGCGGGGGTCTGGCAGAAGGGATAAATAAGACCTTATCGTAGCCCAATCCGACCCGGACCTGTTCAGCACTCAGCAGATGCGCGTAGTGAATCGGGTTGAACGTCCCGCCCATCACAGCGATTCTTTTGGTTGTTTTCAGCATCAGAATGTCCAGCAGATGCGAGCTTGATATAGTGAACCTTGTGCTTTGCTACGCCTCTTAAAGTATACAGGTTTGCAAAAGAAAAATCAATGTAAAAATCGTAGGGTGTTAACTTCCGTGTACACGCACTTTGTAATCGTCATAAGCCCGCTCAATCTGCTTCGCGGATTCTTCGGGACCGATGAAATGTGCACCGGTCAACACAACGGGCGGTTGCCCGCGTTCTGTTAGCAGCTCAGCGACTTGGCACTTAATTGCATTGACAATCGAGAGTGTACCAATGCTTGACGTAGGTCCCACCGGATACGCCAGATTCGGGATGTCAACAACCGCGTCACCGGGTGGGTTGCAGTTGTCAATCGTTAGGTCCGCGATTTCAAAGAGCCGTTTGCCCGAAGTGTGCTTTGTGGTAGATGAACGACTGTGCGCCAGAGAACTCACCGCGATGACAGGTAGGTTTCGCGCTTTCGCGCCCATCGCTATTTCAATCGGAAGGATATTCGTTCCAGAATTGGAGAATACCATCATGCAGTCGTGAGCACCGAAACTGAAATTGCGTAAGATGACCTCCGCATAGCCTGAGATGTTTTCCAAAAAAAGTGCCTGCCGTTGACCGTTGCAACCGACGACTTGGTTGTGAAACGTAACGGCTAATTCCACGATCGGAAAGAAACCCGGAAAGCTGCCATAGCGCGGGAACATCTCCTCGACTGCCATGCGGGAATGTCCCGATCCAAATAGATAGACGAGGCCGCCTTCTGCTATTGTTTCAGCACACATATCGGAGGCTTGTGCAATCGCATCGGTCTGTGTCGCTTCAATCTGTTTCAAAATATCTTGGGCAGTATGTAGGTAACTTAGATGGGAAGTACTCATAATTATCGTCTGCTGTAGCCTCAATCGCTTAGTTTTTGAATTTTAAGGGTGTAACCTGTAAGTCCATGTTGATACAATACTGTCATCTATTCTATCACAATTCTGACATATCCACAATGTTTTTCTGGAGATTTCCAGAGCCATTCAGTTTTTCCATAGTTTCGATTTTTCGATTCAGATATTTTCGCTGTGAGGGTAACTTTCCAGCCTTAACGCTCATTGACTGCCGACTGTTGATCACCGATAGTTACTGGATGCTTTTGCTGACCAACGCAATTCTTGTGGATTTTAAAGTTAGAGTTGTGTTATAATTTCTTTGGATTTGCTGAATATTTACAATTCCAAGGGACATAACTCACATGCCCGCTTAAAAAGGACACCGTTTTTAATGAAACACATAAAGATTCCCGGAGTCAGCAAAGACATCTCACACCTGATTCTGGGCAGCATGATGTTTTCACCTACGAAATTCGACTATAGCACTGAAATGCTTGACGCATTTTTTGAAGCAGGTGGAAATGCGCTTGATACCGCACACGGCTATGGGGGTGGTGATAGCGAGATGTTAATAGGACTCTGGATGCGGCAACGTGGGAACCGAGACGCTGTTTTTCTCATTGATAAAGGTGGACACCCACAAGGTAGAGTGCCACGCCCGCGTCTATCCCCTGAAGAACTTAAAGCCGATCTTGATGAAAGCATTACACGCCTCCGTACCGATTATATCGATCTTTATATGCTCCATCGCGATGACCCTGTAATTCCGGTGCGTACGATTATTGATTATCTGAACGAAGAGATAGGTGCTGGACGCATCCGTGCTATTGCTGCTTCTAACTGGCAACCGCAACGTATGATTGATGCTAACGCTTATGCAGATGAAAACGGACTCGCGGGTTTTGTCTCCTGTAGCAACAATATCAGTCTCGCTGTGCCGATGGAACCGATGTGGGGTGGGTGCGTCTGCGTTGATGATGCCGCACGCGCATGGCATCAGGAGAGCCAGTTTCCGTTGATGCCGTGGTCTTCGCAAGCGCGAGGCTTCTTTAGCGGTGCTTTTACACCAGAGAACCGCGATAACGGAGATATGGTGCGCGTCTATTACAATGACGAAAACTTTGAGAGACTCGCACGCGCAAAAAAATTAGGCGAAAAATACGGCTATTCCCCAATTCAAGTCTCCCTTGCATATTGCTTGAATATTTCTTTTCCTGTTTTCCCGATTGTTGGCCCCGCGACTTTAGATGAAATGGATTCCTCGCTCGGCGCAATGAGCCTTGAACTCTCTGATGCTCAGATGCAATGGCTCAACTTGGAAACGGATAGTAACCCCTTATGATAATTCGGATTTTTTATCTGCTATTCTGCCTTCAATTCATCCTTCTCCCCCTCGGCTTCGCCCAAGAGAGCTGAGGTGCCTGAAGCAATCCCGCGATTCCACGTGGCGGGATCGGTGGAGTCAGTTTGGCTTCAGGAGAAACGAAGAGATTTCAGAGCACCTTCAGTATGATGCGATGGTTTGACGCACAAGGTGGGCACCTTGAAACAAAGGGTGTTTCCGCAGACAGAAAAGTAATTGAGGTGCCGTTGCATCGACATCATGTCACGCTGAACATTTTTCGCGTTGATGTTGGATTGAAATATCAACTCAATTCCGCGTGGATGCTGGAAGCGAATGTGCCCTACGAGACCAAAATCCAAGAGGCAACTATTGAGGAGATTGACCCGGTCACACCCGCAGATCGTGAAGCAATCTTACGCAATCAGAATAATCATCACCGAGATGAGACCTATGTGGGTTTCGCTGATGCGGATGTTTTCCTTGGGTATCGCACGCAAGGACTGCTGATAAGGAATGATTTTCTCATGGCACGTATCGGAACGACAATCCCGTTTGGTAAAATCGAAGAAGACCCGTGGAAATTAGGTGCTGCTGGACTTGAGCATCTCCATATCCAGTTCGGGACCGGCACCTTCAATCCGATCGCCGACCTGCATTATAGTCTTCCCGTCTACAAAGGGTTGGGAGCGAATGCCAGCATCCGCGGGAAGTTTCCGTTCTATGAAAATAGCAAAACCTATCGCGGTTCAAGAGAGTTTACCTACACAGCAGGCCTGAATTACCGTCTCAACAATTGGCTTTCGTTCCAAGCAGGCTACCTCGGTTTTTACCAAGCCTTCGCCTATTGGGCAGGCGAACAGGACATTAATTCTGGGCTTCGGTTCAGTATGGCATCGTTTGGCGCGTCAGTTGCAACGCCCTATAACATCCCTTTGTCTTTGGCGGTGATGTTGCCCTTGCATCAGGAGACGCTTTATGACGACACGGATGCTTTGCTTGATGGTGCATACAAAGAGAGCGACGCTTTTGAATTCGGTCCTCTGGTCTCCTTGACAGCTCTATATGCGTTTTAGAATATCGTTTTGTCTGTAAAAAAGGCGTATTTCCACAAAAAGATGATAAAATTATTGAGACCTTACAACACAACACGAAGAATCAATTTTAGGGCATTGCTTTCGAGCAGATGTTTCATAGTCCTAATGGCATTCGCTTTTTTTCTCAGTTGTGGGGTGCCGAATAATCCGTATCCGAAATCTGAACAGGACGCGGAAATCTATTACAGCACGTTTGATGAAGAACCGAAGCATTTTGATCCGGCAGTGTCCTATAGTTCAGACGAATACACTTTCATCCAGCAGATTTATGAACCGCCTTTAAGGTATCATTACCTGAAAAGACCGTATGAATTGATCCCACTAACGGCAGAAGCGGTTCCACGACCACAATATTATGATGCTGATGGTAAACAGTTAGTGTCAGATGTTTCCGCAGCGTCTGTCGCGCGTGCTGTCTATGAAATTCGCATCCGTCCGGGTACCATGTATCAACCGCACCCGTGCTTCGCAAAGGCTGAAAGTGGTGTATTGCGGTACCACGACTTGACAAAAGCAGACGTGAAGGGTTTTAACGAGATCAAAGATTTTCCGATGACAGGGACGCGTGAACTAATCGCAGCGGATTATGTCTACCAAATCAAACGGATGGCGGATCCGAGGCTCGGATGTCCTATTCTTAGCACGTTGAAGGATTATATCCTTGGGATGGAAGCGTACGCGGCTGCGCTTGCTAACGGACAGGAAGAGGCTGCCTTTCCAGGTGTGGAGGTTGTGGATCGTTACACCTATCGGGTGATCCTGAAAGCGAAATATCCGCAGTTTGTCTACTGGTTGGCGATGCCCTTCTTTTCACCGATGCCGAAAGAGGCGATTGACTTTTACAGCCAACCTGTTATAAAGGATCGGAACATCACAATCGATAGGTTTCCTGTCGGAACGGGTGCCTATCGGATAGAAACGCTCCTTGCACACAAGGAGATCGTTCTCGTCAAGAATGAGAATTTTCGGGTTGAGCGTTACCCGTCAGGTGGAGAACCCGGCGATAGAGAGGCCGGATTGCTTGACGACGCGTGGGAAACTATTCCGTTTATACCGAAAGTTGTCTACAAATTAGAAAAAGAATATATTCCGCGCTGGAATAAGTTCTTGCAAGGGTATTACGATAGTTCTGGTATCTCCTCAGATACATTTGACAGTGCCGTTACGTTTAATGATACGGGGGATCCGGGAGCCAGTGAGGCATTGAAAGCGAAACAGATCGTGCTGCGCACCAGCGTAGAACCCACGACTATCTATCTCGCTTTTAATATGTTAGACGATACCGTCGGTGGGTACACCCCAGAGAAGCAGAAACTTCGTCAAGCGATTTCGATTGCCTTGGATTACGAAGAATATATTGAAATCTTTCTCAATGGGCGTGGTATTGTGTCACACAGTCCACTGCCACCGGGGATTTTCGGTTACGAAGCGGGTGAGACCGGTATTAATCCGTATATCTATGACTGGGATGCAAGCACTAACCGTCCGGTCCGCAAATCTATTGAAGCGGCACGCCAACTTCTGGCAGAAGCAGGCTACCCGGGTGGACAAGATAGTAAGGGGAATCCGCTGGTTGTCTCTTTTGACAACACGTGGAATTCGGCAGGTGCCACGTCCCGCTTAACGTGGATGCGAAATAAATTAGAGCAGCTCGGCATCACGATGGAGAGTCGGACCACCGATTACAATCGATTTCGCGACAAAGTGAAAAACGGGAACTTCCAAATCATCTTTTGGGGGTGGCATGCGGACTACCCCGATGCAGAAAATTTCCTGTTTCTGCTCTACGGTCCGAATAGTAAGGCACTGCGTGATGGTGAAAATGCTGCCAACTACGATAATCCAGAATATAACCGACTCTTTGAAACGATGAAAAACATGGAGAACTCGCCGGAACGGTTGACACGCATTCGCGAAATGAACCGTCTGTTACAACGCGACGCGCCTTGGGTTTTTGTCTATCACCCTGTCGTTTTCGGTTTGTCGCACCAGTGGTTGAAGAATAGTAAACCGAGTGCTTTGGGGCGTGGAAATTTCAAGTATCTCCGCATTGATGCCAGTCAGCGGACAGAAAGCCGTCAAGCGTGGAATCAGCCAATCGTTTGGCCCCTGTGGGTCTGCCTCGGATTGCTGATTTTAGGCACGATTCCGGCTGCCATCACAATTTGGAAACGAGAAAGACAGACAAAACAGGCGAACATTGCTGATGAAGCGTCATAAAATTAAATAGAATTTATGCATTTTCTCTTAAAGTCCCCCTGATAAGGGGGATTTAGGGGGTTAAAAATATCGAATGTGTTTGCGTGCTCTAACGGAAGTAAGCGCAGTTTTGTAAAAAATCTATTACGCTGGTGAAGAATGCTCACTTATATTATACGACGAATGCTTTATGCTATCCCGATCTTAATAGGCGTAAACCTCATCGTCTTTTTTCTTTTTTTTATTGTCAATTCTCCTGACCAGATGGCACAGAAGATTCTTGGTGAAAAGAACATTACGCAGGCAGACGTTGACAATTGGAAGAAACAGAACGGTTATCATCTACCGCTCTTCTTCAATACCGAGGCATCAGGGGGCGGACACTTTACTGAGACGATCTTCTTCCAGAAATCAGCGAAACTTTTCCTCTTTGATTTCGGGAAATCTGATACGAACAACATTGATATAACCTCGCAAATCTCGCAGCGCATGTGGGCAAGCCTCGCTATTGCTTTGCCGACATTCCTTGTTGGATTGCTCGTAAATATCACTGTTTCAATGATTGTGGCGTACTACCGAGCCACCTATGTCGATTTCTGGAGCACGATCGTCGCAGTGATGGTTATGTCTATCTCTCAACTTTTTTATATTATCGGTGGGCAGTGGTTGTTTGGAAAGATGCTGCGCCTCTCACCGATCTCTGGCTACGATTCCGGTGTAGACATGCTGAAGTTTGTGATCCTTCCGGTGGTTATCGGTATCATTAGCGGTATCGGTGGCGGCATCCGCTTCTATCGTACGATTTTTCTTGAAGAGGTGAACCGTGACTATGTACGGACAGCGCGTGCAAAAGGTGTCAGCGAAGCCGGTGTGCTCTTTAAACACGCACTGAAAAATGCGATGATCCCGATTCTAACGAATGTCGTGTTGGCGATTCCGCTACTCTTTATGGGAAGTTTGGTGATGGAGGCATTTTTCGCGATTCCGGGGTTGGGAAGTTTTACGATTGAGGCGATTCAGGCACAAGATTTCGCTATTGTGCGAAGTATGGTCTATCTCGCTTCTGTACTGTATATCGTCGGTCTGTTGCTAACCGACATCAGTTATACTTTGGTCGATCCGCGCATCCGATTTGGGTGAGAAAGTGGAAAAATGATTTCACAAAATAGAAGTTATCAAATTATGCAAGGCGTAATGAGCCTCCTATTGGGATGCATCAGTATTGCCTTATTGGTAACACTCTGGGATTCAGGGTATCCAAACGTAATTCTTTTTGCCTTTCTATCTGTAGGCGTCACCCTAATTTTTTCCGGGGATTACCTGCTCAATCCGTTCAAACTTCCGGTTAAGCCTATAAAACAGGAAATCGCAAGCGATATCGGTTTGATCGCTTACGGTGTCCTGTATTTCAGTATTGCTATGTCCAACCTACTGCAGCCGCGTTGGTTCACTGTAGGGTTGCCGGTCTTTTTACAACCGATTTGGGTGCGGCGCGGGTTAGCAGGTGTCGGAATCGTCCTGATCGCCGCGGGCATTTACGGTATCTATCATTTATACGCAGAGCAATTATCCGATAACTCGCCAGAGTAGGAAACATTAAGCAAGTTTCGTATACAAACCACGTTTTCCCGTACCTATCATTTTGCGATGATCACGGCATAACGGAGCGGTGTCTCCCCGATGTTGCGTATCCCATGCAAAACTTGGCAATCGACATGGACGGCTTCGTTGTCGCTGACGCGGTGTGTCGCTTCACCAAACAGTACTTCACCTTCCCCAGAAAACACATAAAAAATTTCCTGCCCGTCATGTGTATGCGGCGGGTGTGCACGTTGTCCGGGACCGACTTCGGAAATGTGGAGATGGAGTTGATCCGTATCTGCCCCTGCTTCAAAAATAAAGCGATTGATACCTTTGATGTCGTTTCTAATCTCTTTTTCCATGAGAATTTCTCCTTATTGCTCTAAAAATTTGAGAATTAATGTAGCATGTGCACCAAGAATTGTCAATTTGCAAATCAGACGGATATAATTTGCTTTTTGCCTTAAAATATCGTATAGTGTAGGGTTGGATATAGACTTTATTATTTTTAAATGGAATAATATTCAAAATTAACCTATTATAACTCTATCTGTCATTTGTAAATCCATGGGAGTTCCGATAGAGTGTTTTATCTAATCGTTCAAATTTAAGGGGGAGTTTCATGAATACGAAGAACTTGGTTACCGAATTTATCGGTACCTTCGCGCTGATTTTTATCGGGGCAGGCGCGCTGGCAATCACTGAAGCGAATTTAGTAGGGGTGGCACTCGCTCACGGTTTGGTGATTGTAACGTTTGCGTATGCGTATGGACACATTTCTGGCACGCATATCAATCCGGCTGTGACGCTCGGCTTGCTGATAGCAGGCGAGATCGAATTTGTCGCAGCAATCGGATACTGGATTGTGCAATTTCTTGGCGGAATTTTGGGGGCAGTTGTGCTTAACGCCGTGCTACCGAATCCCGGCGATCTGGGTGTGACAATTTTGGCTGAAGGTGTTACGCCGGTTCAAGGGCTTGTCGTCGAAATTGTGCTCACCTTTTTCCTCGTCAATACTATTTTTAATACCGCTGTGAGTGGAAAAGCAGGGAGCTTCGCTGGCCTCGCAATTGGGCTCACACTGGTCCTCTGTATTCTAATGGGGGGTCCATTAACACGTGCTTCGCTCAATCCGGCACGGACTTTGGGACCTGCGATCGTCAGTGGGAATTATGCCGACATGTGGCTCTATTTCGTGGGACCGTGCATCGGTGCAATCCTTGCTGCGCTCCTCTATCTCAGCGTTTTGAAAGACAAAGGCGAAGCGTAGCACACTGAATTATAAGAAAAAAGAAAGGCTGGCGCATTTACGCGCCAGCCTTTTCGGTGCCGTAACGGACGGGACACCGTAGCAGCGGTGCTACCCTGCCCTCGGCACTAACAAACCGGGATTGGCAATTTTAAGTATAACATAAAGTATACTATTTTGTCAAGTTTTTTTTTATGACCCTGCTGTAATCGGAACTTCGGTCGGTTTCGCGGCTTCAGGTTTCGGAATAGACAGCGTCAACACACCATCACTGTATTCGGCTTTGATCGCGTCTGTCGCCACTTCCGATGGAAGCGCGAATCTGCGTTGAAAACTTCCATAACGGCGTTCAACGCGGCGATAGTTTTGGGTATCGTCTGCATTTTCCTGCCGCTTTTCGCCGCTGAGCGTCAAGAGGTTATCTTTCACAGAGACGTGGAGATCGTCTTTTGCGACACCCGGCAATTCGGCGTGGACTTCAAATGTGTCGTCTGTTTCCGAAATATCAACCGAGGGTGCCCAGTTATATGTGCCTGCGTCGATTTTTGCGCGCAGCGGTGCAAAGAACGGGCTGTAAAATTTGAATGGGTTTCTTGCCGGTCTGTGTAAAGTCAAATAAGTCATTTTTCTTCTCCTTAAGTGTGAAGGCGTTATGCCTCGTATATTTTTATCCGTGTGCTATTGGACATGCCCCGTGTGCTATCTGACAGACGAGGCACGTCCGAGTCGTTAGGTTAGGAATTGACTGTAATCGGAACTTCAGTCGGTTTCGCGGTTTCCGCTTTCGGAATCCCGAGTGTCAAGACACCGTCCTTGAATTCCGCTTTGATAGCATCGGTTTCGGTGTGTCTTGGCAACGTGAAACTTCTCTGGAAGCTGCCGTACCGGCGTTCAACACGGTGGTAGTTTTTGCCATCTGTCTCCGCTTCCTGATGTTTTTCGCCTTTGATGGTGAGCAGATTGTCGGTCACAGAGACGTTGACATCGTTTTCGGATACGCCGGGAAGTTCAGCGCGGATCTCAAATCCATTTTCCGTTTCAGAAATGTCAACTGTAGGCATCCAAGAGGTTTCTTCCATATCCGTTTCACCTTCATGAGAGGCGAAGAGGTCGCTAAAAACCCTATCCATCTGGTTGTGAAGGTTGAATAGATTTCGCATCGGTCTGCGTATCGTTAAGTGAGTCATTTTTTTCTCCTTTTGAGTTTTGTTTGTGTAAGTGTTAGAAGCAAGTTCTATGCCAAATAGGTTGCAAGTTTCATGCCAATCTTTTCAGAGGCAACCGACGCTGTTGCTTCTCTGTTTGCATATAGAGCAAATTCCGTGCCAAAGCCGCTTTTCAGCTGCTGGCTGCCCACAATGAGTGTAGGTTCCTAATCGCTGTAGCGGTAGGTCTTGTGCTTACCACGTGGAGACCCCATCTATATAACACCATTCATAGAAGAATAGATAGGCGGTGTAGATTTGCCAAATTGACATCACCCTTGCCACTGTGGCATTGTGTGATGTCAAAATGACTTTGTGTCTCTACTGATTAGTGTTTGGATTACCGTTACTTTCTATTTTTTCCCAAATATGGTATGATTTTACAATCAACGTGGGCAGGCGGGTTAAGAAGGTTTTCCGCTTACCTTCGTATTATTTTTTTTCAAAACCTGTATCAACAATTAGGTGCAAGAAAGGAGAATTTATGAGAAAAACCGTTTTATCATACTTTTATCTGCCGATAATACTTTTATCCATTTTAGGGTTCCCTCTTCTTTTGGGAACATCTCAGGCAATAGCGGAAACGCCTCAGACGGAAAACGATACTGAGTCCACTGATGATATGGCTCAACTCGAGAAAATCTTAGTCAAAGGGGATCATGCTTATTCGACCGCGTCCTCAAAGTCTATCCGAGAGTTTGATTTAAATGTCCGTCCGATACAAACGGCGCAAGATATGCTACAACTGGCACCGGGACTTGTTGTCACACAGCATGCTGGGGGTGGCAAAGCCGAGCAGATTTTCCTACGTGGGTTTGATGCCGACCACGGGACCGATGTCGCCATTTCAACGGATGGTATCCCTGTGAATATGGTTTCACACGGGCACGGTCAAGGATATGCGGACCTCCACTATGTGATACCTGAATTAGTGGAGTCAATTGACCTGTTCAAAGGGCCCTATTTTGCCAGACACGGTAATTTTTCGACCGCTGGTTCAATTATGTTCAGAACAAAAAACTATATTGATCAAAACACGGTGAAAATTGAGGGCGGCGAGTTTAACACACAGAAAGTCACAGGGCTGTTTCAGGTACCGGGCAGCGGTGAATATCAAAGTGCTTATTTTGGCGCGCAGTTTTATAATACAAACGGTCCCGTTGAAAGTGAACAGAATTTCCAAAGATCCACTCTTTTTGGGAAATTCCATACGCACTTAAATGAAACGAACGAACTCACCTTCTCGGTGAATGCTTTTAGTTCTGCATGGGACGCTTCCGGTCAGATTCCGCAACGCGCTGTTGATAGTGGCTTAATTACCCGATTCGGGACCATCGACGACCTCGAAGGTGGACAGACTGGCAGACAAAATCTCAATTTGACCTACACAGTAATCGGTGAAAATAACAGCCAATTTTTCATTCAGCCCTATTTCTCCCGTTATAACTTCAAATTATTCTCGAACTTTACTTTCTTCCTCGATGACCCAGAAAACGGGGACATGATTGAACAGACCGATGACCGCACGCTCTTTGGGTTGAATACCGAATATCAATTCAAGCAATCCATCCGTTCGATGCAGTCAACGACTACGTTCGGTGGTGGATTTCGTTCCGACGATATTGCAGTCAGTCTCTGGCACAGTCCGAATCGCAGGCGGTTAACGCAAAGGGTAGATTCAGGCATTATTGAACGGAACCTGTTTCTCTGGGTTCAGGAAGAATTGGTGGTCAACTCGAAGCTCCGATTACAACTCGGTTTGCGCGGTGATTACTTCACCTTTAACGTTGAGGACCCCTTGGACACGCTGTCCGACGCATCAATAACCTTGCCGCATGCTTCAGGATATGCCCAAGAAGCGATGCTCAATCCCAAATTCAACCTCGTTTATAGTCCACTTCATTCAACCGACATTTTCCTAAATTTCGGCACCGGATTCCACTCTAATGATGCCCGTGATGTGGTAATTGAACAGGCTATTTCAAACTTAGCACGGGTATTCAGTCGCCAAGGGTTGAGTGACGCTCGAATTAACGAACGCCTTGCACAATTGAATTTCGACCCGGAGCATGCTGGCATTCGCACATTGCCGCGTGCGATCGGTGCTGAAATCGGTACACGGCACCAATTTTGGAACCGGCTCAGTATTGGAATTGCTGGATGGTGGCTGGCATTAGACGAAGAATTGGTTTTTGTCGGTGATGCAGGTGAGACCGAAATTAGTGGGAAATCCCGTCGAATTGGCATTGACATTGAAGGACGCGCGCAGCTTCTTTCGTGGTTGTGGGTAGATACAGATGTGAACCTTTCGAGCGGTAAGTTCGTCGATGAACCTTCTGATGCCAACGAGATACCGCTCGCGCCGCGTATTACCTCGACCGGTGGTTTAACAGCCGCCCACCCGTCCGGTTTCGGTGCCAATGTGCGTTATCGGCACATTGGTGACCGCCCTGCGAATGAGGATAGCAGCGTAACAGCGGAAGGACACACACTCGTGAATCTCGGGCTTTCCTACGCGTTTGGGCCATTCAAGTATTTCGCTACCGTTGAGAACCTCTTTGACGTTGATTGGAACGAAGCACAATTTGACACTGAATCGCGCTTAGTCGATGAAACGGAACCGGTATCAGAAATTCACTTCACGCCGGGCAATCCGAGAAACATACAAGCCGGCATCAGTTATCAATTCTAACGCGCCTATTCTCTATGAAAGAGACGATCAAATCACCATGTTTACGGGCAGGAAGCCCAATCCTTTAGGTTTGGGAGGAGTGCCCGCATTTGTGAATTGGACCAAACGTCTAAAGTTGAAAAAAGATTTGAAATTCGGTTGAAAATGTAGTATAATTACAGTATCAGGTTGGCAAGCATACAACGCGTAGTCTCTCGGCTACGTGCTTGCCTCCCACGTTG
>CAZQIP010000300.1:0-11551 GCA_964593655.1 uncultured bacterium | reverse complement strand
AGTTATAAGTTATAAGTTATAAGTTAAGAGTCGGAAATCTGTTGCAGTCATGTTGGCTGTATTCACCACAGAAACCTTCTTTAACTAAGAACTAAAAACCAACAACTAATAACTACTAAAAATGAGAGTTATCGCTGGCACATTCAGAGGGAGACGTTTGGTTGCACCGAAGGGCAATCGTGTCGTCCGCCCTACTGCGGATCGTGTTAAAGAATCTGTTTTCAGTATGCTGCGAGAACAGGTGATTGACGCGAATTTTCTCGACCTTTGTGCTGGAACGGGGAATATCGGAATCGAAGCGTTGAGCCGTGGCGCGAAACATGTCACCTTTGTGGACCGCGACCCGCGGTGCATCCAGATGATAGAACAGAACCTTCGGATATGTGGACTTACGACTGAACCTCGCGCAGCTCGCAAGCCAACTGATACAATATGTCTGCTCCGTCGCGATGCTGTGAAAGGGATTACATATCTCCAGAAACAGGCTGCTGTGTTTGAAGTTATCTATTTTGATCCACCCTATGCCGTAGGTTTACAGGGCGGTTCAGAACTATACACCGCCTGTTTAGCGTTGCTGGCTGAGAACTCACTGCTCTGCACCAGTGGCGTACTGCTTGTTGAACATGCAAAGCAGTTTGTGATACCTGACAGCGTCGGAAGTTTGGCACGGAGTCGGCAGGCGAATTACGGGGATACGATAGTATCATTTTATAAAAAAGAACTTGTAGTTCTTTAAACCGTAAGCACTTCGCGGTAGCCGCAGTTTGAAACTGTGTTGGTGAGGTTTTGAGAAAGAACAAAAACCGTAGCCTGTAATGAAATGGAAGGCGGATATACGGAGAGAGACATCAAGTCACCAACTGACCTCACCGAACCGCAAGGAAACTTAAAAAAATAATGAAGATTTTGAACCTCCAATCCGGAACCCCTTTTCAAATGGGCAAAGGCAAAAATTGGCGTGTCGTACATCCAGATATGGGATCGGTGCAGTTGACGCTGAACCATGGACTCCACGCTCCCGGTCAAGAATTTACACAGCACTATCATGACGCATCAGAAGACGCAATTGTCGTCTTAGAAGGTGGCGGTGCTATCCGACAAGGGAGTGTCTATACGCCGATTGCTGCAGGCGATGTTATTTTTGTACCCGCAGGCGAGGTCCACGGTACAGTCAATACCACGCCGAACAAAGCACGCTTGATTAGTTTCCAAGCACCGCCGGATATGGCACTCTACCGGGGCGAACGCGATACACCAGATGAAGCCCCAACGCCAGAAGATGGGCATCGGAGCAACGTTCAGGTGCTTAATATGGCGCGGTGTGGACCTGTGTTCGGAAAAGCCGCTGATTGGCGAAGCGTCGTCTCACCGCAAAAAGGTTCTGTACATCTCTCCTTAGATTACATCTGTCTTGACAAAGGGCAACACTTTACGCACCAACCGATACACAGCGAATCAATTTATGTGCTAAAGGAGGGATGTGCTGAAGTGAAGGAGAATAGTGGAGAGACGCATACACTCGAACGATATGATGTCCTCTTTCTCTCCCCTGGAGACTCCGTTTCGCTTTCACAGGCTGGGGATGAACAGACAGCAGTCATATCTTGTCGGGCAGTCGCCTCTTCCCGGAGTTGATGCCTTTCAGCACATTCGCTATGCTCGCTTTCGGCAATCGGCTTTCAGTAATCCGTTTGCAACTGCCACGCGCGCTACTGACGGCTGATGACTGACAGCCACGATCAAAAAGGAAATTAATGGATGAGACCAGATGATGTAGCAGTCTCACGGCAGGGAAACCTCGCTGTGATAAACCACAATAAATTTGAGATTAAATTTAACCTTTCAAAAGGAACTTGGGATTATATTGATGAAAGCGGTGACACAATTATCCGAAACGGGTGTACACAGGTAACACTTGACGATGGAACTGTTATCAAAACCGAAGACACTGGCACCCGCGAATTTATGACCGAGCTTCCCAAAACCGATGCTTTCGGTGATTATCATCAGGTCCGTTTCTCACACGAGGCAACAGGTAAAGGCATTCGGATAAATACCTACCTCAATTGTTATAACGCCCATCCCGCCATACATCTCAAAGTTGGTGTTGAAAACCTAAAACCTGAACCGTTGCAACTCGACAGCGTGACAGTACTCGGTGTCTCTACAAATCGTGGTGCCGTTTTGCACGGGGCAACACCATCAGAGTGCCACCTTTTTATCAATATGCCTCCCGTCTCCCCCGGTGTGAGTAAAAGACTCTATGACGGATTCCTTCTCAGCGAGACCGATGCTATGCATCCGAGTCATGATGGTGTACTTCACGATACACAGACTGGCAAGGCACTCGTCTTCGGTTTCCTAACGACTGAGAAATGGTGGCCCCGGATTCAGGTCGGTTGTCAACGGAATGGTGGAAAACGTTCACAATCGAGTGCTAAAAATAAAAAAACATCGGTATCAGGCGTTAACTCGTGGGCACTCTATCATCAGTGTACGCAGCGCTGCGACGCTGGTGAGGAAATTCTCTCTGAAACTGTTTATATCAACTTTGCAGGCGGTGCTCAGGCTGCCTATGAACACTATACGGCTCTCAGGGCGAAAAAAAGCGAACGCGCGAATGGGCAATCTACGACCGCTCGCGATGAATCGTTTGCTGCGTGGTCTTTTTCCG
Organism: uncultured bacterium; assembly: GCA_964593655.1. Lineage (GTDB taxonomy): Bacteria > Poribacteria > WGA-4E > WGA-4E > WGA-3G > WGA-3G. The sequence goes on along the minus strand of CAZQIP010000300.1, from coordinate 8,877 downwards.
ATACATCAGGTCCCCTTGATCCCGATGCTATATTAACCCAAGCAGATGCACTCGCCGAGCACCCTCTGTTTCAACCCAACGCCCCGGGGGGGATCGATTATATTCAACTTGATGCAGCGTCAGGATTACAAAATCCAGAGACTGTCAACCAGATTCAAGCAAAAGGTTTTAAGGCAGGGGTACGAGTTAATTTGTTCGGGCTCGCACTTGATTCGGAACTTGTACAGAACCATCCAGACTATTGCATACAGGAACAGCCCGGAACTCGCAGCGGAAGGAGACATCCACGTAGACGTACTGCACAGAACGGCTCCAAACCCGCAACAATTCATCTGCCAGACACTGGCAAAGAGGTCGCACTCTTGGATGTTTCGCATCCAGACGTACAGGGACGTATTCGTGAACAGATTAAACACATGGTGAGCGGTTGTGGCTATTCACTCATTAATGTAGACTTCACCGCTTATACAACGGGACTTACCAACGCTTCATACAACTTGCGATGGCATGATGACAGCTTAACAGCGGTGCAGCTTTATCGTCTCGCTGCTGAACTGCTAAGAGATACAATTAATGAGGTTCGCTTGGAAAACGTGCCAGCAAAACAGGACGTTTTTTTGGCAGGATACAATGCTATTTCGGACCTCTGTGTCGGTAGTGTTGTTATCAACGCCCCGCTCCTTAACGCGCCGTTTGCCTCTGGTGGTGCCTCCAACCGTGCAAGTGATCAGTGGCATCATCAACGCGGCACGAAGCATCGCTTAAGTAGATATGCAGCGTATCTACGCGAGCATAAAGTCCTCTGGAACCATCTTTTTGGCGAACTTGCTGTTGATGAACCACGACCTATCAATGAGGCAATCGCGGAGATGACAGCTGCCGCGCTCAGTGGGGGTGCTGTCCTTTGCGCGGACCCAATCGCGACACTTACGCCATTGCGGGCAGCATACTTAGCAAAAATCTTCCCGCTGATAAATGAGGCCGCGACGCCCGTAGATATTTATGACGAGCCTTTCCCCAAAGTTTGGAGCCTACCTATTTCAACACCTCAGGAAACATGGTATCTCGCCGCAGTCTTCAATTGGAATGATCACGAAGACGATGTATATTTTGAACTTGATGCGCTCGGTGTGCCCGAATCTAACGGGTTCCTTGTCCACGATTTCTGGATGCGTCAATACCTCGGCAAGGTCTCACAAAGCGTAAACTTGTTGAATATTCCGCCCCGTTCCGCGAAGCTGCTCTGTTTCCGTGAGGAGCAGGACATACCCCAATTGCTCGCAACCGATATCCACTATACACAAGGTCGTGCCGAGATCCTATCTGCCGGTTGGGATAATCACAGCCAAACCTATCTGCTCGTTTGCAAACCGCTTAGACAGGCTGAGGGGAGCTGCTTTATTCATGTGCCAGAGGGTTATCTACCCATAAGTGTGGCGACTTACGGCAGCGGTTATGAATATAATTGGGATAAACCGATTTATCAGTTAAAGTTTACTGAGACGCAACCGGAGCAGTTAGTACACGCCAGCATCCACTTCGCAAAAACTTCGGGGGGCACCGTGTAACTTCAGTACGCCCCAGACCCGGTAGGTGCGGTTTTGTGGTGTATTCACCCAAATGCAACCTGCATTCCTAACCGCACCGGACTGCCCCAAGAAATTACCGAATTAATTTTTTAATCTTCATAGGAAAGTCGGGGTCAGCACATGAGCACTGTTCATACACAAATGCAAACCCTCAAAGCGCGCGCCAGCGTTTGTACGGCTTGTGACTTAGCAGAAACCCGTACAAACGTCGTTTTCGGTAGCGGGGATCCCACCGCGAAGTTAGTACTTGTTGCAGAGGGACCCTCCGCTGCAGATAATCACACGACGCTGCCCTTTTCAGGGCCTACAGGGAATTTGCTTGATGAAGTATTGACAATAAATGATTTAACGCGCAGTGACATCTGGCTCACCAACATCATTAAGTGCCGAGCAGCGAGCCCTAAAGGCGGCGTGTTAAAAAATCGGCCACCGAAGGCATCAGAAATCAAGGCGTGCGCGAAATGGCTTGATGGAGAACTCACCTTAGTCCAACCTTCGGTGATTCTCTGCATGGGGGCACCTGCAGCGAAAGTGCTGATTCGCCGAAGTTTCCGCATCACCGAAGAACGGGGCATCTGGTTTACGGATACCGAATATGCGCCCTTTACTATGGCAACATTTAACCCCGCGTACATCCTCAGACAAGAGGGTGAGGATTTCACAACGATGCGACAAATCCTCGTTGATGACATTGCCGAGGCGGTACGGAAACTACGAGAGGCGCCCGAAATTCCGAGATTAACCCTTTTTTAAATAGCACTAAACTTTGGACAATTTTAAGATGCCCAAAGGTGTCCAATCAGATGCCCTCTTTCGTAGCATAGGAGACCGTTGGTTTCCTGTATTCACATAGCAGATACTATTCAGAATTATCTGCCTTGCTTAATTTTACCCCAAATCGTTGCAACTTTACCTACTGGATCAACCGCAAGCGTCGCGTCTAAACCGTTATCCATGAGCGATTGGATATCGGCTTCCTCTAATGCGACATCGAAGAGTATCATTTCATCGAACATACCCTCCCACTCTCTGCCGCCGCCGCTCCATGAACCGATGCGTCCAGGTCCAAATTCGCCCGGCAAGGGACCCCATTTACCCTCCGCATCCAGTTCGCCGTCAAAGTAGACACGCACCGATTCGTCGTTGCTGCTGTAGGCGACTGCAAGGTGGAACCATTTATTCAAGATACCTTTATCTGCTGTAAAGTCTGAATCCGGCCAACCCGGATGACGAACGGGGTTGTTGGAGTGAATCGCCATCTCCATCTTATTATCCGGTCGGAATTGATAATGGACATACCCAGCTGCCCAACCGTCACGGTTAAAAAAACATCTCCACGCGCCAACTCTCCCTGTTGAATTGAACCATTTGATGAGCGTAAAGTCTTCGAGCGGTCCAATCTCAGGAACGGTGACCCAAGCGTCCTTTCCATTGAGTTCTATAGCGTTGCCGAATTTACCTTTTACCCATTTAGCACCGCCGACAAGATTGCCATCGTTACCGTTTTCAGATGAATCTTTAGCCACTTTTCCGTTCGTTTCGTCAAACAACCAGGCGCCGACAATAGATTTCGGATCGATTTCAGCGTTGCTAAGTTGTGCAAACATGCAAATTGCGATGATTAAACTGATTGTAAAGCGTACCATCTTGATTCTCCTCTGTTCGTTGGTTGTTAATCTTTAAAAACTAAGGAAATTTCTGAGATAAATTGTAGCATAGATTGCCAGAAAACTGAACAAAATTGTGCTGATTTCATCTGATTTATTGTGGACACTGTGTAATATAACCGCATTGGGACGCTAATAAAAAATACGAAGCATTTGCCTAAAATTTTTCCAAATTCTGTGAAAAAATTGAAAAAAATGGTTGACAAACTTCTAAGAACATGTTATAATATTTAACGCTCAGGATGCAAAATGGCGTTGGGTGAATCTTGTGCCTTGTATAATCGAATTAATCTGAAGTTGGCGAGTGTGTTTTACCCGCGCAGCAATGACTTTCAAGTGGAAAAAGATTTTGATGAATTTCTTTGGAATCATACTATAATGTAGGCAGTGGCCTTTAATAATTTTGTGGAGTTGGCGTGTGAGCGTCTATCTACTAAATCGGGGGTGGAAGTGGAATCTCGACGTAAATTTTTCAAATCTCTCGGTTGGGGAACTTTCGTTGCAGCATCGGGTTTAGCCTTCGGACCGGGATTGGTTCGATATCTGTATCCACGCGTGTTGTTTGAACCGTCCTCTATTTTTAAAGCAGGGTTCCCAGCGGAGTATCCGCCAGGCAGCGTTAGCGAAAAGTTCAAAAAGGAACCGTTTGGCGTTTGGATTGTCCGGAAGCAGGATGGCGAATTCTACGCACTCTTAACCATTTGCACGCATCTCGGATGTACGCCGCGCTGGCTCGGTTCTGAAAACAAATTCAAGTGCCCCTGCCACGGTAGCGGTTTCGACCGCGAAGGTGTGAACTACGAAGGACCCGCACCACGCCCTCTTGAACGCGTTAAAATTACATTGGCAGAAGATGGTCAGATTGAAATCGATAAGTCTGTGAAGTTTTTAGGTGAGAAGGGGCAGTGGACCGACCCAGGCTCCTTTTTGAAGGTCTGAAGAAAGGAGAGCATTTGTGCCTGGCTCCGGTCAGGTAGAAAAGGCGTTTCGGCGTTGGTGGGCGCACCTTTGAATGCCTATACTACAACGTACACGTCGGAACTTGCTATAAAAGATATGAACGAAGAACGTAAAGGGCTCAAAGAAAAGATTACGAATTCCGATATTTGGCGCTCTATATTCCGCCACGGATATGAAGACACAGGGCGCAGGTACACCTTACAAATTCTCCAAAACGTCTGGTTGCATCTCCATCCCCCTCGGGTTTCTCGCCATGCACTCAACTTCCGTTTTACATGGTGCATGGGCGGTATTACCTTCCTCATGTTCCTCGTAACAGCTGTCACAGGCGTGCTCCTGATGTTCTATTACCGTCCGACCGCTGAATACGCCTTCCACGATGTTCAATACCTCGAATTTGACATTCCGTTCGGCATGCTCCTCCGGAACATGCACCGCTGGGCAGCACACGGGATGGTAATTTCGGTGATGTTACACATGTTCAGAGTTTTCTTGACCGGTTCTTACAAGAAGCCACGCGAATTCAACTGGGCAGTGGGTGTCATCTTACTACTTGTGACATTTTTCCTAAGTTTCACTGGCTACCTCTTACCTTGGGATCAATTGGCTTTTTGGGCGGTGACTGTCGGAACGAACATGGCACGCGCAACACCAGTATTGGGACACGAAGGCCCATTCGCACCACAAGACATCACACAATCCAACGATGTCCGGTTCGCACTGCTCGCAGGGACGATTGTAGGCCCCTCAACGCTCTTGAGGTTCTATATTCTACACTGTGTCGCTGTGCCACTTTTGGCAAGCGTCTTAATGGCTTTGCATTTCTGGCGTGTCCGTAAAGATGGAGGCATCTCTGGACCCCTATAGACGCAATTGCTGGAACACATCTTTTGTGGTGGCGGAATACAATTTCTGTTAGCATCGGCAAGCAATCCTATCTTCAAAGGAGCAGAATCGTATGGAGCATTTTATAGCACTGGTGACGAAGCCGGATAATGTCCCTATTGTTGCTATCCTTTTTTTGATACCCTATTTCATCTGGCTCTCTTACCGGCAAGCACGTCTGACCGACAAGACAGGTGTACCCTCGGATGCTGCACTCAACGATAAAGTCTATGTGTGGCCCTACCTCTGCCGGAACGAGTTTATCTGTGCAATTATCGTGATGCTGGTGCTGGGGGTCTGGTCTATTATGATTGATGCCCCCCTTGAAGAGCCGAGCGATCCGACGAAAACGCCAAATCCCTCTAAAGCACCTTGGTATTTCCTCGCACTTCAGGAGATGCTCGTTTACTTTGATCCTTGGATCGCAGGTGTGGTCCTGCCCGGTCTCATTATCGCAGGCTTGATTGCTATTCCCTACATCGACACAAACCCTAAAGGTAAAGGCTATTATACGATCAAAGAACGGCCGTTCGCGCTCTCCGTATTCTGCTTCGGGTTTATCGTTTTGTGGATCGTCTTGATGGTCGTCGGGACATTCCTCAGGGGACCCGGTTGGAACTTCTTCGCACCATGGGTGGCGTGGGATCCACACCTCGTTGTGCCACTGACGAACGTAAATTTATCGTATCTTTTCGGGATTCGGAGTGAAGTTACTGCAAACTTTTTCGGCTTCGCCGTTGTCGCGGGGTATTTCTCGCTCGGGCCGATTGTCTATTTATGGAAGCGTAATAGTAACCGTTTCTTACAGGAGCTCGGGCTCGTTCGATATATCCTTGTCTCGTTTCTGTTTTTAACTATGCTTGCACTGCCAATCAAGATGATCTTGCGAATATTCTTCAATGTGAAATACATTTGGGTATCCCCGTGGTTCAACATCTAAGAATAGCTATCAACGCCCACTTGAACGAACCGCAAGGAAAATTAGAAAAAGGGAGTAAAGTTCGTGAGGAACAAAAAAGAAATTCCTGCTGAAAATAAATCGTATTCTGCTTTGTTCTTTATTCTGTCCGGACTGTTAGGACTCGTAACCTTATGGGGGTTCTGGAGTGAGATGATCACCCGCCGCCCGTGGAAGCAAATCCAGCAGCAGTTTTATCAGTATGAATATGAGAAAACACACGCGGAATTAGAAAATGCAAAGTCGGCTTTGCCAGAACTTTCCACGCCTCAAGAACCTGACGCGAAAGAGTTAGGTAGCTTGACTAAAGCCGTACGGAACGCTCACGTTACACTTGAGGAAGCATTGCAGGCGCGCAAGTTTCGGCAGAGTGAATCGGATGCGATCAACTATAAGTATCAGCATAGTCTCCACGAAGCAAAAGGGAAACGTAATGAGACGGTCGACAAGTGGCAAGAGAAATTAGCTGAACTTGAATCGCGCATTGAGGGCGAACTGACTGAGGCTGTCTTGGCAGCGGAGGCAACTTTTGCTGATGCTAACAAGGCATTGGCGCAATTCTATCAAACCAATAACGACCCACAACAGGCACTCAGTACCTACCTCATCGCACTGAAATATAACACTACGGACGCGGAGATCACTGATGGTATTACGACCGCGCAAGCCGCCCTTCAGGCACTACAAGCTGACAAAGCTAAGTATGATGAAGTTGCGCGTCTGCAGGAAAAATTGAATTCCGTCGGCGGTATCAAGCGAACCTTCCTCGGCAGCCTATTAGAAAATCCTTTCCGTGAAACACGAACCATTACGCAATATTATCTTGAGGATTTTGATTATACCGCAGATAGGTGTGCTACATGCCACTTTTCTGCCGATAGAAGCGGCTATGAACAATCCGCACAAGAGACTTTTGAAATTGAAGGTGATGGCGTAAATCCTGTCGTACATCGTCTCAAGCACGCGAAGGTCAAGGTCGGTAGTGAAAGCCTCGTCATTGATGGGTTTGATGCAGAAGCAGATGAATATACACTCGAAGATAACGGGACGCTTACTTTCAGTGATGTAGATGTCTTCGGTGAAGTTGAGATTTCTTATGAAACCGGCTACCGTTCTGTCCTCCAGACCCATCCCCGTGATGCCCTCCTCGAGACGCATCCGGTTGATAGATTTGGATGTATACCGTGCCACGGTGGACAAGGGCAAGCACTCACAGCGAAATCTGCTCACGCCTTGACCCATGCTGAGTATTGGCTCACCCCTGTACTCGGATTGGATGAGCATACCGGTAGAACCTCCAAAGAGACTAAGGGATATATGGAATCTAACTGTCGCCGCTGCCACGATGGCGTGATGATGTTAGATTACGGTGTGAATCCGGAGACAGATGAACCCGAAGACTACGCGCCGAATCTGACGAAGGGGTTGGCTCTTTTTGAAGACCTCGGTTGCCACGGTTGCCACGCTGTGGAAGGGTATAGTGCAATCGAAAACATCGCTAAAGTCGGTCCATCGCTTGCTAAAGTCGGCAGTAAGGTGAAAAACACAGCTTGGCTCGAAAATTGGATTAAGAAACCCGAAGCCTATCTACCAAATGCAACGATGCCAAACTTCTTCCCCGCCGATGGTATGAGTCAAGTCGTCTATCTCAAGAACGGCGGAACACGCACTGGCGTTGTTACGAAAACAACCAACGGTATCGAAATTAAAACAGATGATGGCACTGTATATCCGTATCCGGACGATTATGTTCTCCGTATCGTTGATGAAGTGAAATCTATTGCGGCATATCTCGCAACCATGAGTGATGCAAATCTTGACGAATCCTCCGTAAACTATTCCAAATCTGAAAACGTTATTAAGGCAGGTGAGGAAACTGTTAAAACCGTCGGTTGTCTCACGTGCCATACTGTTGACGGTTTAGGGAGCGATTTCGGCCCTGCACTTGATAGTGTCGGGGCGAAGGTCACGCCGAATTATCTCCGTCAGTGGATCAGCGATCCGAAGGCTTATGATCCTGATACCAGTATGCCAAGTTTGCGGTTAAGTAACCGCGAAATTGACAACGTCGTTGCCTATCTGATGAGTTTACAGAAAGCAACTCCCGACGCAGCCGGTGAATCCATCGGCAAAGTGGACGTAGCAGAGGGCGAAACACTCGTCAGAACCTACGGATGTTTCGGGTGCCACGAAATTACCGGTTTTGAAGATGAATCGAAGGTCGGTGCTGACCTCGGCGAATTCGGAGCGAAACTCGCTGATGAACTTGACTTTGGCGATACCCGTGAAACGGATCTTGAACATAGCTGGACAGGCTGGACAATCGGCAAAGTTACCGACCCGCGGCGTTATCAAACCCGTCGTATTGTCTCGCGGATGCCCGTCTTCCAGATTGACAACGAAGAGGCAAAGGCACTCGCCGTACTTCTCAAAAGTTTCCAACCCGAAAAATATCCGCTCAGTTATATACATAACCGATCCGAGAAATTGAACCGTATTGATGCCGGGAGACGACTCGTCAAAAAGTATAACTGCAGCGGCTGCCACGAAATCGAAGGCACAGGCGGCGATTATCGAGACGTTATCATCGCACATGAGGGACTCGGTGAAATGGTTGCCAAGCAGTTCGCACCGCCACCCTTAAAATCACAGGGCGCGAGAGTCTACCCAGACTGGCTGTTTGAATTCCTTAAGAAGCCGTCGGAGATTCGCTATGGGCTCAAAGTCCGGATGCCGACATTTGGATTGTCCGATGACGAAGCAACGACGCTCGTCAAATACTTCTCAGCACTTGACGATGAGCCGTTCCCTTATGAGA
>CAZQIP010000299.1:0-2648 GCA_964593655.1 uncultured bacterium | reverse complement strand
TCTTTTGTAGCATAAACTTTTAGTTTGTGCCAGTCTGAATGCCTGTTATAGGCATTCAGACTGTTTGAGAGTGCCCAATTAATTATAGGTTTTACTATACATACTATAGTTTGGACAACTTCGATCAGGTTTATGTCCGCTTTTCAAGCACTTTTAATTTTTCTCAAAGTTCTTTACACAAACGCAACTCGCAGAAAAATAAACGTGGATGCGCCGATGCACAGCCTCGTAGGGGCGAAATTGCTTCGCAGTGAGAATAGAAACGCCACCCCCACGCAGCTCAGCCCCGTAGGGGCGAAATGTTTATCGTCTTAAAACTGTCCAAACTATAGTATACATAGATAATATGAGTAAGAAATTGGTTCATTCTACCAAATAACAAAGTCCGCCCACGGCTTTATGTTGAGCGTTCCTAACAGGAAGAAAACAGCCGTTCCGCCAGCTGCGCCTTTTGTGGCGGCAACCAATTGAAGTCTGCGGATGTGTGCCTTATAAGCATCCGTGTAAAAACTGACATATTCTGCCGATTTACCGAGAAGTCGATCGGCAGGCGGAACGGGCTGATAGACATAAGCTCCACCGATAGCAAGGGAACCGAGCAAGCAACTCCCGGCTGTCCCTAAAATACCGCCAGCGGCAAGCCACAACGCCGTGTTCACATCGTCTTCGGCATCATATTCCGCATCCCTTTTGGCATCCAAAGCGACACTGTTCTGCTGCGCTAAGCACTGTAACGGCATGCCCCAGACCAATCCTAACATTAAAACAACCAAAGCGTGGAATAGCAGACCTCTTTTCATCTTAACTCCTCTCTGAAAACGCGGGTTCAACTTAAACATTTCCAGTTTGTAGTAGGGCAATTCATTGCCCGTCTCTTTCCACAATTAACGGGCGATCAATCACCCTATTACAAACGCATAACCCTGAAAAAGTCAAAGGTCCTCTGGTGGCGGAATTTCAATAGCGCGGCGTTCCGTCGTTGCCTTGCGTGCTGCTTCGATAATCGAGAGGTTATGATATGCCATCTCTGGACTCACAGGTACTGCCGCACCCCCAGCAAGTGCATCAAAGGTCTCCATAAAGTAACGGGTATGGCCGCTTGCATCCGTGCGTTCTGCTTCGTCAAAGTCGGGCAGTTCCAACTGTTTCCAACCTTCTGCTCTCGTGAAACGACGGAGCGCGTCCGCCACGTTGTGGCGATGATTGACGCGTAGAGAACCATTTTCAGCGTGCATCTCACACCAACCGGAATCTGTACCGGGCACGCACCAGGCACCAGAGACAGTCGTGATACCCCCATTTTCATGTTCACACAGCAGCATCGCGATGTCATCAACATCAATGTCAAGCCGCATCGTTTGCACCCGTGCCTCAACATAGCGTACGGGGGATTGCATCAGGGTACAGACAGAATAAATTTCGTGGTAACTCGTGTCGATGATACAACCACCGCCTTTCGCTTTACTGGCGCGCCACGCGAATGCAGGGGTCGGATGATCCGCCGAAAAATCTGTAGGCTTCAATCCCATGCCAGCACTGCGTCCGAAATGAGGTTTACCTAACGCATCGAGTTCTGTCATCGCCACGCGCATCCCGGCAGTGAAGATATAGTTATGCACGACTGTGTAAGGCACATCGTTCTGGCGTACTGCTGCCAGAATTGCGTCTGCTTCCTCTAAATTTGTTGCCATCGGCTTTTCTGAGATAACAGCTACACCCGCGTTTGCGGCTTCGATGACCTGCTCAGCGTGAAGTGAGTGCGGGGTCGCAATCGTCACGACATCAAGGGCTGCGTGTTCCAACATATCGCGGTAATCTGTGTATCGGTTTTCTGTAGGAACGTCGAACATGTCCCCGATCTTTTGTAGGTTTTCGGGAACGACATCTGCCAGCGCAGTGATTTGAACGGTATCTGTGAGCGCGCGGTAGGCACGGGCGTGCGTAATTTGCACAATCCCACCACAGCCGATAAGACCCAAGCGAATCGGTTTTTTCATGGTATGTCTCCTTTGTATAGAGTTTAGCATATTTCGGGATTATGTCAAATTCTTTGCATTGTGTGAAATAATTAATGAACGCTTTCTTGTAGGAGCGACCTCCGGAGTTCCACTTTCCCGAAGCCCGGTAGGTGCGATTTTTCGGTGTGCCATAACTGTCAATTTCAAAAATAATAACGGTAGCGACCCCAGGCCGGTAGGTTCGGTTTCCCAACCGAACCGGATTTTACACAGCATCCTTGAAGACTTCAAAAACCTCTTCAGTCCGGTAAGGACGTTATGTTTATAGCAGCGTCAGTTTATAACTCTTCAGCCCTGTAAGGGCGGCATGTTTACATGGATGGTCTATAAAACACTGTCCAAAATCGCTAAATTGACTCGGTAGGTTTGGTTTCCTAACCGAACCGGACTTACAAAAAGACGTAAAATCTAATTCCGTAAATATCTCTAACCAACGAAAAACGTCGCTATGATAACAAAAAATAACCTTAAAGACTTACTCGCAACACTTGGCTTCACTGCTGAAGAAAACACTTTCCAAAAATCAATCGGGGAAGCCGATTTGAAGGTAGACTTCGGCAAACAAAGCATAATTTACCCCGAAGATAGAGGCCTAATAGTCAATCGACGAGACACATGCAATTTCTCATA
>CAZQIP010000298.1:0-22849 GCA_964593655.1 uncultured bacterium | reverse complement strand
TGCGGGTTTTAAGTCTAAGCGAAACCCAACATCTCACTTTTATCAAACTCACGTTATTAACAAGGAGACGATAATGCGTGGCGTTAATTTGCTGTATCAATTAGTTGTTATTGTTATCGGGAGCATGATGATGTTAAATGTTCTGGCACCAACGGAAACATACGGGATGACGCAGACAGCAGCGATCCCTGAACAGACCGATATAACGACTCTATTTGCTGAAAACCTTGAGCTCCCGAACTTAATTCAAGTGGCCGTTGAGCGGAGTCCGAAAGTTAGTGCCGCAAAGGCACGGTGGCAGGCGACAATTGAACAGTACCCACAAGTGACAGCGTTGCCCGATCCGATGTTCATGTACGGCTATTACATGCGAAGCGTGGAGACGAGAGTTGGGCCTCAACGCCATCGGGTTAGTTTTTCACAAGCATTTCCATATCCCGGTACCCTTGAGGCAGCCGGAGAAGTCGTCAAAAAGGCGATTGAAATTGAGCGCGTGAAGCACGAACAGGTGATCCGTGATCTTATTGTTAAACTGAAACTGAGTTACCATGAGTTGGCGTATCTTCAACGGGCGGTCGAACTGACGCGGCAAAATCACGAATTAGTAGCCTCCATTCTCGCTATTGCGACCACACGCTATGCCGAGGGGAAAGCGACACTCAATGATGTACTGAAGGCACAAAGCCAACGCGCGCAGTTGGAATATGATCTTGTTCTGTTAGAGGAATTGCAGCGCGTTGAACATGCAAATATCAAGGGGATACTGTCGATTCCTTCAGCGACGTCGTTGGGTATGACAGTGCCTATTCCTTACGAGCCGCTTGATGTAGGATTGGCTGATATAGAGAAACAAGCGTTAGCAAAACGACAAGAGTTGCAAATTGCAATGTTGAGCATCGAAAAAGCCACCGAAGGGATTGCGCTTGCCGAACTCCAAACCAAGCCCATGCTTAAGTTTGACTTAATGACAATAGAAACGGGCAAATCCTTGATGTTAGGCGCGCAGGACAGTGGTAAAAACCCATTTAGCATCGGTGTTGGTGTGACAATTCCGTGGTCAAGTTTGAAGAACAGCAGCAAAGTTCGCGAGGCTCAGCAAAATCGTGAGGCTGTCACAGCGAACAAACACTCTCTGGAAGATGAAACGAAGGTTGCCCTTCGGAAGATTTATTTTCGTCTTGAAAATGCGCGACGGCTTGTCGAACTCTATGAGACCACGCTCATTCCGCAAGCAGGTGCTGCTGTTGAGGTCGCTGAGACATGGCATCAGGAAGGTCCCAAGAGCATCGCGGGATTTCTTGAGACGCAGAGCGTTTGGTTGAACTTTAATCTCGCTCGGCTACGTGCGGTTGCGGACTATCAACAGAATGTCGCTCGGTTGGAGCAATTGGTTGGAGGAAAGATTGATGATTCGCACATTGAATAGTTTTCAGTTTTCAGTTTTCAGTTGCCTGAAAGAAGATCTGCTCACGCAGATTTTCGTACCGACAACCATTAAAATCGGTCTCATAATGCTCACTGTTCTGATAAGTGGGTGTGCAAAGCATCGACTGGAAACGTACCAAGAATTGCGTGATACTAAAATACAGCGACCTGCCTATTACTATACAGAAGTCGAAAAAAAGATTTCTAATACTGAAAGCGATCCGATCATGGAACCAGACCCGTTTCTCAGTGAAATTGAGGCGAAGGTGTTGGAGCACCAGAAACAGTGGCAAGCCCGATTGGAAAGTGAAACACCGATGCCAAATCTGTTTTATGATCTTTCAACAGATACCATGAAGGCACATCGGCAATTGGCAGCGTCACCTGAGGCCGCAAGAGCCCAGCTGGCTGAACCTATTACGTTGGAGCTCCTTGTGGCACTTGGATATGAATGGAGTCCGGGGTTAAAGTCTGCCCGTGAAAAAATTCGGGCGATACTGGAGCAATACCCACAAGCTGCCTACTTAGAGAATGTGTTACGTCAATATAACGCTTTCACGAAACAACTTGATACGAAAGTTGGACCGATGCACCATAAAGAGATGATGGCAATGGCGTTTCCGTTTCCAGATACCTTAGCGTTAAAAGGACAGGTCATCACCGAAGATGTGCTAATCGCTCAAAAAGAGTTTGAAATCGCCCTGCGAGATCTGGTGACCGAAATCAAGTTAGCTTACTACGATTATCTTTTTGTCGTTGAGGCAACCCGTATTAACGAAGAAAACCAGAAATTACTGCAGCAAATGATTGCTATTGCCCAGACAAAGTTTCGTGTCGGACAAGGCAAATATTCAAACGTCATTATGGCACAGGTGGAGTTATCGAAGTTGGCGAATGTGATTATTACGCTTGAACACCAACGGGAAACTATCACTGCGCGTCTGAATACGTTATTGAACGCTTCGGCAGATTTGCCGTTAGGAATTCCTGGACCAACGGAAGATGAACGTGTTATACCTACTTTGACTGAGTTGTATGCGTTAGCGGTTCAGAAACGTCAAGAAATCCAAAAACAGAAGCTGGCGATCAGTAAAATGGGTTTGGTTGTGGAAATGGCAAAACAGATGACATATCCTGACCCGACCCTCGGCGCAAGCTACTTTGAAAACCGGAGCATGCCGGACTTGAAACACACACAAGAAATGCCGATGACTTTTATGACGCAGCGCACATTAAATCCGACAAATACAGCCTGGTTCGGCCACCGAAACTCGTATATCCGTGAAGTGAATGTAAAAATTGAAGCGATGGAGCATCGGATTGAAGAACTTGAGAGCCAGCTCCGTTTTGTCGTGAAAAAGCATCATTTTGGAATGGAAACCGCAAATCGGAGTATTCGCCTCTATCGCCAGACACTGCTTCCACAAGCACAGCAGGCGTTGGATGCTGCGAATACAGCCTACCAAGCAGCACAAATTGACTTTTTGAGTTTTCTTGATGCCCAGCGCACTTTATTAAATTTGAGAATTGAAGAGCAGCGAGCATTGCGCGATTATCGCCAACATCTTACGCAGTTAGAACAGGCAGTTGGCATGATATTGCCTAAACACCCACTGATCCAAAAGTAATCTTTTCTTACAAGGAGATCACAAAATGCCTAAAAATTTCTGCCTCACAATTACACTGATGATGACTGTGCTATTCATATTCGGCTGCACTCAACAAGAAAAATCTGAAATGGAGCAGTCTCTTAGTGAAAAGCGTGAAACAATACCAGCGGACACATCCGGCATGGATGAACACGCCGCTCAGACACCAACTGAAAAAGGTGAAACGACATCAGAAAACACGATGTCCGGCATGGATGGACACGCTGACCATGCCGCAATGGTAGCATCCTCAGATGCAGCAAAAACAATTCGGTTTTGGACGTGTGTTATGCACCCCACAGTCAAAATGCCGGAGCCTGGCAGTTGTCCAGTCTGTAAGATGGATCTGATTCCTATTTATGAAGGTTCAGGACTGGAACTAACTGAACAACAGAAGGCACTGATTCCAGTACGCACTGAACCCGTCGCTTTTCGCGAAGTTTCGCGTGAAATTCGGACGGTTGGTGTTCTGGATTATAACGAAACCCGTATGGCTTACGCTTCAACACGCATTTCTGGGTGGATTGAGGACTTGCATATTGATTTCACGGGTATCAACGTGCGTGAAGGCGATGAGCTCTTGTCCATCTACAGTCCGGAATTGGTCACGGCACAAGAGGAGTATTTGACGGCACTTAAAAGTGTTGAGGAACTTCAAAACACAGAATACGCAGTGCTTCGTAAATCAGTTGAACGAACACTTACTGCTGCAAAGTCCAAACTTGAATTGTACGGATTAACCTCAAATCAGATTGAAGATATTCGCAACCGTGGAGAAGTTAGTACGACCTTACCGCTCTTCGCACCGATGGCTGGGACCGTGGTTCACATGAACGTTACACAAGGTCAACACGTGAACAAGGGGATGAATCTTTACCGTATTGCCGACCTTAATAGTCTATGGATTATGGCGGACGTTTACGAATACGAGCTGCCGTGGATTTACATGGGACAGGCTGTTGAAATTACTGCACAATCGATGCCCGGGGTAGCGTTTTCTGGCAAAGTTACCTACATTTACCCGTTCTTTGACACACAAACGCGGACGCAGAAAGTCCAGGTAGAAGTCCCCAATCCGACTGGACGACTCCGCCCGGGGATGTATGTAACGCTTCAAATAAAACCGACACTTGCAGAGATCTATACCCAAGGAGCCATCTCGAAAGCACCGTATGCGTGCCCAATGCATCCATGGGTTACGTCTGAACATCCCACTGAATGTGAAATATGTGGTATGGATCTGGAACCGACGCACTCCGATGTCGTGGGGGCTGAATCGGCATCTGACACAGCGGGGAAGTGGGTTTGCCCGATGCATCCTGAAGTGCGATCTGACGAATTTGGAGAGTGTTCTATTTGCGGCATGGATCTCGTCGAAAAAGCGAAGGCAGCTGCACCGGCAGAGACGACAACATCTGTGTGGACCTGTCCGATGCATCCTGAAGTGCGATCTGATGAATTTGGTGAATGTTCTATTTGCGGTATGGATCTCGTCGAAAAGCAGTCAGCAACTGAAACCAGCCCACATTCTCACGTACATCAGCACGCGCCCGCGCCTTCCGTTCACGCGGATCAGCCACCCTTGATTTTCAAATACGTGTGCCCTGATCACCCAGATGAGTATGCGACCGTCCCTGGGCTATGTTCACGTGATGGGAAGGCCCTTGTTATGACAGGTGAGGTGCTAACTGTACCGAAGAGTGCAATTATTGACACCGGTTTACGGAAAATAGTCTTCGTCGATCGCGGTGAATCGGGGTATGAACAGATTGAGGTTGAGGTGGGGCCCGAAGCTTGGGGAACAGCGGGCGACTCAGAGACCAAACGCCGATACTATCCTATTGTGAGCGGACTTACGCTTGGCGATATGGTTGTCACCCATGGCAACTTCCTGATAGATTCGCAGACGCAATTAACAGGATCCGCATCCGGGGCTTATGGCGGGGCACTCGGTGGTGAAGAATCAAAGGCTCCTGTCCATCAACATTAACCTAAAAATTTACTTAGCTTTGTTTCCGATGTTGAATCGCTAAGGAACCTTCATCATCCAGAAAAAATTAAAATTCACCGAAAACCACCGTGAAACGTAGTGGAACGGTGCCCAGATTTAATAGGTAAAAAAATGATTAATCGAATTATTGAAATCTGTATGAAAAACCGCCTGTTGGTGTTGGTTATTTTTGTCTTTGTCACAATGGCAGGTTGGTGGGCATTGAACCGGACGCCAATTGATGCTATGCCGGACATCGGCGAAAACCAAGTGATTGTCTTCGCGGATTGGCCCGGGCGAAGTCCACGAGATATTGAAGATCAAGTTATCTATCCGTTGAGCATTACTATGCTTGGGATTCCCGATGTCAAAGATGTTCGCTCAACCTCAATGTTTAGTTTTGGCTACATTAACATTATCTTTAAAGATGATGTTGATTTTTATTGGGCGCGCACGCGAGTACTCGAACGTATGAATCTTGCGCAAAAGGACATGCCTGAGGGCGTTGTGCCAATCCTTGGCCCCGATGCAACCGGCGTTGGACAGGTGTTTTGGTACACCGTTGAAAACGGATACTATTGCCCTGAGCATCCCACGAAACGCTACGCGGCACCCGGTAAATGTCCAGAAGATGGAGAAACGCTCATTGCCTCTAATTTAGAGCTTCATGAACTGAGAACGCTTCAAGACTGGACGGTGCGTTACTATCTTGCCTCTGCTGATGGCGTTTCCGAGGTTGCGTCGATCGGCGGATACGTCAAACAGTATCAGATTGACATTGATCCGAACACTTTATTGGCGTATAACGTGCCGTTATCAATGGTTTACAACGCTGTCCGTGGGAGTAATCTTGATGTTGGTGCCAAGGTTATTGAGGAAGGCGGGATGGAGTTCCTAATTCGAGGCTTGGGCTTCATCAAAAGCATCGCCGACATAGAAAACATCGTCGTCAAGGAACATAACGGCGTACCCATCTACGTCAAAAACCTTGGAACCGTCAGCGAAGGGCCCGACTTTCGGCGCGGTGCTTTAGACAAAGCAGGCATCCCGGCAACCGGTGGTGTCGTGTTAATGCGGTACGGTGATAATCCACTGCGTGTGATTGAGAATGTCAAAGCGAAAATAGCGGAACTCACCCCTGGGCTCCCATCGGGTGTCCGAATTGTCCCGTTCTATGACCGAAGCCATCTCATTCACCGCGCAACAGACACGCTGAAGGAAACGCTGACAGAGGAAATCATCGTCGCGGCGGCCGTTATCCTGCTTTTCTTAGGACAAGCTTCGAGTAGTTTGCTAATAGCACTCGTCTTACCGATGGGGGTTCTGCTTTCGTTTGTCGGCATGCGGATTATTGGTTTACCGTCGAACATCATGTCGATGGGTGGCATCGCCATCGCGATTGGCGTGATGGTGGATGCCGGTATTGTGATGACAGAAAATATCACGCGACATTTACAGGAACCGCATCCCGGTGAAAGCAAACTTCAGGTTGCAACCCGCGCTGCTAAAGAGGTGGGTCCTCCTATTTTCTTCGCTATGCTCATTGTTATTGTCGCCTTCATACCTGTCTTTTCTCTTACCGGCCAAGCAGGTAAACTCTTCAAACCGCTTGCCTATACAAAAACTTTCGCTATGCTCGGTGCAGCTCTCATAGCGATTAGTTTAGTCCCAGTTTTAGCGTCGTTTCTACTCGCGGACCCAACCCGTACTCGGACAGGTAGGATTTCCAAAATAGTATCACAGTTCTTTGCAATACTGAGTTGGCCCTTAAGAAAGTTAGCCGATGGGATTACGTGGGTACTCAGAACCAGCTATCGTCCGATTATTCGGCTGGCTGTAAAGAATATTTGGACGAAACTCACTGTTGTTGCCTTGGCGGTACTTATTTTTGCCGCAAGTATACCTTTGACCCCTTTCTATAAAAATATTGGACAAGAATTCATGCCGCCACTTAACGAAGGAGCACTGTTGTTTATGCCGGTACTGCTCCCCGGTGCCTCGATTACGCAAGCAAAAGATGTCATGGCGAAACAGGATTTGATTATGAATCAATTTCCAGAAGTTTCACTTGTCGTTGGGAAGTTAGGGCGGGCGACGACAGCAACCGACCCTGCTCCAATTGGCATGTTTGAAACTATTGTCAATATAGTTGATCCAGCGGAGTGGCCCCGACGGGCGATTAAACGCGATGCAACAGCGGAGCTTGTGTCCGTTCTTGTTCAACGTTTAGCACGCGACGGACTGATCAGCGAGGAACATGTGAGTCATATCGGTGCTGATTTTCTGGGTGGTATTGTTACAACGGTTGTAAAACGGTTTGATACCTTAGCGACAACATATCACAACTCTTATCTGTCAGTTGACGAACGCGAGAAGCTCTATCGCATCTGGTTCTTACGCGTCCTTTTGGAGGAACTTCTCGCCGAAGTGCAGACAGCCGGAATGGGATTGGCACACGTCAAAATTGGAGAATCTGAGACTGAAGTGAAACTGCATCAGATCGCCGAAGAACTTGAGCCTACTCTCAAGCATAAGACTTACTTCCGTACCAAAAACCGCAACGAACTTATTACCGAACTGACAGAGGCCACTCGAATGCCGGGGGTTTCGCCTATTATGACGCAGCCCATACGTAATCGCGTTGATATGCTTGCAACAGGTATACAAACCCCAATTGGGATCAAAGTATTTGGTAAAGACCTCGCGCAGATTGAAGAGATTGCAGTCCGGATTGAGCAAGAACTCCTTAAACTTGAGGGCGCACAGGGACCCTATGCTGAGCGCATTGGAAATAAACCGTACCTTGAGTTTCACATTAACAGAGAGGAAGCTGCGCGCTACGGCATTCAAATCAAAACAGTACAACAAATCATCATGACAGCAATCGGTGGCATGAATCTAACTTATACCGTTGAGGGACGGGAGCGATTTCCGATTCGTATCCGGTACATGAGAGAATTACGGGATAATATCGAAGCCCTTAAACGGGTCCTCGTGCCGGCACCAAAGGGACTGCATATTCCGCTTGAGCAACTCGTGAGAATCGAAAGACGACCTGGTCCAGCGAAGATCGCGAGCGAAAATACGTTACTCTTTTCCCGCGTCTTTTGTGATGTGGATGTTGACACCATTGGACTCGTTGACTTCGTCACGTTAGCCCAAAAGACACTTGACGAAAAGATTAAGCCGACGCTACCGCAAGGCTACTTCTACGCTTTTAGCGGGCAGTACGAAGCTGAATTGGAAGCCCGCAATCGATTAGCGATTGTTGTACCCGTATGTATCGCAGCTATTTTTATATTGCTATATCTCCAGTTCAAGTCGCCTTCTGCGATGTTTTCAATCTTTCTTGCGATCCCCTTTGCCTTTATCGGAGGTATGTGGATGCAGTGGTTGATGGCATACGTGCCGGAGGCACTCGGCGGTGGTTACGCCATTAAATACAGTACAGCGGTGTGGGTCGGGTATATAGCCTTGTTTGGCATAGCCGTTGAAGACGGAATCGTCTTAATTGAATACTTATTGGAACGCGTCCGGGGCGGTGAACCTATTGACGAAGCCGTGATCAATGCTGGCTTATTGCGCGTCCGACCTATCATCATGACCACAGCAACTACGATTTTGGCGTTATTACCAATCATGTTAGCAGAAGTCAGCACCACTACTGGCGCGGAGTTGATGAAGCCTATCGCGGTCCCTACCTTCGGCGGAATGGTCTCGGCAACGGTGGCTAACCTTATCTTAGCACCTGTGTTATTCTCGCTCTTCTATCCTGTTGAACGCTGGATTCGCCAGCGGTAGACGGATTTCTGATCGCACTGTGAAGTCAAATTGGAGGAATCATGAAACTTCTAACTACATTCAGCATCTGTATATTTATCGGTCTTATCGGGTTACCAACTATTGGTGCTGCATTTGAATTTGAAAAGTATTTACATGTTGCAAAAGGCGGGGTCGTAAGCACTGGTCGCGGGTTAGCCGTCACCAACGACGAACTCGAAACCGCGCTCACCGAAGGATTCTCTATCGGGTTTCAATTGACACCTGCACTTCGGTTCTCAGTTCCATTCGGTAGTTACGTTGTGGATACTCGCGGAAGTAACGCAGATGTCCTGCCCTTCGGGATGTTGGGGGTTGAGACTGTTGGGACAATGCTGACTCTGAGTGGACGTGGGAAATGGGCACCCTTTATTGGATTCGGCGCAAATTTCTATTCCTTTACTGAACAATTCGCTACGCCAGCGAATATTCAGAATACTTTTGGTGCGGAAGCGTCCACTGGACTCAGGGTAAGACTTATTGATAGCATCTTTGAGGTAGCACAGTTGAATGGATCATTTGGCTATCAGTTCAGTTTTTTGAGACCGAAAGTGAGCGTACCCGCCAGACCGGACGTTGACGTGTTATCGTTAAACCGCCATAGCATCACCTTCCGATTGGAGATTGTCGGGTTGTAAAAGTCCTTGTAAAAATAAGGATTTCTGGTAAACTTATACGGATACCAAAAAACGGATAAGGAGATTTTAGATGTTTTTCCGAATCTATTGCTATCGGCGAGTAAGTGTTCTATTAACATTCGTATTTTTAATGGTATGTGTACCACTGTTCAGTAATGCTCAAGATGCTGAATTTCCGGTGCAGAGACTGGCAGCTATTTTCCCGGAAGCGAAGAAATTTGTTCAAAAGCGTACTGTGCTTACACCGGATCAAATTGCGTCAATTGAAAAGGACATCGCGGGTAAACTCCGAACGGCGGACCTGAAACCGATTTTTTACATCCCGATCAATGACGCGAATAAGCCGATAGGGCTGATCCTGTTCGTTGGTGTAGAGGGCCCGAACGGTATTATTGAGGGGGCTGTCGCGCTAAACATGCGCGGAAAAGTCGTGAAAGTGGAGGTCTATGCGCACAAGGAATCTGAGGCGATTGCAAGCGCGGAATTTCTCAAACAGTTCACCGGTATGGGTATAGACGACGCTTTCAAGGTTGGCGAGGACGTTGCAGCTGCTGAAGCACATGAAGACGCTTCAAACGCAGTCGCTCTAATTCCAAAAAAGACGTTGGTAATGAGTTATGCCCTTTTCCTCAAGCAGGAACAAAAACCAGGACCGGAAGAAAGACCGGAGGCTGATACACCAGAGGAGATGCCTGAAGATGAAGAAATGCCTGAGGTTGAGGACTTGAAAGCCCTCATGATGTTGATGATAGATGACTATTTCGTGGTCGTTGACTACTTTGACGACAACGTAGGCAAAGCGGAAGCCGTTGAAGCGGCGAAGCGACTCGCTAAATATGCAAAGAGCATCTCAAGTTTTGAGCCGCCAAAGAACGCAGATCAAACAGAGGAATATGTCTATCTGCAAGACAAATTTAGCGATACACTCCTTAAATTTGCTGAAGCACTTGAAAAGGAAGATGTTTCTGATGGAACGCGTGAGCAATGGAACGCTATTGTTGAATTAATCAATCAAGCGCACCTCCGATTTAGCGAGGAGGAGATTGACTTGGACACATATTAACTGCGGGCTGCGGGTGCTATAACTTTGGGTTGAATTTGAATTGGAGATGATATGGCTTTTGCTAAGCAAGTTTTGGTTTGCAAGCTGCATCAAAAAATCTGGATATGTTGCTTGTGTGTGATATGCGTATTAGTGGGGGCACTGCAGGCATCGGCACAAGTGCGTCCGCCTCGGCGAAAACAGAGGATATTGGTAGATCCGAGTGTGAAAAGGAAAGATACCCTCAAGGCAGATATAGGGGCGAGCCTCAAAGACATCGCGAAACGCGCAATGCAACACTCCGAAACTCCAAAAGTAGATGTCGTGTTCGTTGTTGATGTCAGTAAGCGGATGTTGGCACCTGTTGCTATCCTTGAAAAGCGGCTTATCGATATGATCGCTGTTATGGAGGCGAAAACGATGGACTATCGGTTCGCGTTCATAAGTTTTCAATCGGTGCGGGGAGAACCGAGATACATATTTCATCAATGGACATTTGACTACATCAGTATTGGGAACGTTTTGCGAGAGACGCGGGTCGAGGCCGACAACGCTGAATCTGGATATGGACTTGATGCAGTCGTAAAAGGTTTGGGTGAGTTGGATTTCCGCGAAGGGGTTGCGACACAATTTGTTGTGGTTAGTAATTCGCCGATGCGCACTTCGTGGACAGAAGCAGATGCGAAAAGCAGAATTAGTGAACAGATCGTCAACCTATGCCGACAAAACAACGTGCAGCTCAATTTTATCGGTACAAGTGAGAAAGCTCAGGCGGAACTGACTGACCAAACGAGCGGCAAGTGGTACCCAATTGATTCATATCAGCGGCGGATGGATGGGCAACGGATCCAGAGTGGCGAAACAGTCGTGGATAAAGCACTGCTTCGGGTGGACGGACTCTTTAAACGCATTGCTGAAAATTTAGTGCAGAGTGAACCCGGTAAAGTAGACATTGTGTTTGTCTTTGATTACAGTCTGAGTATGGATACCAAAACAGAAGGTGCGTGTGACGGCTTAGATCAGATGGTGGTTGCGTTTCGGGAAGCTGGCTTGGATTATCGATTCGGGATTATCCGGTTTTGGGCGGCTGTTGGTGGTGGCGAAAGCACTATCGTCGTAACCAAGCCGCCGTTGGAGCCCGAGCAGGTGAAAGCGATGTTTCGGCTCCCAAAATCCGGTGATGAACATCTGCTGGATGCCGTTATTGAAGGTGTGCCGAAACTTCAGACAGCACCGGATCGCGGCCTTGTCCTCATCATTGTCACGGACGAAGCAACAAGCAAACGCACCGAAAAAGGGTATACAGCCGGGAAAGCGGTTTCAGTGTGCCGTGGGGCGCGGGCCAGAGTTTACGTCATCGGCGGTGTCACCTCAATGAAAACTGGTTCCATTGGAGATGATTTCCAGCGGCAAGTCGCCCAACTTACTAAAGGTGAGCACTACATTATGCCGGGTGCTAGTGCGCCCGTGACCACGACAGGTGGCCCTGACCAGCGACGATAAGTGTGCCGCTTTCAATTCTTGGTTATTTTGCCGATTGCTCTACAGCAAGTTCATCTGCCGTTTTGGCGTGTATCGCAATGAGCACGAAACAGGTGGACTGCAAATTCGCGGTCGGTTCCGTCAGTTCGATTGGGGTATTGCTGATGAAGCTGCCATCTTCTTGCCGTGTTTTTGCCAAATAGTTGATCGCAACACGGCGCGTATTCAGCGGATCGTTTCCAGCGGCAAGTGCCATAATCGCAATCGCCGTGATTTCTGGATCGCTGGGGCTATTTTTGTATCTGCCGAACCCACCATCCGTGTTCTGTAGCTGCTTTAACCATGCGATTTGTGCATCAATATCGTAAACAGGTTCTAAGCCTTGTATCACCCAAGATGTCAAAAAAATGTCGGATTGCATGCCCCGTTGCAATGCCCAACCCCCATCATTTTTGATGGCACCCGCCAACCAATCCGCACCTTTAGAGACAGGTTCAAAACTCTGTTTGAAACCGAGTCTCCTGAATCCTGCTAAAACAGCGGCAGTATACAGAACGTTGTCAGGGCTTCGCTCCTTTTTACCCCAACCGCCGCTCCGATTCTGGGCTTTTTTCAACCACTGGAGTCCTTTAAAACGAGCTTCGGGATCGGTTTCCGCTGTTGTTAAAGCGATAAGTGCAAAGATGGTGTGTGCGGTGTTGTTGTTCCAACTTCCATTATCCATCTGTGTATTTCGCAGATACGCAACACCTGTCCGAATGACTTCTGAACCGGTGCCCCACCCCGCATCGATCAATGCCCAAACCGCGAACGCAGTACTTTCCACATTGCTATCTCCGCCAGGGACCAGGGGCCAACCCCAATCTCGGTTTTGGTGCTGCACAATATAGGTTTTCGCGCCCTCTATGGTTTTGAAGAGCGGAGGACCCTCTGGTATTTTATTTGATGGGGCGACTTCGGTATCCGCAGCAGCACTGCCTCTCATCCCAATAACGAAGTTCAACAGGATATAACAACAGATTACCATGAAGACGCTTTTGTGGTTTTTCATACTAAGGTACCCCCATTTGTGCTATTATTAGCTTTAAAACACCTGAGGATGTGTGGAGTTACGCGCGTTTTTCAAACGGATTTCTCTTCCTACAAGAGCATTGATTATCACACTATGACTGTGGCTCAATTACGACCTTGTAAACGCCTTTTTGTCCAAGCATATCAATGCCTTTTTCCAACTGATGCAACGGTAGATGATGTGTTATCAATTCGTGCAACGGCGCGCGTGTGATTTGCAGGAAATCCAACGCTGTTTGAAACTGAATTTGCGGATATGCCCATACGCCGCAAACATCCAGGTCCTTGTTACAAATCTGGTAAGGTCGGATTTGGGTATCCCCAGAATCCGTGTAGTGTCCGACTTCGATAACCTTCCCACCGCGTCTCACCACGTCCAATGCCTCGGCGAAAACGGCGGGCAATCCTGCACACTCAATCGCGATGTCTACACCGACACCGTTTGTGAGGTCCTGAATCTGCTCCACTCGTTCTTCGGGTGTTGTCTCTCCGACATTGATAGTTACATCCGCCCCCATCTGTTTCGCCATCTCTAACCGACTCTCAACCATGTCGGTGGCAATGATAGTACCAGCACCACTATCCCGCAATACAGCAACAACGAGGAGACCAATCGGGCCACAGCCGAGAACCGCTACCCGACTTCCAATGCTGTATCCATCTCCCACTTGCGGCAGACCGGGGGCACACGCGCGGCCAACAACACGCGTTGCAACTGCCACAGGTTCTGTCAGGACGCGAATCTCTTCCGGGATACCTTCTGGCATTTTGTACACCCAAGAATCACCGTGGATATACGTATACTCAGCGAAGTCGCCGTGTAGATAGGGCGGGGTCTCGCTGTTGCCAAAGCCGTATATCCTTCTGTTGGAACACAAAGTCGGACGACCCGGCACATGCAAACAGTAATAGCATCTACCACAGTTTTTTGAGCCAGTCACCACAGTTACGCGATCGCCAGCTTTAATAGGACCGCCCATCACGTTCATTACCTGATTCGCATTTTTGCCGATCTCAGCAACCGTACCAACAACTTCGTGTCCTGGGATGATAGGAAAGTTCAGGGCAACGTGCCCGAGATACACGTGTTTATCAGTCCCACAAATGCCGACGCGATCGACCTGTAAGATGAACGCGTCATCTGCAGGAGACGGTTTCTCAAATTCACGGATTTCTATCTGCCCCGGCTGGAGCATCACTGCTGCTTGAACTTGCATAGTTAGATTTCCTTATCTTAGTTTTTTAGTTTTTCATCGCGACCAGAGCGGAATCAATACTTTTGTCAACTGTGCCAAACTTTCCAGATTGTGTGCCGGGAGAAAATAGTCTACATAAGGCAACGCCGTACGGATCCCTCGACAGATCGGTTGATAACCGTCGCTACCGAGCAATGGATTAAGCCAAATTAACCGATACGCATGCCGGTGCAACATCTCCATAGAGCGACGCAAGATATCTACATCGCCGCGATCCCAACCGTCGCTGATGAGGATGACTACCGTACGGTACGCCGAAAAAGACGGTGCAAACTGTCGATAGAATTCCAGCAGGCTTTCACCTATCTTCGTTCCACCCGACCAGTCCGGCACGACGTTTGCCACTTCGTTTAAGCCTTCTGCTAACCCTTTCCGTTGGAGGAGCCCGGTAATGTCCGTCAGGTGCGTGCTGAAGACTGCGACCTCTATTTCTCTCAATTCCTGTTGCATGCCGTAGATGAATTGGATAAGAAACTTGGCATAACAGTCCATAGACCCGCTCACATCACAAAGGAGTAAAATCTTGGTCTTTTTAATCTTCTGCTGTTTGCGAATTAATTCGAGGGGTTCGCCGCCGTGTACGAGGCTTTTCCGCCAACTCCTGCGAAAATCAATAATTTTGCCCTTTTTGCCGACAACCTTCCGACGACTCAGTTTTGTTGCCAACACCGCCGCCAATTTCGCAACGATCTCCCGTGCTTTCTCCATATCCTCCCGTGTGAACTCACTAAAGTCTTTTCGGGTTAGCACTTCCTCTACACTATAAGCGAGCGGATCGTCTTCTTCTCCTTCTTCCTCATCGTCTTCGGTCTCGGCATCCAGCCACTGATCTATCATATCCTGCTCGTCAGTAGCATCAGAGAGGTCTTGGAGACTGGACGGTTCGGGGGTCTCGTTGCCCGTATCAACAGCTTGGAAATCTGGACGCGGGTATCGCCAAAACAGATTAAAGGCGAGATCAAATGTCTTCAGATCTGCTTCCTTCGTAATAAGATTCGTCCGTGCTGTATGATAAAACGCCTCACGCTCACTGATGTCGATCAGTTCAACGCTTTTGCACCAACTCAGTTGGTTGGTTGTTGTCACATTAATATCCATCTGTCGGAGCAGTCGGCAGAAGTCTGTGATTTGTTGGAGGAGGGTCTGATCAGTCATTTTCTTGTTTCTTCAGCCATGTTATGAACGCGTCCAGTTCTTTAGAAAACCTGTTAAACAACTGGCTAACCTGCTTTGCCTGTCTCT
Source organism: uncultured bacterium (assembly GCA_964593655.1). GTDB lineage: Bacteria > Poribacteria > WGA-4E > WGA-4E > WGA-3G > WGA-3G. The sequence goes on along the minus strand of CAZQIP010000298.1, from coordinate 7,235 downwards.
CCGCTCTTTCGTAGATGAGTTCATCTTCATAGATGTTCCTGAAAACGTGGCGGAATTCTAAAAGTTCCTCCAGAGCCTCAAAAGTTTCTTGGGAAATTACGGGCTGCCGCTCCGCTTGCAGTTCTGTCATCTGCGTTAGCAATTCCTTGTGCCATCTACTTCCATCTGGCAGGCGTAGGTCAATGTCCAGGGCAATTTCTTTAAAAATATTCTCTGTTCCTCTATAGCAGTCAACCAGGTTTTTAGCGATAGCCATTTCTATCTCTTCTCTGTATTCAATAGGGGCAGTTTTAATTTTTTCTAACCGCTCCTCAATTTTTTTTAAGGTTCTTTCTATTTTACTCCGTTCATCGGAGATACGCTGGATGAGTTCACTTCTGTCCATTTTGTAGATTTTCCCTTTTTCAATAGGAATCAATTGGTTCTGAATCCTCTCGCGAAATAACCCTTTAGAACTCTCAAAATCGATTAAATCAACCTTAAACAACCCGCTGATATCCGAGGCTATTGACGATGCACGGAAGTATTTGTCATTTGGAATCCCCCAGACAGCAATATCAATATCCGACCATTTTGAAAATGCCTCTGGTTTGGCAAGCGACCCGAATACAGCGACTTGTGTCGCACCGAAGTCTTCATAAAGCATTGCCGCAATCCGATGTGCAGTCTGCCACGCACGCCGCAGCAACACTTCATCCACCTTCCGGTTTTGAAGGTGCTGATCGAGCCGCTGTCGGTATTCCGCTAATTTTTCAGGCGATAAATCTTTCGCTGTGCGGTGGGTATCTGTGGATTGGTGCATGCTGATATCTCCTTAGAGGGTAGGATAGCATTAAATGGCTCGGTGTGCAAGAAAAAAGAAACCGGATAACCTTTTTGGCTTCCCGTCACTTTAGCCAAAGATATGTTATCCAATTTACTGGATGGGATTTTACCCGATATGGCACCATGGATGCCCTACGGTAAAGCCTCGATTGTTACTTCGCCCTCTGTTACGATATCTAATATCAAACGATTTCCATAAAGAAGGGACATACCGACTAACGCCTTGCCATCTGTACGGAGTACTTGCACAATGCGTTCTTCGTCATGCCATAACACTATCGCAAGGTACATCTCTATGTCCACCGCTTGTCCATCACCGAGAGTTATAGGGAGTTCACCAACTCGTGGAAGTCCGAGACGGTCAATTAAATCACCTGGTAGCATTAACTCCTCTGTGAAACCGGTATCAATAACCGCTTCAATTTTCTGTGGTGGTACTACGCCAACTACTTCCAATTCAATAATAGCTTCTTTACTGTTAACAATTTTTCCTGTGATCATTTCAGAGGTTTGATGTGTCTCCTTTTGTTTTCGAGAGTTCCATAAGTCCCTCTAAAACCGATCTTATACGCTGTTTGGTGCCCGATTCGTACAAGATAAATCACAGCATCAGGATGCTTCGAAAGAAGGCGATTGATAGCGACCGTACCCCGATCGTCAATTTCATAGTCCTCCGTCTGGATGTCAATCACTAAGAATTTTCCGTTGTGGCGCGGCTCAACTTTGTTCTGCAGTTTTTGATAGACTGCCTTGCCGCGAGTGGTGACGGTTCCGGAGGGATAGTCTGTGAGGACCGAAAGCCTAAAACCGAGTCGATTCGGCGTGCGACACCCAATTCGCGTGCAGTAAATCACAGGATTGGTATGCTTCGCACGAAGTCGTGATGCAGCGACAAAGTCCTGATCGTCAATTTCATAGTCACCTGTTTCAATATCAACTACCCAAAATTTTCCATTATGATGCGGCTCAACTTCGCTCCGGTGTTGCTGATATATGGCATCGCCGCGGGCAACGATGGTTTCAGGTGTGTAATCCGAACATGGCATTGTCCTTCTCCCAAAGTTTTAGCATTTATGAACTACTCATCTGGGTTCTTTAGCCATACTATGAACACGTCGAGTTCTGTAGATAAACCGTCAAATATATTGCAGACCTCTTGTGCATTTTCAACGATTTTTTCGAGTTCCAATTCAAATACGTATATGTTTCTAAAACGGTGGCGAAACTTTAAAATACCAGTTAAAGCAGCAGCTGTTTTTTCGGAAATCACAGACGGACGCAATGAGCGCGACGTTGACATTTGTTGTAATAAATCTGTATGCCAATTTTTTCCTTGAAGTTCGTCCAAGTCAATTTCTTTGGCAATCCGTTTGAAAATATTCTCTAATCCCATATAGAAAACAGGGAGCCGCATGGCAATCAGGTCTTTAAGATCTTCCCGATCTTCAGCAGGTGCCGCTTCCATTCTTTCGAGGCGCGTTTTGATTTCTTCAACAGTTCTCGCTATTTTTTTTCGCTCATCAGCGATTCGATTGATGAGTTCTTGATTGTTCATTTCGCCGTCAATTTCTTCCCTTTCTTTGCGAATTTTCTGGCATTCAGAGATTAATCTACTGCAGTCTGTTTCTCCCTGTTGAACTTGGATCGCTTGGCTTTGAATCCGCTCGCGAAATCGTCCTTTCGCGCTGTGAAAGTTGATGAGATCGATTTTGAACTCTGGACTGAAATTCCTGGTTTCCCACAACGCGTCAAGATATGTGTCACCGGGAAGTCCCCAGACGGCAATATCAATATCTGACCCTTTTGAAAACCATTTCTGTCCGGCAAGCGAACCGAACACAGCGACTTGTGTCGCACCAAAATTTTCGTAGAGCATTGCTGCTACTTGATGTGCAGTCTGCCACGCCCGTTGCAGCAATGCTTCATCCACCTTCCGATTTTGAAAGTGCTGATCGAGCCGCTGTCGGTATTCCGCTAATTCTTCTGGCGATAAGTCTTTCGCTGTGCGATGGGTGTCTGTGGACTGATGCATATCCGAATCTCCTTAGAGAATAGGATAGCACGAAATGGTTCGGCGTGCAACAAAAAAGAGACAGAGTAACAGAATCATCCAGTTTTCGTTTTTTCATTGTAACAGAATTAAAGGCGAACGCGGACAAGAATATCTGATCTCAAGACTGAACGAGAAATAAAAAGCAAGACTGATTTTAGACTCAGGGGAATTGCGAATCATAACAGTCTACGCAACAGAAGGGACACAATCATGAAAGCATCTGAATGTGAATATTGCAGTGGTGAGATTCGCCAGAAAAAGGTTACAGTCGATCATTAGTATGAGGAGAAGTTGGTAATTATTAAAGATGTACCAGTCGGCGTCTGCCAAGAATGCGGTCAGCAATATTACGCAGCTGCAACCTTAGATCGGCTTGATACTATGGCGCGGAATAGCGATACCGCGCAGGAAAGAATATCTGTCCTAGTCATGGTGATGAACCCGTGAACCTGCTGAGCCTATGCTTCTGAAGCAGACAACAACGCCTTTTCAACAGCCATAGGCAGTTGGATTAGGTGAAAACGACTGACTGTATAGGCATAATCTTCACCACTTTCATCTATCACGCGAATATAGCCGTGAGATGCTGCTTCGTCATCCTGAATCACACGATATACTTTCCCGACTTTAAGGGAAGCGGGGTATCCATCGTTATTAAGGCATAGACCGAATTACAGTACTCACACCGTTCGCCTGCGCGGTCTACCACTGTACGACGCAATGGATTACCTACACGCATGAAAATTACTCCTCGCTTACGACAAAAGTCGCTTCTCCAATGTTTCAAGGTTCTGTATTTGGAGTGTTTGTTCTTCAGCAAGAAGTATTTCCATCTCTCGTTTTTCTGTTGCTTTTAAAGGCTTTTCGCCGTTCAGTGCTAAGAGTTCAGCCAGCCGCGCCTGTTTCTCAAAAGGAAACGGCTTAAATCCGAAACTGACATGTCCCTTCTTAATCATGGTACCTATGTCCTTTTCTGTACTTAGGACTTCTCCAGTATCAGCATTAACGACGATCTCTCCAACACCAACCGAAGGTGCTACGTTCGTGAAAACGGGGATTATCCAGACAGATGGTTTCGCTTTTTTAAGAGTAGGTTCTCTGACCGTCAGGCATCTGCCTGCGCGCTTTCGTAGGAATGCAAGCGCGGTATCTCTCGCCTCGTCGCGTTTGAGTTGAAACAACACAAGGTCTTCAATGGACGTTTCAAATGTTTTTGCTTGTTGCGTCAATTTTTCATAGAGATAATCAGGTAATGAAATTGTCAACGGACGCATATTGAATCCTCCAGTAGTGAGGGTTGATTCTGAATCTACCCACCTTACTAAAGTCTAACATATCTATAGCCAATTTTACAAATTAAAATGTGCTGAAATTTGGTTAGGCTCTACCCTACGGCCAGAAGTTATACATCGGTTGCTGTGTCACGACGCTGACGAGGCTCCAAATTCCGCCGACAGTGAAATCGCCTAACATCAATCCAATTGCAAACATCACCAGTTGCTGTGATGCCCGCGGACCGCCAATCTTCAAGACACTCCACTTGATAATCGAACTCACCAACATACAGCTCCACAGATACCGCATCCCCCAATCGCTGGAAACAACGAACCCGATCGGATGGAAGGGCCACCAGAAGAAACGCGCCCGCATAAACATCAGGAGTGTTGAGAAGAGTAAGCCGAAAAGGATGCCACCGGTGGCATAGAAATTCGGTTCGGTAGGGTAATAGAGCCACCGTTGAAGTCCGTTGAAAACACGTCCACCAAAACCTGTTGACCAACTACTGCTGCCGCTCATGTTCAAAGCACCGTAAGTATAAAAAAGATAGAGTATCACGCCGAAGACCATCACGGCAGCGAATCCAGAAACGCCTAACAGCGCAAAGAACAAGCGTCTTGTTGAGATTCCCGAACGTTCCGAAAGTTTGAAACCCTCTAACTGATGCGGCATTGGATTGCTTGTGTAACTCCGATTGAACCAACGGTAGAGCGTCAAGGCGACGAGGTTATTCGTGCCTAACGCCCGCGTGCCGAAACCGTCAACGAGGATATGGTGGTTCGGCATATTCTCCATCGCATGCACGGGAAACCCCTGCTCCGCGCGCATCCGCGTAAGCACCAAGACGATAATGAAATAGATGCCGAAAAAGATCGGAATCAGCCAGACTGACATACCGATACGCTTTGAGAAGATAAAGAGCAGCGCGAGTCCGCCAACAATCCCCCACAGTGCAAACCTATAGGAAACAGGTTCATTGGCATCCTCGCCTGTCCGGTGACGCGCAATACGGAACACACCTCGGAAATGACGAAGGTTCAACACTAACACAGAGATGAAAATCCCGATCGCAGCACCGAAGCATTGTCTGTCAATGTATGGAAATCCGGGTAAGCTGGACAGCCCAACGGCACTTGTGAATACTAATTGCGCCTTGAAAAAAATAAAGAAAAACCAACTCGAGAACGAGAGATCCAGCGGCATCAGCAGTCCGAGCCCAATGACAAACGGGTAGTAAGACATACTGATACCACCAATGGCGTTCCACGGTTTTTCTGTGAACAGGTGTCCAAATCCGCGCCAACCCCCGATCCGCTTAATCGGTAAGGTTGGGAGTGTCGGATACAGAAAACTGAAGCCGTTGAGGATCGCTATGGATGCAGCGATCCCGAAGCCGAGCCACGTGATACGGTGTGAAAATAGCGATTTTGTGTTATGGGTGACGTGAAATGCAATCTGAGTGATAGGATAAGCGAGTCGTTCGCGTTCGACCCACTGCTTCCGCAAAATGACATTGATACACAACATCACGAGGACCAAGACCGTCATGAACCCTGCCCAAGATAGAATTGGCACTATCCACGTGCTGAGGATATCTAATGTAGAGAGGTTGGTTTCACCGATATAGTAGCCTGCCAAGACCTTAGGATCGTCTACGAGCAGCCATTTCGGTAGATAATCCCAAAAAAGCTGCTTCCATTCATTTTCAGGAGTCGCGAACCAGAAGGCGTGTCCGACGGTTGTGACGAGAATCGTCATCAGGGTGATGGACGGGAAAGCGCATGCTGTGCTGAGCAGGATGTATATTGTTAGGAGTTCTGCATTAGTGAATAGACGGCGGCGAACGGCGAGATTGAGGAGAGTAAAGGTGAATACGACGAAGACGACGTTGTAGAATGGAACGGCATAAGTATTTAGCGCATAACCGACAAGTCCGACTTCGCCTGCGATGATCCAATAGAAATTAAACGGAATCAGCACGAGCGTGATAGTGATAGATTTCCATGTAACACCATGTGATTTGGCAGGGTCATGGTTTCTCATCTGACTCGTGGGTTTCGGTTAAAAAATTGATAAACGTGTCTAAATCTTCAGAAACCTCTGTGAACAATCCCGTGATCGACTTCGCATGTTCTTCGGCTTTTTCGTAAATCAATTCATCGCCATAGACGTTGTTAACCTTATGACGGAATCTGAGAAGTTGCCCTAATTTCCGCTGGGTGCCTTCGGAAATCACAGGTGGACGTTCCGGACAACGTTCCGCCATCTGTGTGAGCAAATCGGTATGCCACCGCTCACTTTTAGGTAACTGTTTATCAATTTCATTAGCAATCCGTTCAAAAATTTTTTCAAAACCTGTGTAAACTTCGGCAAGATCTGCGGCAAGAGCTCTTTCAATAAATTCTCGTGCATCAACTGGAAGTATATCAATTTTCTCTAAAGCCCTCTCAATCCTGCCGACAGTTCGGTCTATTTTGGTACGTTCATCAGTGATACGTTGAATAAGTTCGTCGCGATTCACTCTGTAAGTTTCTCCATTTTCTCGGTCCGATGCGTTTACCAGTGTGAGAGCGTCCGTTCCGGCTTTATCAATAGGGATAGCTTCGCTTAGAATCCGCTCACGGAGTAAACGGTCAACGGATTTAAAATTGATAATATCTATTTTAAATTCAGGATCCAAGCCCTTTGTTTCCCAGAGCGCGTCCAGGCATTTGTCGTATGAGACTCCCCAAACAAGGATATCGATGTCTGAATTTTGTCTGAACCGTTTCGGTTCAGTGAGGGAACCGAAGACGGCAACTTTCGTTGCACCAAAATCTCGATAAAGTACGATGGCGAAACGACGCGCGGTCTCCCACGCGCGTTGAACCAGCTCTTTATCAACCTGGCGGTTTTCCCACTGGCGTTTAAGGTTTTCCCTGCATTCCGCGAGTTCTGATGGAGACATTTCGCCCGTCGTGGTTGCGCGCCCCATGTTTAAACCTCCGTGTTATCTGGTTTGATTCCGGCGCGGTTGAATGAAGTTTAAGAAAATATTTCGGTAATTCTATATTTTCCCCAGTACTGGTAGGTTCGGTTT
>CAZQIP010000297.1:0-14410 GCA_964593655.1 uncultured bacterium | reverse complement strand
CTTCCGAACCGCTCTAACACTGTCCGATGGAGTGTTGATACACGCTATAGTCAAATCGGTTTACCGACAGGTCGTGCCTCCGTTCCCGGTTTCGTCGCTCGGAGTCGTAAAAACCCTGAGAGTGTCGCCGAATCGCATCACGACTGGAATCGCTTACTTGCGTCAAGTTGAGTGTGGATAACGCTACAATTTTGTTTTCAATGTCGCCCAGACGGTTGGCAATTTTCCTTTAGGCGCGACGTTATAAGGTTCGGTTGATTCAAAATTCTGGAGGACTTCATCTGCTGTGAGCGGACGATCGTAAAAACGGACTTCATCAATCATACCCATGAAGTGCCCATGTGCTTTCCCCGGAAACTTTCTCGCGCCAAGATGGACAGGTGCTGTAAATGGCGCAAGTGCTCTCTTCCCCCCAAATCCATGGTTGCTTTTAGAACGGGATACACCGTCTATATAGATAGCTTCTTTACCGCTTCCGCCGCCTTCATGTATCATATAGTCAATTGTATAAACAATGTGATGCCATTCTCCATCAAAAATACCCGCACCCATTGTGCCACCGCCACATCCTATTGGTCTTTCTTCAAAGTTAAAGTAGTAATGAAGAGTTCCCTCATTAATCTCAAATCTATTTCTTATATTAATGCCATTAAGTTCTATTCCCCAATTAGGACATTCATCATCATGCGTATTAAAGAGCGTCATCCAATCCTTCTTGTTAGTGGTTTTGATCCAGGCTTCAAACGAAGATGTACCAAACCATCTACCAGAATCCCCAAGCCTGGTTAGGTTAACAAGGTCGCTGACACCATCGAACGCAAGTGCCTCTCCTATCTTACCCGGAACAATTTTAGGATTTCCTCTGATTGCGCCGTTGTTGTCACCCCAAACATCTTTTGCTGTTTTGTTAATAATGTGAACTTTATCAAAGGGCCAATAGCTAACAAGCCCATCTGTTACAACAGAGGCCTGTGCTGTATTGAGTGAGAAAATACCGATGATTATCGCAAATGTTATAAAATGGATTCCGCTTTTCATTATAGTTGCTCCTTTTGAAAGCGTGCTAAAACAATCTAACTTACCACCCATACATAGCTTTTGGGGTGACAGCAAACCGATCTACACATTGCCACTGAACCCACATTATTTAGATTTAGCAAATTCCGTGCCAATCCGAGCGATACCATACTGGCGAAGTTTTCTACAAAACGCAGAGAAGCCCTGCCCAAAAGAGGGCATTCTTTAGACGCGACTGCACGAAAGGGGGCATACTTAATAACGCAGGCTACCTATCACCTTTTAAGTAGCAACTTGGATTACATACTAATAAAAAAATCTTGACATTTGCAAATTTTTGTGTTAGTCTGAACGGGTATGAAATTGGTTAGAGGAACTTTACTTACACTTATCTAAAAGGAGAAAACTTATTATGCTATATCGTATATTACTTTCCGCATTGATCCTTGCAGGGTTGATATTGATGCCCTTCGGTGCCGAAGCGCTGGACCTGAAGGATAAGGAATTACTGCTCTATTTGCCATTCAATGAAGGCAAGGGAAAAGCGATGGAAGATCTTTCCCCACACGGAAATGACGGAGAACTTGTCGGAGATGCGGATTGGGTTGATGGTAAATTCGGAAAAGCCTTGGGGTTCGAGCAAGCAGGCGAGGTCAAATCTCCGTATATTGAACTCAACGAGAAGAGTTTTACCGTAACGATGTGGGTCAACCCAGCATTGAGTGGAGGGGACCAGCAGTGTGTTTTCACACAGACGCAGGTCAACGCCCAGAACACAAGTCTGCATTATCGTATCTACAACAATGGTACGGTTCGCATGGGATTTTATGGCAACGATCTCGACGCGCCCGCCGCGGTTAAAGCCGACAAGTGGGCACATATCACTTTCTGGTTGGATGTCAAAGGCAAATCCCGACAGATTTACATTGACGGTAAGTCTGTGGCAGAGGACGCAGGCAAAGCTGGAATTGAGTACCTGGGAACGGCAGGCGATACCATGATCGGCTCATGGGGCGCGACCGGGCAAAAGTTCAACGGGATCATTGATGAGGTTACAGTCTGGGATCGGGCTTTATCGGAAGACGATATCGCGCGGAGCATGGAAGACCTAACTGCTTTACCTGTAGATCCAGCGGATAAACTCGCAACCACTTGGGCAAGTGTCAAAGCGTGGCGTTAACTTTCCGTTCTGAATTTTGAAGTTTATCGTAGGGGCGAGGTAACCTCGCCCCTACAATGTCTTGGTAATACGGTGCACGTTCCTATCCTTCAGCGTCCCCGAATTTCTTCTGGAACAGTGAGACCGTATCGTGATCGGGATGGTTTGGCAACTCAGCCGGTGCCGTCCACGCCTCGGCAACATCTGTTAATTCGACAGGTTTGCCATCGTTCTCCAACACCGATTTCCAACCTGCAAGGAAAACGTTTGTCTTGTGCAGAAGCTGATCGAACGTCTGCGGCATCTCGTTATGGAGTGCCATGTTCTGGAACGCCCAAATCGTCGGCAACCAGATTTCCGTCTTGTCATACGGATAGCCAGTCCCCGTGTGGATTCTAAAATTCTCGCCGCCGTAAGCCTCCTGTGTGTGAATCTGTACAGTACCCCAAGAACCGCTGACTTGATGGAGGGTGCCGTAAAATTGTCGTCCGTTGTCATCAACATGCTCCAAAGTAATGACACCGGGTGGGCTATGCCAACTGTCGGCTCGGTACGCGACGGACACGACTGAGTTTCCGGCTTCCGCAATCGCCTTACAGACCATATAGACACCGTGAATGCCGTGTGTCGGATAGTCATCAAACGAATTAGTCGCCGTGTAGCAGACAACCTGTTTATCGCTTGCCCATGCCTTCGCGCGTGAGATGGCATCGTTGTGCTCATGGCTTGATGGCGCAAGGATCGTCGCACCGCTTTTTTCTGCGAGGTCAGTCATCCGCTTCGCCTTGACAAGCGAGTTAGCAAACGGACGGTTGATCAAATTGGGTAAACCCGCTTCGAGATACGGTTCGTGGAGAATATGGTTCCACGGATGATTATAATAACCGCCAGAGATCACACCATCTACTTTTCCCAACATATCATCAAAATTTTTGACGGCTGTGCATCCGTAAGTTGCCGCAATCGCTTGCGCCTTGTCGTATTCAATATCCCAACAGTGCGTAATTCGCATGCCTGTGAACGGCGTGTCTTTCTGACCCGCGCGCGGGTTAATGTGCGGTGCCCATAGCGGCATGTGCGAATACGAGTCAACGTTTAGAAACCCGACGCGGAAAGGTTCAGTGTTAGGTGCTTGCATGCCTGTCTCCTTTTATAGTTGTCAGTTTTCAGTCTTCGGTTTGCCTCGCAGTGAGAGTTGAAAGAAGTGTCTGATGTACGCCAAAACCCTCTTGCCCTGATAACTGGCAACTGACAACTGATAACTTCTTTCACATTTTGACCCAGGTCGAGCCGTTCTCACAAGACTCAACCGCTTTATAAATGAACTGCATACCCCGCAATCCATCATGGACTGTCGGGAAATCATAAGCCTCGGTTGCCATCGGGTCGCCATCAATATATTGTCGGATAGCTTCAACGACACCGACATAAATCGTCGCGAATGCTTCTAAGTACCCTTCAGGATGTCCCGTTGGAATACGCGCGCCTGCCGCTGCTGCATCGGAAAGGTAACCCTGACCGCGCGTAAGCGTCTGCCGCGGTTCACCGTAACGATAGAGCTCAAGATAGTTCGGATTCTCTTGCGCCCATTTCACCGCGCCCTGTTCCGCATAGACACGGAGCGTAAGTCCATTTTCCTCACCGGTGGCGACCTGACTGATGCTTAAAACGCCTTTTCCACCACCTTTGAAACGGAGCAAGGCATTGACATCCTCATCCAGGACTCTATCGGGAAGGAAGGTACTTTTGTCAGCACAGAGTTCAGTAATCGGGTCCCCAGTGACATATTCGAGCAGGTTAACGCAGTGCGTACCAACATCGCCCATCGTGCCGCCAATACCTGACTGCGCCGGATCCACGCGCCATGCCGCCTGCTTCTGACCGAGTTTTTCATGGGGCACCATTAGGAAGTCCTGAAGGTATTCCACGATAACCTTACGGATTTGCCCCATTGAACCTTCAGCGAACAACGCACGCGCATGCCGCACGAGTGGATGCCCCGTATAATTGTGTGTCAACGCGAAGACAAGCCCCGAATCTTCGACGAGTTGGACAAGTGCCGCCGCCTCGTCAAGACTGTAAGTCATCGGTTTATCGCAGACAACATGGAAACCCGCATCCAAAAAGGTTTTCGCGATCTCAAAGTGGGAGATGTTTGGTGTGACAATACTCACAAAATCGATACGTTCATTTTCCGGGAGTGTTGCTTCGGCTGCTGCCATCTCCGCATAACTGTTATAGCAGCGATTTGGGGCGAGATATAACTCTGTACCGGTAATCCGTGTGTTTTCCGGGTCCCGAGAGAAACACCCCGCGACAACTTCAATTTGCTGATCGAGCGTGGCAGCGATACGGTGAACGCCACCAATGAATGCGCCCTGCCCACCACCTACCATGCCCATTCGTAATTTCCGTTTCCAAGATTCCATAGCGACTTACTCCAATTCAGTTGTCAGTGTTCAATAACTATCTTCAATTCAAGCCAAGAATTTCTCGGTTCCGTGCTACATCTGTCTCGCCGCCAGCAAAGTCGTCGAAGGCGACATCGGTTGTTTCGATGATATGTTTGGCGATAAACGGGGCACCCTCTGCCGCACCCTGTTCTGGACTTTTGACACAGCATTCCCATTCCAGCACTGCCCAACTGTCGTAGCCAGCCTCGGTGAGCAGTGTAAACACCTGTGTGAAATCCACTTGTCCATCGCCGAGCGATCGGAATCTCGCCGCACGTCCAAACCAAGATTGGTAGCCACCGTAAACCCCAACCCGACCTGTCGGGCGGAATTCAGCGTCTTTAACGTGAAATCCCTTGATGCGTTCCCCGTAAAGTCGGATGAAGTCGATATAATCGAGTTGTTGAAGCAGAAAATGGCTCGGATCGTAGTTGAGACACGCAGCCGGATGGTCGTTCGTCCAATCCAAGAACATCTCGTAGGTCGCACCGTCGTAAATGTCTGAACCGGGATGGAGTTCGTAGGCGAAGACCTGACCGTTATCGTCCGCCAGATCCAACAGTGGAGACCACCGTGCCGCGAGTTCCTTGAATGCCTCTTCAATGATTCCGTCGGGACGTTGGGGCCACGGATAAACAGTGTGCCACGCAAATCCGCCTGAAAGCACGGGAATCACATCAAGCCCCATGTTCACCGAAGCGTGGATACATTTCGTCAATTCACCTGTTGCCCATGCTGTCCTTTCATCTCCGCGCAAGCCGGGTGGGTGGAACGCCTCAAACATAACTTCGTATGCCGGATGCACAGCCAAGACCTGTCCAGCGAGGTAGCCCGCCACCTCCGTCGCTTCAAGTCCCATCTCGTTAAGCGTCCCTTTAAATTCATCGCAATAGGTTTTGGACTCGGCGGCTTTTCCAAGATCAAGCACACGTTCGTCCCAACCGGGGAGTTGAACGCCTTTGTACCCCAAGTTTGAAACCCATTTCCCGATATTTTCCATAGTGTTATAGGGTGCCTCGTCCCGCATGAATTGGGCAAGGAAAATAGCTGGACCTTTGATTTTCGGCATTGTTCCTCCGCTCTCGTATTCGTATAAGCCTTAACAACATAAGTGGTATCAGTGTTGTTGCTAAATACACCATGCTGTTTTGAATAGACGAAAAATAAATTACCAAATCTTCATGAACTTTGGGTATAATATATAGAAGTCCCTATGAAATGTCAAGAGTTTTGGGAAATAGAGTGACTTGGCTTACGGTTCTGAGAAGGCAACAGTTATTTCGTCTTAATATTTATCTATCTTCCCGCCAAGCCCCCATGCTTTAGCTTGCGGGATGTAGGCGGGCATTGCGTCTGAAAGTCAAAACAGATTTGACATTCACCTATAAATGTGGTATAATGATACTATCGCGTTGGGGACACAACCAAGCATGCTGCAAGGCATGTCTGTCCCTAACCTATCTTGGTTGAAGGTTAGAGACGCGATGCGCGATAATCCATGAAGACCTATAAATATCCGCTTTACGATCAGTCTAATTGTATCCGCCTTGGCAACCTGCTTGACGATATTTGGCAAGTGCATAAGTATTTCCACGAGTGGCAGGACGAAAGATATAGAAATGGTCTGCCATATGCGAACTACAATGCGATGTCTGCACACCTGACAGATTTGAAGCGGACGACGCATCCGCATTGGAATGCGTTGCCGAGTCAAGCGCTCCAAGAGGAATTGAGACGGATTGATGACGCTTATATCCGCTTTTTCAAAAAGCTTGGCGGTAAACCGAAAGTTAGACGGAAACATAAGTTTAAGTCCTTCACACTTAAACAAGCGGGGTGGTCTTTGTTGAATAATCGTATCACATTGACTTTTCGTAAGTGGCATCCAAAGACGCGTAAATGGCAGTATGATAAAGTGGCTTATACTTTTCACAAGCACCGCCAGTGGCACGGGACTATCAAACATATCACAATCAAGCGTGATAGTTGCGGACGCTATTGGCTTTGTCTCACAACAACCTACAAAGACTTCAAACCGCTGCCGGCAACAGGTAAAAGCGTTGGGGCAGACTTCGGCATGAAAGACGCATACTTGACCCTTAGCACGGGTGAGAAGATACAACACCCCCAACCTTTGAAACAATCCTTGAAGAAACTCCGGTCTCTCAACAAGGCACTGAGTCGTAAAGTCAAAGGTTCTAACAGTTGGTGGAAGTGTGTGCGACAACTCGCCCGCCTTTATCGGAAAATCAGCAACCAACGCAAAGACTTTCACTGGCAACTCGCAAGCAAACTCTGTAAGACGTTTGATACGATTGTCCTTGAAACTTTGAATCTTGATGGGATGAAACGCCTGTGGGGTCGTAAAGTCTCCGACCTTGCCTTCTACGAGTTTGTTGAGATATTGAAGTATAAGTGTCAAAAACATAAGCGTAATTTCCAACAAGTCGGTCAATGGACAGCTACAACGAAACCTTGTTCGGATTGCGGCTTTCATAACGAAACCCTAACATTGAACGATCAGCAGTGGACGTGTCCCGAATGTGGTTCACACCACGACCGAGACATCAACGCTGCGCTAAACATTTTGCGGGCAGGGATAGCCGTCACTTGACGATATGCCTGTAGTGTAGGAGACTACCGGGAAACGCCCGCTGGTGGAGACGGAGTAAGACGGTGAACTCTTTGAGAAAACCGCACTGTCTATGAAACCGAAGCCCCACGCTTTAGCGTGTGGGTGCTATCACCTCGTGATTGGCGCATTAATCTGGGGATTCCTCTCAATTATGATGCGCGAGGTCAGCGATGCGATTACGTGGGAACGCTGGGAAGGCACCATCGAATATACTTTCATGGCACCGATCTACCGGATTACGCACCTTGTTGGCTCCTGCCTCTTTGCAATCCTATATGGGCTGTTACGAACCGGGCTGGTATTGGCGATAATGCCCCTCTTTTTCGGTGAACATATCGACTTAAGGAATGCGAATTGGCTAACAATGGCAGTAACGGTTGCGATCTCAAGCCTCTCGTTCATCGGTATCGGCCTGATGGCAGCGATTTTTCCTTTACTCTCGCCAGAAAAGGGACAAGCCGCAACGGGTATCATTCAATCAATGCTATTGTTGGTTTCTGGTATCTACTATGAAATTGAGGTGTTACCGGTATGGCTTCAGCCGATTTCCAAAATTTCGCCTGCGACCTATACCCTCAAATCCATCCGTGCAGCGATGCTTGATAATGCATCGGTTGAGAGCCAGTTAGGGAATCTGTTTCTATTACTCATCATCGGTGTGCTGCTTATCCCACTCGGATTTTGGGTGTTCCATCTCGGTGAGAAGTACGCAAAACGCGTCGGCAGGTTAAAGCGGAGTGGATAGGTTGTTATACCTGCCTTGTGTTTAAATTTAACGGGTGCGATTTCAAATCTCACTATAGGTATCAATTTAGGATTTCCGTAGGTTGGGTAGAACGGCACTGAGAAGACAAATGTGCGTGCTTCCAATACCTCTCAAATCCAGCATGTCGTATATACTCAAAAACATAGTGAAACCCAACTTCATCCCGTCAGTGTCCCGGAAACTTCAACACAAAAGCGTTGGGTTTCACTTGGTCTCGATTTGATGTAGCATGTATGGAGGGTGTCATTTTTTGGGACTTTTCACGGATGTGATGGAATCCGTTCAACCCAACCTACGATGCCATGATGCGGTTTTTTCTTAAATTGACACTTATGGGTGTGGTTTCAAACTTCACCCTAAAGTAAATGTAATTATTACGGAGGCGTGAATGTCAGGATATTATAGATCCCCAACAATATGTCAAGATACCATTGTTTTTGTATGTGAAGATGATTTATGGACAGTTCCCGTTGAAGGCGGTGTCGCCCGGCGGCTGACATCGAATCTCGGTCTTGCAGGCTCCCCGCGTTTATCACCGAATTGTGAATTACTCGCTTTTTCCGGGCGTGAAGAGGGACCCTCAGAGGTGTATATCATGCCTGCCCTCGGCGGCGAAGCGAAACGGCTCACCTATCAAGGAAGTAATGTATCTATTATTGGATGGGATACGGATGGTGAGCATATTCTCTATTCAAGCGGCGCAGGGTTAGCGTTTGATCCGTGGATATGGAAAGTTCATTCACAAGGCGGAGAACCACAACGTCTACCCTACGGGCCCGCAAACCACATCGATTTTAGCGATACCGGCGGGGTTGTCATCGGCAGATTGACGCGCGAACCCGCACGCTGGAAACGCTACCGCGGCGGCACCGCAGGACAACTCTGGATAGACATTGAAGGCAACGGACAATTTCAACCGCTCAAACCTGTCGATAGCAATTTCACAACACCGATGTGGATCGGCGAACGCATTTATTTTATTTCTGACCACGAAGGCGTTGGGAATATATATTCCTGCCTGCCTACCGGTGAAAACATTCAACGCCACACGCACCAAGATACCTACTACTGCCGTTTAGCACAAACGGATGGAACCCGTATTGTCTACCACGCCGGCGCGGACCTGTTTGTTTATGATCTTGAGAGCGACACTGAAAATCGCGTTGATGTTGACTTCCGGAGTCCACGCATCCAAAGACAGCGGAAATTCGTCAATGCGTCAGGGTACCTACAAGAATTTACCCCAACGCCAGATGGCCACGCCTTAGGATTAACTGTACGTGGTAAACTCTTTACAATGGCGAATTGGGAAGGCGCAGTCCTGCAGCACGGTGAACGTGATCGGATACGCTATCGCTTAACGCAGTGGCTCAACGACGGTAAACGTCTCGTTACGCTCTCGGATGCTGGAGGTGAGGAGGCACTTGAAATTCATACACGCGATGGGAGTACTGATATCGTTCGCCTCGGCGATCTTGACATTGGGCATGTCCGGGAGATTTCGGTTTCTCCACAAACTGAAAACGATGAAAATGACAGCGTGCTTCTCGTCAACCACCGTTTTGAACTGCTGCACATTGATTTGGAGACGCACGAACTCCGTACACTCGACAAAGGGCATTATCACAGCATCCGAGGTGCCGCTTGGTCGCCTGATGGCAAGTGGTGCGCATATAGTTTCGCACCAACAGAGACGACCCGCTCAATAAAACTCTGCAAGATTGAAACAGCGGAGACATGGCTCGCCACTGAACCTGAATTCAGTGATTTCGCACCCGCATGGGACCCAGAAGGGAAATATCTCTATTTTCTCTCCTATCGCGAATTCAATCCTGTCTACGATGCACTCCACTTTGACCTCGGTTTTCCTACGGCAATGCGTCCCTTATTGATAACCTTGCAGAAGGAATTAGGCAACCCATTCGTCCCGGAGCCGCGTCCGCTTGAAGAGGAGAAAGAAGATAAGGACAAAGAGGGTGAGGAAGAAAAGCAGGATGATGGTGATAAGGCTTCTGACGAAAAATCCGAAAAGAAGAAAGATAAACTTGAACCGATCACCATAGATTTGGAAGGCATTTCGCAACGCGTCGTCGCCTTCCCTTATCCACATGGACGTTACGGACAGATTGCCGGTCTTGAAGGTAAAGTGATTTTCACTTCGTTTCCGGGAGAAGAGACACCGTCCAGTGGTGATAGTGGTGGTGGACCCAGAGGCACACTCCACGTCTACGACTTCAAGGAACAGAAGAAGGATACGCTCGTTTCAGGGATCGATGGCTTTCGACTCTCTCGTGACGGGAAGACGCTCGTTTATGTAGCCGGAAACCGTTTGCGTGTTATCAGGGCTGGCAAGAAAGTTGAGGCGGAGAAATCCGAAAGTAGAGGTGGACCGAACCGACAAACCGGTTGGATCGACCTCAATCGTATCAAAGCCTCTATTGTACCTACAGCCGAATGGCACCAGATGTATCGCGAGGCGTGGCGACTGCAACGGGATTTCTTCTGGACAGAGGATATGTCCGGTGTGGATTGGGCGCATGTGTATCAGCGGTATCTGCCGCTCCTCAACCGGATCGCGACGCGCCGTGAATTTTCGGACCTGATGTGGGAGATGCAAGGTGAACTTGGCACTTCACATGCATATGAAATGGGCGGCGATTACCGGAGTTCACCGAATTATGCGCAAGGATTTCTCGGCGCAGATTATGCCTACCATGCTGAAAGCAACGGGTACCGTATTACGCATATCCCCCATGGAGATGCTTGGGAAGCGACAAAAGATTCGCCGCTCAATGCACCCGGAGTTAACGTCCGCGAGGGGGATATTCTACTCGCTATTGCCGGGCAGCGGGTCAGCGAAACCGTCTCACCGGGTGAACTGCTCGTGAATCTTGCAAATCAGGAGGTTCAAGCGACATTCCAAAATGCGGACGATGGCGAAAAACGGATCGTTACGCTCAAAGTGTTGGGAGGTGAAAGCGAGTTACGGTATCGCGAATGGGTGTCGCAAAACCGACGATACGTCCACGAAAAAACGGACGGTAAAGTCGGATATGTCCATATTCCTGACATGGGGAGGCGAGGGTATGCAGAATTTCACCGCGGTTTTCTTGCAGAGGTGAGTTATCCGGGGCTGTTGATTGATGTACGCTACAATGGCGGTGGGCATGTTTCGCAGCTACTTTTAGAAAAGCTGGCGCGCCGTCGTATTGGCTATGACGTGCCGCGTTGGGGCACACCCCATCCGTATCCAGATGCTTCCGTCTTGGGTCCGATGGTCGCCGTCACCAATGAGAACGCTGGTTCCGATGGCGATATTTTCTCGCACTGTTTCAAACTGATGGAGCTGGGACTACTGATCGGCAAGCGGACGTGGGGCGGTGTTATCGGTATCTCCCCACACCATCCGTTTGTAGACGGTGGTGGAACGACGCAACCGGAGTATTCGTTCTGGTTTGTCGATGTCGGTTGGAGCGTTGAGAACTACGGCACAGACCCAGATATCGAAGTGGATTACCGTCCACAGGATTATATCACTGATGCCGATCCGCAACTCGACCGCGCAATCGAGGAACTCCTCCGACAAATGGAAGAGAACCCACCCGAACTCCCCGATTTCGGTGAACGCCCACGTTTAACGTTGCCAACCTTACCGAAGGCGTGATATGATATGTATAATGTCATACTTGGAAAGGGATGTGCCTCTTGCTGGTACATCCTTTAAAGTAATGAAGAGGATAGCACTTATGATACCCGATATAACGAAGTTAATCATAAAGGTTGAGCAGCTTGAATGGGATTTGGCTGAAGTGAAAAAGGAATTAGAAGAACTTCAAGCTCCCATCATGAAAGCACTCACACCTGAAGAATTCCAGGCCGTTCGTTTAGCACGGGTCCAGGCACAGCATGAGAGACGGCACCCATCAATTGAAAAAGCACTCGGGAAATCCGACCCTGATGCTAAAACTCTCACCGCTGAGGAACTTCAGCAGCTTTCTCTTGAGGAGGGGATAAACCCCGAGGACAATCTTTTTAGCAGTGCTATTATTGAAGAACGGGAGAGACGTGGCGAGTGAATTTTTTCTGGTTAGATGCAAGTGCTTGTGCCAAACGTTATATTGCTGAGAAAGGGACACCTTTAGTTAACCATCTTTTCGATTGTGTTCCCTTAGGACGTATGTTCTGCTTGTTAGAAGGTGCTGGTGAAGTTATTTTCGTTTTCGTCCGTCGCAGAAATGAAGGCAAAATTACCACAACACTCTTCAATCAGATCCGACAACACTTTGAAATGGAATTCGTTAAAAACTCTGAAGTAGCTCAAGTACTCCCAACTGAGGATCAGGTAACCGCTTCGTGGAAATTCATTGAAAAACATTCTCTCAACAGTACCGATGCTATTATCCTTCAATGTGCCCTTGATAAAGCTAACCAACTGAGAATGACCGGACGAGACCTTATTCTGGTCAGTTCTGATAAACGTCTTCTTCGGGCAGCGCAAAACGAAGGGCTGCTTACTTTCAATCCTGAAACCGATAGTCAAACTACCTTGGATTTCTTTATTAATTCGTCATAGACAATCACTATGCATATACTCTGTGCCAACGTAGGAAGCACCTCATTCAAATACCAAATTATTGATATGGAAACCACAACCTCTCTCGTCAAGGGAGGTGTAGAACGTATCGGTAATTCGCCATCTGCCTTTACGCACGCCGTGCCGGGGAAACCTGCTCGCGAAGGTGAAATTGATGCCCCAACACATACGGCAGCGATCGCGCACGCAATGGAACTGATTACCGATGCCGAAGTCGGTTGCTTTGAAGACTTAGGGCAATTGGACGGGGTTGGATTCAAAACCATTCTCGCCAAAGGCTATTGGCGTTCGGCACGGATTACCGAAGACGTGATCGCAGCACTGGAGGCATCCACGCCGCTCGCGCCGATGCACAATCCCGCTTACATCGCCTCCATCCGCGCTTTTCAAGAGCTGCTTCCATCGACACCCCTCGTCGCTGTCTTTGAGACATGGTTTCATCAAACAATTCCAGATTACGCCGCCGAATTCGGGGTGCCTCGCTTCTGGGTAGAGCAACACGACATCCGTCGTTACGGCTATCATGGCGCGTCCCACCGCTATATCTCTGAACGCGTACCGCAGCTGCTTGGACGGGAATCAGGGAAAGGGCTACGCGTTATCTCGTGTCACCTCGGTGGCAGCTCGTCTCTCTGTGCCATCAAAGACGGTGAATCTGTTGATACATCAATGGGAACCTCTACGCAATACGGGATGATCCAGTCTACGCGTTGCGGCGAGTTAGACGCGTTTGCGGTACTCTATATGCTCGACAAAGAAGGCATCTCTACCGATGAGATTCGCCGTCAATTGATAGAGGATTCAGGCTTAAAAGGTATCTCTGGTACGAGTGGCGATATGCGCGACATAGAGGCAGCGATCGCAGCAGGTGATGATAATGCCCGTTTAGCACTGGATACTTACGTTTACGGTGTGAAGAAGTATATCGGCGCGTATATCGCCGCACTCGGAGGTGTGGATGTAATCGCTTTTGCTGGCGGCATCGGTGAAAAAAGTGCTGCAACCCGCGCGCAGATTTGCGAGGGGCTTGAGTGGTGCGGCATTCACTTGGATGCAGCGAAAAATGAGCAAGCGACTGGCGAAGCGGATCTCTCAGCAGATAACAGCCGTGCTAAGATTCTGGTTGTCTCTACCAATGAAGAATTAATTGTGTCGCGTGAAACTGCAAGGGTTCTCAAAGCGGGTAGTTGATGGAAGTAGAGAGCGACAAGAAATCCGCAGAAATACCCCAAGCAAAAACACTCGTTCCTACAAACGGAACAGCACCTATGTTACATCAGGTATTCTCGTTCCCGGAAGATTCGGATAGCGAGCCACAGCAATCCTACCGTTAGGAGCAAAATTACGAGGAGGGCTACCCACGCTGGCGGCGGTGATGCGCCTAAAAAGTCATCTAATAAGCCCCGAGACAGCTTATAACGCGGAAATACACTCAAAAGGTAATGTGATATAGAGAGTCTCTTGATTCCCATCTGCATGAAGGGTGCTGCAGTAATACGTTCCCACCCCATCACAAACAACAATCCCCATAGGACAGGGTGCTTGAACCTCGCTGCTAATGCGGCAGCAAGTGCCCCATACGCTAACAAGGACAATGCCATTGATCCAGTATAGCGCAGACTCATGCCTATGTGATACAATATATTTTTATCAAGCTTTGAGTGTGTCGCGACAATACCCGTTAAGATCAGGTGAGATCCGCCTATGATCGCAAGCGTGCCGACAAGATACGCTGCGAATTTACTCAGCAGAATTGTCGATTTGTGGAGCGGGCGCATCTGAAGAT
>CAZQIP010000296.1:0-3472 GCA_964593655.1 uncultured bacterium | reverse complement strand
TTCCAAGGGCACCGCTAAATTGATATCTATGGTGCGGTTTCCTAACCGCACCGATTGCGTCATGATAGACCTAATTCTCTGATTTTGCGTAAGTCCTATTTTTATTAGAAAAGCGGTGCTGATGTTTTGCCAAAGACTTTCGGGAGCCAGAGACTCAATTCCGGCACATAAGTCACCAGTACAAGTGCCACCAACAACAACACGATAAACAGCAGAACCGATCGGTAAAGCAGAATGACAGACCGATCAAACTTCATGCTCGAGATGAACAGATTCATTCCCACAGGCGGTGTTAAATACCCAATTTCGAGGTTGGTCAAGACGATAATACCGAGATGCGCCTTGTCAATCCCGAATTGCTCAGCGATAGGAAGCAGCAACGGCACCACGATAATTATCGCCGAAAAAATGTCCATCAGGCACCCAACAATGAGTAAGAAAATATTGAGTCCGATGAGGGTAATGATACGGCTTTCTGTTGTCGATTGGATCCAATCAAGGACAGTCGTAGGCACATCAAGCGTGATGAGATAATTCGTTAACCCTAAAGCGATACCGAGAATAATAAGGATTGCACCGACAAGCAAGGTGCTCTCCTTGACAATGCGCGGCAACACCTTCAACGAAATCGAACGGTGGATGCAGATTTCCACGATACAGGCATAGAGGGCAGTTAGAGCAGCCGCTTCGTCCAACGTAACGACACCGGACAGAATACCGCCCAACACAAAAAACGGCAGAAATAGTTCCCACTTCGCCTCCCAGAGCGTTTTCAGGAAAACCATCAAATCAAACGGTGTTGTCTCAGTCTTTTTGATAACACTCCAGCCACAACAGTAGATACTCAGAATACCGAGAATAAGCAGACCGGGGATAATACCCGCAAGGAACATCCTATCAATAGGAACCTGCGCAATAATGGCGTAGAGGATCAGCGGGACACTCGGTGGAAACAACAACCCGATGCTCCCTGAAGCGGTTATCAATCCGAGCGAAAACTTCTCGTTATAAGTCTGCCGTAGAATCGGATAGACCAACCCGCCGAGGGCGATAATCGTTACGCCGGACGCGCCTGTGAAAGTGGTGAAGAACGCACAAGTCCCGAGGACAACCACAGCGATACCACCCGGCAACCAACCGACACTTGCACGCGCAAACGCCACCAACCGTTGTGGTGCCTTCCCCTCAGCGATGATATATCCTGCAAAGGTGAAGAGCGGAATAATCAGGATTGTTGAATTCCGAGTGAGCCGGTTAAAATCAATCAGGATTGTTGAGATGGGTTCGCCTGCCATGGCATAGCCAATAATCGAGGCACCACCCAGCAAGACAAAAAGCGCACCACCCAGCAGAGCAAAGCCTATCAAACCGATGCCAATTATTAATCCCATGACTCCGATTCTCCTTCAACAGCATCTGGCGTATCCGCACTATCTGTTAGATGGATGCCAATCTGAAGCACCACATGGATGCCGATGAGAACAAAACCGTAGGGAATAATAGTCTTCGCCCACCACAATGGAACACTTCCGATTAATACAGCCTCGCTTGACTGCTCATCTCCAAGAAAGAGAAAACCGTAATACGCTAAAATCCCAACCACTACCAAACCAACACAATCAACCGCAAGGTTCGTCCAACGTGTGACCTTTCCCGGCAGAATCCGACTCAGTACATCAATACTGATATGTCGCCTTTCACAAGTCGCGAGCGCAGCACCGAAGAAGCAGAGCCAGAGCGTCAAGTGCTGAAGCATCATATCGCTCCACAACAGACTCGCACTGAATATGTAACGCATGACGATTTTGAGTATTGCAAGCCCAAGCATCATCGCGACAATAAGGCACAACGCACCAGTTTCGACTTTACCGAGGAAGGTATTAACGCTTTGTAGGAAAGAGGTTTCGGTCGAATGCTCTTTAGATATCTGCATCTATTTCTCCGGTGCTAATACCTGAATTCCAGCGGAAGGCAGTACAGCAACCTTAGCGTATGCTGGAAGTCTCTCAACGAACAAGGCAATCAACTGATCGAGATCCCGAAAGAGGAGTGCACCAGGATGTTTTTTGTAAAAATCATCCACTGAAAAGTGTTCTGACCAGACGTGTAGCTGATCTTGTGTACCGAGTTGTGGGGCTGGAAGTTCAGATTCTGTCCGCTCCGCTTTCTGCTGCACGAAGCGAGCATAATCAATCTGCTCAAACAACCCGTGATAGCAGATGCCGTCAGTCGCCGGGTTGAGTGCCATCTTATGCGCTTTCTCAAAATAACGCGTCGCCCACAACGCTTTGCCTGTTTGAATCGGATCACTATCAAGCGGGTAGCAGTTAAGCACAACCAAATCCGTCTCTTTCCGACTCGCTTCCGGTATCTCTGTGCTGTAGGTATCTAAAGCGAAGTGCGCGCCTTTACGGTGTGCCTGCACAAAGTCACCTACGAACAGCCCACAAATTTCACGGCGACGATTCAGGACAGTGTTGACAATGACATCAAGCCCGAGGACACGAGCGACAGCTTCGGAAAAATCTCGATGATCGGGTTCATTGCCTTTTCTTTCAATGACGGCATGCCCGCGACTCGGTGAGAAGGTATGGAAATAGAACATCGTGGCGAAACCAGCGATGCCGGGCACAACCAATTTCGCGCCGCCCCCGAAACCGACGGCTCCGTGTGGATAGATGCCACCGAGACAGATTTTGAAGTCCGCATCTGCGACAACGCGGTTCAGGTAGATAGGCATCCCGTTCTCAAGGTTTCCCAACGCGCGGAGATCGCCGCCCATAAAGTCGTGACTTGTCGCTTCATATTCAGCAGCAATATCCGTCCCAATCTTCTTCGCCACCTCTTCATCAGTGAGGGGGCGGTGGGAACCACCGCCGACAACAAATCGAATTTCGGATTTCGGGACACCTGCCGATGCCAACTCACGCAGAAGCACTGGAACAACTACCGCAGCAGGAGTCGGACGACTCAAGTCATCAACGACGATAGCAGCACTCTTTTTACCTTTCGCGAGTTCCGCTATACGCGCGGTGCCGATCGGTTCAGCAAATGCCCGTTCAATCTGGATATCAGAAAGTGCAGGGGCATCCTTGGGGCCAAGTACCTCCACCTCCCAACCTTTGGGGAAATTCAGTGTCAGTTCTTCATCTCCATACCAAGCACTGGAGTAGACTGTAGCAGTGTTATTCATAATCGTCCTCCATCTCATAGAAAGGTTTTTAACCCCAATGTTGTTCCCCTAATATCTGAATTCCGGCTGCTGGCAAAACACCGACGCGTGCGTGTTCTGGAAGTTTCTCTGCAAAGAGCTGAATCACTTGTTCAAGGTTGCGAAAGAGGCGTGCAGCTGGGTATTCTTTGTAGAATTCATCTGCGCCAAAGTACTCAGACCAGACGTGTAGTTGGTTACGGGGTCCGATTTGCGGCACTGGCGGTTCAATCGGAATCTGTTCCGCGCGCTGCTGGAGAT
>CAZQIP010000295.1:0-9266 GCA_964593655.1 uncultured bacterium | reverse complement strand
GCAGTTACTCTCGCTCGCCAAGGCTTGGCAAAAATTGGGTTTCAAACCTGATTTTGAAACGGATTGGGGAACAGGAACGCTTTTTCAATATATAGGAAAAGGCGGTGAAGTCGCAACACTTCAAAAAATGGACGGACGGGTTACCTTCGTTCTGCCGGAGAATGGCATCGGGTATGAAAGAATCTTTGGGGGAACACAGGTGGAAACCGAGCGAAGTCTTCCACATTGGTACGCTTATAATCAGACAACGCTCCTCGGATTAAATCCTAAAAAACCTTATTTCTTAAGTGATGCCCCCCGCGATTTTTCGCAAGTACATATTAACGCCTTACCAGAAGGTGTTTCCGTAACAGCATCACGTGTGACGGAAAATGCTGCCCTCTTTCGTCTTGAAAGAACGAGTACATCTCACGAAATTGACGTATTGTCTCAGTTTCATCTTGTGAGAACGGGTGTTGTTATCCGTGGAGAAGAGTTACCTCGGCAAAGAGAGGCTACCTTCCAACTGGTTGAAACTTCTATATCAGGAATTCACAAGACCGCGATTGATGCACATCCGCCGTATCAAGGTATCAGCGGGGACACCTTCGGAGAATGGACACTCTCATTACCCGAGAGTCCTCACATCCTTTTGGGGTTCGACATCGGATTGCGGGACGGTTCTGCAGGTTCTGATGGCGTAACGTTCATCATTACTGTACAAGGTGAGGAGATTTTTCACCAACATTACAACGAACAGCAGTGGAAACATTTTAGTCTTGATTTGACACCCTATCGCAACCAACAGATTAAACTCCGATTGACAACGACACCTGGTCCCGATGGAAATGGCGCGTGGGATTGGGCTGTGTGGGGCGAGCCTAAAATTGTCTCTGAACCCACAGATCCGATGGCACAAGTAGGGTTTTTCCTCCCTAATGAACCAATAAAAAGTTTTCCTGATACGGTGAAACATCAAGGGGGCGGACAGTATTCCGTTGAAACCGAACTGCCTGCAGAGATGCGCTTTTTCTTCAATACGCCGCGACAGGTGGAGGGAACCTATAATTTGAGAGATATGGAATTCGCCGCTGGACTCCAGTATGACGGAATATTCCGACTCGGAAGCGTTTGGGATTCAGGTCAACGAATGACATTAACTGCCAATGGTGTGAGTAAAGAGACGATTTCGGCGCATCCGCCCCCTAATGGGCAGACCATTCTCCAATTTTTATTATCCTTACCGCATGCCCAAGCGTTGATCTTCTCCTTTTCGATGGGGTTGCCTGATAGAAGTTGCAGTCTTGATGGACTGTTTTTTAAAGTGTTTCTCAACGGTGAGATACGATATGAACACTTCGCATTTAACACACCGGGTTGGGTCGACGCGGAAATTTCTCTATCTGAGTTCGCAGGTGAAACCGTGTTGTTAGAATTGGTAACCGATTCTATTGAAAGCGCAACCTGCGACTGGGCACATTGGGCGGATCTGTTTATTACTGCTGAAGGAGATGAAACCAAATGAAACTCCTTGAGGAAAGAAAATCTGACTAATCAAACCTAAATCTTGTCCGAAATTCACCCAAAACGGCAATGCCACCACCGTAAAACAGCACCGCCAATGGAATCAGCACCCAAATAGACAAAAATCCTTTCAATAGCACCAGACCGATACCCATCACTACAGAGAGAAAGACGGCCTTCAGAAGCGTCGGAAATATGACAAATGTTTCGCGAAATTTGACTATATTTCTTGAGATATAGCCAATCCCAACGCCAAGCACATACGCTTCACTGATGACCATCGCGATCGCCGCACCGACATGGCTGAAACGCGGGATCAGATATAGATTCAGGCAAATGTTCAAGAAGGCTGTTGTTCCCATGAGAACTGAGAAAGCACGCCGTTTATCTGTCGCTCGTAATACCGTCAGCACTGCGGTTGTTAAGAAGATCAGTCCACCCGCCCAACTGAGCCATTGAAGTGCCGTTGCAATTTTACCGACTTCATCCGATGTGTAGGTCGAAAATAATACCCTCGTAATTTCAGGAGATAGTATTGAAAGCCCAACAGCGAACGGAAATCCGCACAGTACCATCCATCGTATACTGAACGTGTATGCGCTTGGAAATCTGCCCTTTTCCCTCTCCCAAGCACGAGATAGCACTGGAAACATCGCACCCATCATGAACGCACCCGGTAGAATCGTGAAGGCGTTGACAATGGTATATGCCAAACCATACCACGTGTTGGCATCTAAGCCTTCTGAACTGAGTTTTGGCAGCATAATCGCATCTACACGAAAATAGAGGAGATTGAGGAGATTACCGACAGCAAACGGGAGGGCCTGCTGCATCAACACTTTCACAATTTCCCTGCTCGGTTGGAATCGGAGTGGAATAAAGCGGAATCGGGTGAACCCAACACTCAAGATGAGATTAATGCAGCTTGCTACCAACATTACCTGACAAACAGTCACCAGTCCATATCCAAACAGGATCGCACCACCACTGATTAAGAGGAACGTACCACGCTCGGCAATCACGGTGAATGCCTCATATTTCATCTCCTCGTGTGCGCGGAAGACGCATCGATACAACTGCGCAATGGAATTGGTAATCTCTGCCAATCCTAAGAAAATTATCATCTCTACGATTATCGGGGTGTAGAGGAAGATACCGCTGATAAGCATAATACCGTATGCGATGATCGACAGAATCCCACGAACGATAAGCGCGTTACCGAGATAATGCCGGGTGTGCTGTAGATGTAGCGTCATTTCCCGGATGAGTGGGTTTTGTATACCGAATTCTGTCAGAATCGCAATCAGGTTCGTGAGCGCGATTGCAACAAAATAGCCGCCTAACTCAGTTTCAGTGAAATAACGTGGCATTAACCAGAGTGTTATTACAAACGAGCCGAGGCGGCCAATAAGGTGTGCACTAAGGAGACTGGATGTATTTTTAAAGATACGGTTCATCAGCCCTAAAGTTTCGAGAGTTGTTCAAGAATCAGTGCTCGATCCGGACGGTCGGAATTCCGCTCACCGATATAGAGCCATTTCAGGTTACCCTCTTTATCGATTAAGAACGTCGCAGGTAGGTACATATCCCGTCGGTGGAAGTGATAAGGTTTAACGATACCATAAGCCTCATGGACAGAGGAACCCGGATCCGCAAGCAACGGGATGCCCATTGTTTCGGGGTCCTTAAATTTCGCTATGACTGAGAGCGGTTCCGGTTTAATCGTTACAACGACGGTATCGTATTTTTCGTCGAATAGTTTTCGGTCGGTCGCAAACTGCGCCGTATAGTTGGCACAGACGGGTCAGTAAGTCTGAAGCAGCAGACTGACGAGGACGTTCTTTTTGCCTTTATAGTCTGAGAGCCTGAATGCTGTTTCGCCATCTGCTTCGGTGAGGTTAAAATCCGGGGCAGGTGAGCCGATGGGTAAAGGCGTATTACGCTTGAGTTTGGCGAGTTCTGCTGTCAAATCCTCTATTGTCAAATTTTCGGTTTCATCGGTATAGTTCCACCGGACATACCCCGATTTATCAATGATAATGACTCCCTTTTTTTCGTTCTTGGGAACTTCTTGCCACACAATCATCGTCTCGTATTTTGCGCTGAGTTCTTTGGTGACACTCTCGACTGTTGACTTCCAGTTAGCATCGGTATAAGACACGATAATTAGATTCCTTTTTCCGTGAAAGTTCTCAGTGTATTCAATGGCTTTGGCGAATGGGGAACCGAACACACGTTCACCGACTTCTAAGGCGTGTGCTGTGACAGTAACGCCTACTAAGATCAATGAAATGAGTAAACATCTACAAAAACGAGAAAATGGCATCAGATATCTCCTTAAGAAGTATTTTGGGTCAATAAAGCCCGACTCTAACGTAGTTCGGCACTAAGGTCCAGTAGTCATCAATATCTTCGTTGTGTAGACGTTGGGCCCCGAGGTGAGCGATGATCGCACCGCGTGGGACGTTGAAGATAGCATCCGCAAAATAGGCTTTCTCGCCAAGCTTTTCGCGGACTGCGTCTCTATACGTCAACAATCCGTCACCAACGAAGTTAATAGGCTGCTCTGGAGAAATATGCGTATCAAGACGATCAAGGAAAGCATCAAGTGATAAGCAGAGATCCTCGCTGAGGCGTTGCCATTCCGTGCCGCCTTCAAAAATAGCACCGTAGACTTCACTCCGTCGGGCATCGAGAAGTGGGCAGATAATACTGTTTGTCCATCGGAGGTTATAGGCAACAGCCTCCAAGGTCGAGACACCGACAATCGGTTTGTCGAGCGCATAGCATAGAGATTTTATCGTTGCAACACCGATACGGATACCGGTAAACGAACCGGGCCCGATACCGACTGCACATCCGTCTAAGTCTGCTGCCGTAATATCGCTCCACTTCAGGACAGTGTCGATCGCAGGCATGAGCCTGGAGGAGTGCGCTTGAACGATATTGAGAGTATGTTCAGCGGCTAAGTTACTGCCATCTATTAGGGCGACGCTGCCAATCGGCGTTGAGGTGTCAATACCTAAAATTTTCATTAGAATTCGACTAACAATTCTGAGCCAGACTCGTTCCTCTGTTCACTTTCACTTAAGACCACTTCTGGAGTTACGGAATCTTGGACATCATCAGATAGGATAACGGGCAAAATTTTATCTAATGTACCTTGTAAATCTCCGGTAAAGGGTTCGTAAGGGATAGACAAAGTCTTTAAGACCTCTTCAAACCGTTTATATCCATTTTCGGTTTGGAGTTCAACCCAGAGAATGCCTTCTGAGTCCATTTGTTGTTTATTGGTATCAGACAGTTTATTAGCAACGAGAAAGCGGCTATCTCGTGCATAAACGGCATCGGCACTTTCGGGATTGCCTTTTCCCATCAACTTCACTTCACCAGGATAATCCTTTCCAGTGTCATCAAACAGGTAGAAATCTGATTCGCGTTGTGATTCTGGTAAATTTCTTTGGTCATAATATTTTTGGGGTACCTTGAAAAGCGCGCAAAGTGCAATCATTAAAGGTTTTTCAACTTGTTTTCCCGCTGTACTCCAATATCCACCTCGGAGTGCCGAACGCTTTACTGCAAGTGTGTTGATAACAATCAAACTCTCATTGATATTCAAATCAACGCTCACATCCCGAAATTTTATTGTGAGGGCTACATCAATGTTATCTTGTTCAGTTAGGCTGTTAATGGCATCGTAAAGCGTATCATAATGTTCTAAGGATGCTTCTAATACAATTTGCTTACTAGCTGAATTGTACATATTTGAGATTGTTTTCATGTTCAACCCTGAATGAACA
Source organism: uncultured bacterium (assembly GCA_964593655.1). Classification (GTDB taxonomy): domain Bacteria; phylum Poribacteria; class WGA-4E; order WGA-4E; family WGA-3G; genus WGA-3G. The sequence goes on along the minus strand of CAZQIP010000295.1, from coordinate 3,963 downwards.
GCAACTTCCTCTTTGGTAAGCGAATCTGAGCAAAGGAGTTCCTTTTTGTACCAGTCAGCTGTCACGTTCTCGTTATCTAATTTTGCCCAAGCTATCCGCTTGAAAAAGTTAACAACATATTGTAAGAACTCTGCATTAATCAGACTCAAGACTTCAGAACGGTAGTCTTGTCCTGCAAGCAGCTTTCGGATAATGTTTTTGATAACGATTCCAGTAACAGTCATGAATTTTAATCCCTTTCCCTAAGTTCAGATTTTAATTCAATAAGCGAAAGAACCCGAGGTTTCGCATGGGCAAACAAGTTTACATTAAGCACTTGATTTGCACGCTCAACATATTCTATTTCCTTTTCACAAAGAAGAAAATGCCTTTCATGCGTCAATGCGACATATCCAACAGTCCCACTGCCTCCAAATGGATCAAAGATGAGATCGCCTTTAAACGAGTAAAATTGTACAACGCGCGCCGCTAATTCAGGCGGAAAAACTGCAGGATGAACTTTATCTGTTGCGGGATTAATGTGCCATAGGTTCGTTTTTTCATAGTCACCCATAACTCTGCTTGCGTCCACGGTTTCATCATCATACTGACGTATATTCCAGTCGATCAACCTGTCTGTTTTCTTGCGGTATACCATAACACTTTCAGTGACAGAATTCGCCTTATAACCAAGGGGTTTACGATGTTGAAAGAATCCGCCATTTCGGTTCTTTGCAGCATAGTCCGGTTTTGTCCAAACAATATCATCAATAAACTCCCATCCTATGTCGGTGAGGCGCGGGTGCATATCATACGGAATAGCATACCGCTTGCTCGAATGCGCCCGACTGATGCGTGGCACGATAACAGGGGATGTGTTAAGCACAAAGAACCGTCCGTCCTTAGTAATACGGTGTGTCTCTTTGAAAACAGCGGTTAGGAAGTCAAGATATGCTTCGTAACTCTGATAAATCGTGTAATCGCGCGCGTTGTAATAGGGCGGAGACGTGAAAGTGAGATGTATTGACTCATCGGGGATCATCTTAAGTGATTCTTGGACATCAGCATGAATAATTACATTTTTGAGGGCATCTGGGCTGGTTGGATGGTATGGGTCTTTTTTTCCATTTTGCCGTCCTGATTTTTTGTGATCTATTTCACTAACAAGATGTTCTCGGATAAGTTCATTTGGATGTTCTCGTAGCGAGTCTAACGCTGTTTGGACTTCAGGTTTTTCCTGGAAGTAGAGTAATCCTCGTAGTGCTTGTAAAACGACTTTCGGATCTACGTCGGCGAGAAACTTTGTCAAAATTGGTATTGCCTTCTCGCTTCTCATGCGTCCGATGGCTGAAATCGCCTCGCGACGTGCGAAAGTATTTTCTTCAGTGGCTGCTAATTGTGAAAGTTCTGTTAAAAACTTTTCATCTTTGAGTTTGCCTATATTTTTTGCTGCAAGCATACGGATTTTCGAGTTCGTATGCGTGAGCAAGGGGATAAATAACTCACCATTAAATCCTACCGGCAACTTACCGAGGTTATCGAGCAGAGACAGAAGTGTTGCTTCATCGCGCGTCGGTGCAAGGGCATCCTTGAAAAATGGAGAACTTACTTTTAATTTTTCATGTTCAATACAGGCTTTGGTTAACATCTTTTTAGCAATCCCTCCTTTTGGAAAATAATGTTCATGGTTTCTTCTCTCATCGCATTTTTTGAAGTGCTTGTTTTTTGTACAAAGGTTTCCAGTTGTTAATTCAAGTTTCATTTTTTCATGAAGGTCCCGAACGGATTTCAAAACCCTCCGGGACCTCTAACAGAAAACTAATGTCCAAATATCTATTCCGTTTTCAGCCTTGCCCACGTAGTAGCGAGTTTACCGCGCGCTGCTACATCAAGCGTATTTGGTAGTAATTTTTTAATTTCTGCCTGACTGAGAACAGATGCATAGATACGTGAATCTTCAATATGAGCGTCAAGATCACCGGGTCCTCCGCCTAAACCGCCGTGCCGCTTACCCCAAATTGCCTCGGCATCTTTGTTATCGAAGGTCACGAATTGACCAAATGTATAGTCTCCGATTTCGTCACCGTTACGATATATCCTCACACGTGCTGTACCGCCATCATCTTCGTACGAGATCGCCATCATAATCAGCTCTCCGGTCTTCTTTTCCTCGAATCCAGGGTCGGGATCTTGGGTGCGGTGAAACCAACCACTTCCCGCCATCCAACGATGGTTTTGACGTTCTCCAAAGACAATCGCGTCAAATGTCGGATCGGAGAGGCGATCAATGGTTAATATTGAACCTTTCTGTACGTCAAGGTCATCCATAATAGCCCACGATACCAACGTCTTTTCTCCGATATCCGGACCATCGTACCCACTGGCGATCGCCCATTTACCAAGGTCGACATTTAATTGTCCATCCTTGATTTCAGCATCCATAAGTGTAATGTCGGCAAAGTTACCCATAAGATCTTCAAGTTCGACACCTGCTTCAAATGTCCAGTGCCCAACAAGCGTTTCTTCCTTTTCTCCCTGTCCCAGCACTGGTATTGATAAACTGAGCAGAAACAGGACAGAGCATACCCAGGTGCCATAGCGTTCCAGGTACTTCATGGTTATCTCCTCCATTGTTACATTGTTAATGTTAATTTGGGTTGAGATTTTCCAGAAACCGCTGAAAGAAATTCAAGTGTAATGTTTACGACCGATTATTGTGCTGAAGCACCACGGACTTGAAAACAGAAATCCGCTAATCAGACATTCAAACTCAGTATATCACATCCAGCAAAAAAAGTCATATTTTTTGGAATTTCTGCTTTGTGTGGGGGTAATGTGGGTATCGTCCTAATCTCTTAATTCAGACGAGAAAGCAATTTGTGGAGATGTTGTATATTTTGCTCAACCGCTGCGGTGTCGGACGTTTTTCCCGCAAGTTGAAGATACGTTTCAAAAGCAGTGATACTCTCGCTATACGCATGATTCTTGTAATATAAGTAACCGAGTGTACGGTAATCATCAGGAACCTGGGGCAGCAACCATGTGATGCGTTCAGCCGCGGTGAGGGCTTTATCATACTGCTCAAGGAGTGTATAGGCACGGGTCAGATTCCGCAAAATACGTGCTAAAAGTTCCTTATCCGTGGCTTCCGCTAACATATTCCGTTCTAAGGGTACGTCTTCACCGAAGTTCGCTTGGAGTCTTTCGCGGAGCCTATCATCATCCATGAACATCCCATTTTCAAACACGTCGAGCAGAATGTCTAAATGTTCACGTCGGTATTTAACAAGGAAATGACTCGGAAAATTTACACCGACGAGTGGGAGACCGGCACGCCTGCCGACTTCAATGTAGACAACGCCTAACGTAATTGGGATACCTGTCTTTTTTTCCAGCACAACGTTAAGGAAGTTATTCCCTAAAGCGTAGTAGTTATCAATATTTCCAGTGAACCCTTTTTCTTCAAATAGATAGCGATTAAGTTCAGCAATATGCTGTTCCGGCAGCGTTGTGCCTTGGATCCGTTCCCGAACGGTGTCTGCCATTTTATCCAATTGGTGCAGGCATGCTTCAATGTCAAGCTCAGGGTACTCGCTTTGAGCGATAAGGAGCGCACCTGTCGCAAGCTGCATTTCGTCATGATCAAGGTTCGCGAAGGAGAAAAATGGATCGTTTTTCGTGTTTTTCGTCATTTTTCTAAAAAAGGGAAAATTTTCTTGCATTTCTTGAAAATGTATAGTATAATTAAATAATCTTGAGTGTGGGGGATTAGCTCAGCTGGGAGAGCGCTTGCATGGCATGCAAGAGGTCACCAGTTCAAGTCTGGTATCCTCCACTTTTTTATTTTTGCTTTTATTTTTGCTGCTGTGATGTTCCGTCCGTCTTCTTTTCCGTTCGCGCCTTCGGTACTCGCGGTGGGATGCCGTTATCCAACACCCCCAAAAGTGTTAGGTGAAGTTGTGCCCGGATCGGCAGTGTCTGCAG
>CAZQIP010000294.1:0-48500 GCA_964593655.1 uncultured bacterium | reverse complement strand
GCCCGTAACGTAGTGGAGGGCGGATATACGGGAAGGCGCGTGAATGCACAAATTCGCCTTACCGAACCGCAAGGAAAAATTAAAAATATCTACGATGCAATTGTCATCGGTGCGGGTGGGATGGGGAGTGCAACCGCCTATCATCTCGCTAAATCGGGTGCTAACGTGCTCGTTTTAGAACAGTTCCAGCGTGGACACACCTTCGGCAGTTCACACGGCCCAACCCGTATCATCCGTTTCTTCTACGATAAAGCCTTCTACACTGAATTGATGAAAACCGCATACGCCGAATGGCGCGACCTCGAATCCGCATCGCGGAAGTCTCTGCTTTTCATCACAGGGAGTGTATGTCTCGGTGCAAGCGGGAACCCGTATGGACGCACCGCGCGGCAGAACTTAGATGCCGCTGGCGTTGAATCCGAATGGTGGAGCGCGACGCAATTGGAAAAACGTTTCCCACAGTTCCGAGTGTCGAACGATATGGACATCCTCTATCAGAAAGACACCGGTTTCCTCTATGCTTCCGAGTGTGTCGCTACGCACTTGCAATTAGCTGAACAGTCCGGGGCAACAGTCCGAGAAGCGTCCCCCGTAACCGACATTGATTGGCAAGCAGATGTTCCGACTGTCCGCACTGAAAGCGACTTATTTTATGGCAGAAAGGTCGTCGTGACCGCCGGCGCGTGGACAGGGAAACTCCTCGCGGAATTGGACCTGCCGCTCACCGTTACAAAACAACAGGTGTGCTACTACCAACCGACAGACACGAACCTTTTCCAACCTGATCAATTCCCTGTTTTCACAGAAGCAACAATAGATGGCGAATTTCTCTACGGTATTCCCGCATTTGGCACTGGTGTAAAAATGGCACGTCACGGAAGAGGGCAAATCGTTTCCCCTGATACATGCGAACGCACTCCGGACGCAGATTACATGGCACATATAGATGCATACATACAAGAACGCATCCCGGAACTGGGGAAAACCACACATGCCGAGGTTTGCCTCTACACCGAAACCCCGGACGAAGATTTTATGATTGACGCACACCCACGCTGCTCAGACTTACTCATAGCAGCAGGTTTCTCAGGACACGGCTTCAAGTTTTGCGCCCTTGTTGGACGCATCATGAGTGAACTCACACTGAACGGCAAAACCGATTTTGACATCCACCCGTTCCGTATTGGCCGAGACCCGGAAATCTCAAGCGGTATTCCAAGACTACAATCATGACGAACACACGAAAATAATTGTTGGTGCGGTTTTTGTTGGCTGAGATAATCCCTAATTCTTTACAAGTTTCGCATTAAGGAGAGTAACCCAATCAAGAACACCAAAAACCAAGCCCGAAACGAAGTGGAGGGCGACTCAAACACGGAAAACGCTAAAGCCTTAGATTCCGTTGTTTATCCGCAAGGAAAGTTAAAAAAATGCAAACAACTCTTAAAGCCGGAAGCGCGACCGCGAATATTACGGCACCCCTCGGCACACGCATACCGGGCGGGTTCCGACCCAGATACGCTGAAAATGTTGATGATGAACTCTTCGCCAAAGCCGTTGTTATCGACAACGGGGCAACGCGGATCGCAATCGTTACGTGTGATCTCATCGCTATACCAGAGCAGGTCGCAAACGCTGCCAAAGCACGCATTGCTGATAGGTGTGGTATCCCCGCAGCACACGTCATGGTAAACGCGACGCATACACACACCGCTGTCGCAGTTGCGGATCTGCTTGGTGTTGATGAGGATACCGAGTACACTGAATGGGTGCCACTGAAAATCGCCGATGCGGTTGAACTTGCAGTGTGGCGACTCCAGCCTGCACGGGTAGGGTTCGCCAGTGTCAATGAAGCGCGTATCACCTTCAATCGGCGGTGGCACATGAAAGATGGCACTGTCCGTTTTAATCCCGGTATCGAAAACCCAGATCTTGTGAAGCCGACCGGTACAATTGATCCAGAGTTAGCGATGATGTTCGTTGCAGCCGAAGACGGGACTCCGATCTCCGCGGTGGCTAACTTTTCGCTCCACTACATCGGGACAAACAACGGCAATGCCCTTTCCGCAGACTATTTTGGGCACTTTGACCGACTCATGCAACACTATCTCGGGGATACATGTATCTCGCTGCTCTGGAACGCCGCATCTGGACAGATTAACAATACCGACTTCAGTGGACGGACGAAATGGACAGCGAGCGGACATCAACAGGCAGTGAAAATGGCAAATGTTCTCGCCGGACATTTTATCACTGAGATGCAGTTCATGGAGATGCACGACACACTTGACCTCAGCGGCGACCTTGCTACGCTGACGTTCCAACGCAAACAGATTACCGATGCAGATCTCAAAGTTGCCGAGCAGGTACTATCTGTCCCGCAAGGCACTTACAACGGCTATGAAACCGGTCCCTTTAGCTGGGTCGTTGGGCAGCCAATACCGCAGGCACTTGTTGATGTCTATGCGCGTGAATGTCAACGCTTGGCAAAGTTGCCAGCACAGATGAACGCGCCTGTTCAGGTCATCCGTCTCGGTGAAGCGGCGATTGTCGCACTGCCCGGAGAGGTATTCGTTGAGACAGGCATGAACATCAAATCAAAGTCCAATGCGAGTCCAACATTTCTCGTCAGCTTGGCGAATGGATATATCGGTTATATCTGCACAGATAAGGCGTTGATAGAGGAGGGCGGATACGAAACATGGGCAGCGATGTCGTCTTTACCAGCTGTCGGAACAGTACCAGCAATGGAAGCACTCGTGGCTTCGTTTTTTCCCCAGACCCGGTAGGTGCGGTTTGCAACCGCACCGGACTGCCCCAAGGAATCACCGAATTAATTTTTTAATCTTCATGGAACCTCACCAAGTTGGATTCGTATGAATCTGCGTGCAGTACGGACGGTATGCCTTAAAAAAAATAGAGACGGGCATGGGAACCCGCCTCCGGGGGAAAATAGAATAGAAAGTTAAACAGCGGCAGGCCCTCTTTCACCTGTACGGATACGGATGGTTTCATCAATGGGCAGCACGAAGATTTTGCCGTCACCGATTTTGCCAGTAGCAGCAGCCTGTTGCACGGCTTCGACGACCTTGTCAACATTTTCTTCCGCCACAACGATCTCAATTTTTAATTTCGGGACAAATTCGATCGTGTATTCGCTACCACGGTACAATTCGGTATGCCCACGGCTACGCCCAAATCCACGAACTTCGCTGACTGTCATGCCCCGAACACCCACACTGCTGAGTGCCTCTTTGACCTCCTCCAATTTGAAGGGGCGGATAATACATTCTAGCTTTTTCATCTGATACTCCTTGCTAAAAATGAATAGTTGTCAGTTGTCAGTCATCAGTCATTAGTCGTCAGTTAAAGAGGGTCGTGGTGGTGGGGACAGTTAACTGGCCTGCCCTAAGAAATCTTTTGACTGATAACCAATAACCGATAACCGATAACCACTTCTCAATCAGGGCTTACAATCTTCGCCCTCAAGGTTATAATACAAGTAGAGTGGGCGGATACGGGATCCGCCCTACAGAGCGTTCTCAAAACCTCGTTCACACGACCTAAATATCGTGATAGAGGAAGAATTCATACGGATGCGGCCGCATGTTGATTGCATCGACCTCATTCTCACGTTTGTAATCAATCCAGACATCCAAAACATCTTGGGTGAATACATCACCTTTGAGGAGATATTCGTGGTCTTCCTCTAAGGCATCCAAGGAATCACCGAGAGAGACGGGGGTTGATTCGATGTCGGCGAGCTCTTCCGGCTCAAGGTCATAAAGGTCTTTGTCGAGCGGATCGCCGGGATGGATGCGGTTCTGTATACCGTCAAGCCCTGCCATAAGCAGTGCACTGAAGGCGAGGTAAGGATTACAAGACGGATCTGGTGTCCGGAACTCAACCCGTTTCGCTTTCTCACTCTTTGAATAGACAGGAATACGGACGCATGCACTACGGTTCCGTTGCGAGTAGGCGATGTTCACAGGGGCTTCATACCCTGGTACCAACCGTTTGTAGGAGTTGGTTGTCGGCGCAATAATTGCACAAAGCGAGCGGGCATGCGTGAGCAAGCCACCGATGTAATAGAGCGCGTCTTCACTGAGAAGCGAATATCCCTGTGGATCGTAGAAGATATTCTTTCCATCTTTCCAGAGACTCTGATGGACGTGCATCCCGGAACCGTTGTCCTGGAAGAGCGGTTTCGGCATAAAGGTGGCGACCAAGTTGTTCGCACGCGCCATATTCTTGATGATGTACTTATAGAGGGCAAGCTTATCGCCTGTGTCCGTAAGGGTACCAAACCGAATATCAATCTCACCTTGACCCGCGGTTCCCACTTCGTGGTGGTGAACTTCTACATCAACGCCCGCTTCCATCAGCTTCAGACATATCTCAGAACGGAGGTCTTGAAGTGTATCCGACGGTGGTACCGGGAAGTAACCCTCTTTATAGCGCGGTTTATAACCGAGGTTCGGATTCTCTTCGCGGCCTGAATTCCAACTGCCTTCAACAGAATCAACATGATAGAAGCCAGAATTCTGGTTCTGTCCGTAGCGGATATCATTCAGGAGATAGAACTCTGCTTCAGGTCCCCAGTAACTTATATCAGCAATACCTGTGGACTGTAGATAGGCTTCCGCCTTCTGTGCAATATGCCGTACATCGCGTGTGTAACTCTCCAACGTGATTGGGTCTTTAATGTTACACGTGATACTGAGCGTCGGCACCTTGCAGACTGGATCAATCAGAGCCGTCGTTGGATCCGGAAAGAGCAACATATCGCTTTCATTAATCGCCTGGAAACCACGGATACTCGAGCCGTCAAAACCACAACCTTCTTCAAACAGGTCTTCGCTCAACTCCTCTGCCATAAGGGAAAAGTGTTGCCACATGCCCGGCAGATCCATAAATTTGAGGTCGATGATCTTTATATCATTCTCTTTTGCAAGTGCAACCACCTCACTTGGTGTCATTCACATATCCTCCTAATTTCGGCGTAACTTGTGAGCCGAAACTTGCTATCAAAACTCAAAACTCCTCGATCCAGAGACCGAGATTACAATCTGATGAAACGGCGCAGAGAAACGAGGCATAAAAGTCCAGTGGCTTCCCTAAAATCCCGTTCCAATAACTCAGAAAAATGCCCTTGATTCGTCAATTGAACGCGCAACTCATACCACTTGACGAGTGTCTTACGCAATAGGTAAGCAAAATTTATGCCAATCAACGTTGATTGAGCACAATAGGCATTCATTTGACGAAAACAGGTAAATTTTCGTATAAAACCACGAATTACAGCGACCTCAGACGGAAAGCTGGCGTGAAACGGTCCGCTGCTACGATTTTTTGTCACGCCGCATATCAAAAACTTCAAAATCTTGCCAAATTATTAGGCATAGCATTGCCCGTTTTTTGCGCATAGCACCGCCCCTCTATCAAAACCGCGACTGAGCCGTTATTCCTCCGAGAATTCAACATCTTTGGCGAATCGACTCGTTTCGGGACCGTCCTGCCCAGCATACTTGTTCGCCGGTTTGAGTTGATACGGCACACGTGCCGGTGAAGAAAGCTGCGCAAAAGTAAACGCACAGATCCGCATACCAGGGTATAATTTGACCGGCATGCGCCCCAAATTCCCTAACTCCAAAGTCGGAATACCAACCCAACCTGGGTCAAAGAGACCGGCAGTACTATGGACGATAATGCCGAGCCGTCCCAAACTGCTTCTGCCTTCAAGCCGTGCCATCACATCGTCTGCCAACTCAAGTTTTTCCTGCGTTGCCGCCAAGACAAACTCACCCGGTTGCATCGTGAAAGCATCACCATCAGGCACATCAACCCGCCGCATTAAATCGTCGGCATCAATTTCTGCACCCAGATCAATATACGGGTACTTGCTATGCTCAAACACCCGGAAAGTGTTGCTCAATCTGAAATCAATGGAACAACTGCCGAGCTGTGTTTCCAAGTCGGGCGTAGGCGAGATTCTGATTTTCCCGTTATCTATATACTTGATAATATCGTTATCTGACAAAAACATTATTTACACTATTGCCCTCGCTACTGCTCGGGCAAAAAATCCTCTGGGGCGATACCACGATAGGCATAGTCTAAAAGATTCACAGGATGCATCGCCTTCATAGACAAGCCATGTTTCTGAATACCGAGTTGAATCTGGAGCAAGCAGCCGGGGTTCCCCGTTGCGACGATATCTGCATCGGTTTCAGCGATGTGCGCCATCTTACGTTCCAAAATCTCTTGCGAAAGTTCCGGTTGTGTGATGTTATAAATCCCTGCACTTCCACAGCACCATTCGGATTCCGTTAACTCAATCAACTCAAGTCCCGGTATCGATTCAAGGACTTTGCGCGGTTGCTCCTTTACGCTTTGTCCGTGAAGGAGATGGCACGGTTCATCATAAGTAACACGCTTGGCGATTTCTCCCGTCGGTGGTATCATCTCAATTTCGGCTAAAAATTCGCTGATGTCGCGCATTTTATGACTAAAGTGTTCCGCTTTCGCTGCGTAGGCGGTATCGTTCTCTAAAAGTGCCTCGTACTCTTTAAGCGTCGCACCGCAGCCAGCAGAGTTGATGATAATAGCGTCTAAATTCTGGGCACCAAACGCATCAATATTCTGCTTAGCAAGTGCCGAAGCGACATCCCGCACGCCGTTATGAAGGTGTAGCGCACCACAACAGGTCTGCTGTCGGGGTGTAACGACTTCGCAACCGTTCTCTGCTAAGACCCGGATCGTTGCAACATTCGTCTCCGTGAAAACCTGATTCATAATACACCCGGGTATGAATCCGACACGATACCGAGTCTCGCCTTCGGCGGGTGTAATGTCGCGTATTGTATATTTCAGTTGCGGCGGTGGGATCTTCGGCAGTAACGATTCCATTTGTCCGAGTTGTCCCATCAGTTTCAGGATACCCGTCTTTTGCACAAGCCATCGGATACCGAGCCGCTGATAGAGCCACATCAACTCAAAAATTAGGTCCAAGCGTTCTTTATTCGGCAGAAGTTGTTTGAAGACGAGGTTCGTCCAGAATCGATAAGCGGCTGAGCGGGGTGCGTTCTGTTCATAGATGGCACGCGCCTGTTCTAATAGTTCTCCGAAATGGACACCGGACGGACAAGCCGTTTCGCATGCACGGCAATCTAAACACCGGTAGATGTATTCTGACCATTCTTCGCTGAGCGGGGTGGCCCCCTCATCTTTGAAGGCACTCCCCATGAGGTAGAGTCTACCCCGTGGTGAGTCCGTTTCTAAGCCTAATTCTCGATAGGTTGGACAGGTGGGGAGACAAAGTCCACAATGCGTACAAGCGTCCCACTTCTTCCAACTGAAGGAGTCTACGCCGATAAGTTGTTGTGTTTGTTGGTTGGACATGTTAAATTTTTTGCGGTTTATGATGAAATGCTAACGCCCCAAGCATTATCTTCTCCCACCTAAGAAGTCGTGACCCCCTCATTAAGGCTCCCGGAACGATACCCCTGCAAGTCGAGCGTGACATGCATATATCCGAGTGTTTTAAAGTGTGTGCTGATGTCGTCCCGTACGGTTTTTGAAAGCAATCTCGAAATCTCTTGCGCCTCCAACTCAATTCGAGCGAGGTCACCGTGGTGCCGGACACGGAATTGACGAATCCCTAAATCGTAGAGAAATTGCTCCGCGGCATCCACCTGCCGTAGCAATTCACGGGTGATGCGCATGCCATACGGAAAGCGAGAGGAGAGGCAGGCGAACGCCGGTTTATCCCATGTCGGAAGCTCCCACGCCTTTGAAATCTCGCGAATCTCTGCTTTCGTCAAGTTGACATCAATCAGAGGTGCTTGGATCCCCATCTGCTTTGCGGCATCCATTCCGGGGCGATGGTCGCCGACATCGTCTGGAATCGCGCCGTAGATGATCGTTCCCACGTCATATTTATCAGCAATAGGACGCAGCTTATCAAATAACTCCGTCTTACAGAAAAAACATCGGTTGGTCGGGTTGCTTGCATACCCTTCAAGATCTAATTCCTGCGTATTGACGGTCTCGAAGCGGATCCCAATCTGCTTGGCGATATCCTGCGCAGCTCTCATCTCTCGGATCGGATAGGAATCAGAAATGGCAGTCACAGCAAGGGCGTTATCCCCCAATGCGTGTTGTGCTGCCTCTGCAAGAAATGTGCTATCAACACCACCAGAGAAAGCGACGATAACCTTTTTATAAGCACTTAGGCACGTATAAAGGCGGTCGAGTTTTGCCTGTAAAGTAGGTTCAAGTTTCTGTTTCAACATATTTTTGAATACCAAGTTTCGGCGGACAAGTTATGCCGAAATAGCCTCCGCAGATAGTGCACAGGTTTCAAGTATCAAGCGGGTCGTTCAGCTTGTTGTATTCTCAGCAAGTCGTCTCTCAGTAATTGCCGTTTTAATCCGCTAATCCGGTCAATAAAAAGTACGCCGTTGAGATGATCGACTTCGTGTAGCAACACACGTGCCAACAAGCCATCGGCTTCAACACTAACGGATTCACCCCGGATATCAATTCCCTCAACGACAATCTTCTCTGGACGTTTCACTTCCGCCGTCACATCTGGGATACTGAGACATCCTTCGTCAGCGAACGCGTCACCCTCAGCACTCAGAATTTCTGGGTTGAATAGCACTAAGGGTTCGTAGGTTTCATCGTCATCTTCGCCTATGTCAACAATGATAAGCCGCTTCAAAACACCGACTTGCGTTGCCGCGAGTCCGATACCGTTACCTGTCGCGTACAGCGTCTCTAACATCTGTACAGCGAGTTGGCGTTCTGCCTCCGTGATCTCTACGACCGGTTCGGCTCTTTTGCGGAGGACCGGGTCACCGTAATAACGCAGCTGCAAGGGTGCTGTTTCACGCAGCACGACATCATCTTCGCCGCTCACGTCTGAGGCGGGTGTGTTCTTGGGCTTTCTTTTCCGTTTTGGCATGTATCAGGAACATCTCCGATTTCTGAGAAAAATAACTCTTAATAGGGTAACACTTATTGCAAATTCTGTCAAGCAAAAGTTTGTGTGCCAAAAATACACAGTCGGAGCGTCGGGGTTAAAAACCCCTCCTACAAAAGTCATTATCAAGGGGAAGGCATTAGATAAAGATAAAAACCTTCGTCCCTAACGGTTGAACCGGTAAATTTTGCTAAAAACGTGAGATTGTGTTGTTCACGTCGTTTAGCACTTAAAGAGCGATTCAGAATAATTAGTACTTCTTGAGCTGTCTGGATACTCAACGTTTTCGCTGCTTCAATGACAAGTTCACTGGGCGCACTGCGGGAGCGCGCTGTGTCCCATCGGACAAAAGAACCGAGTCGGCTCCCGCGTGGATAGTAAACCTGTCGTTTCGGTAGATAGCCGACGACAGTGCTGGTAGCGGAATCTTTCTCAGCAACTATTGGATAGTTCTGCATGCCTTGCGACCTGATATATTCGGCTGTCAGTTTGCCATAAGAGAAAATATAGCGCTGCTCCATCCTGATGGCTGTAATACCACCCACAGCATGGCAGATAAGCAGCACCGTTACAAGCACCGTCCCTGCCATATTTAAAACCCGGTCTATTGTAGAATCTGCATCCTGTCGCTCAGCCCGACCGAGATGGATCGCTGGACAGTCTCTATACATCCAAAAGCACATCAGAAATGTAAGGAACAGGAAGCCGTGATGCCGGATACTGCCATGATATTTCACATAGAAAAATGTCAGGAGTCCAAACGTTGAAATGAAATAGGTAAGCAACACAGCCGGTCGTTTGAGAAATAACAACCCACTGAAAAGCACTAAAAAATAGCAGAGTGGAACTTGAATGGTTTGGAAAAGAGGATAGCTTGTTAGGACGTTTGACCCCCAAAAATGGAGTGTAGCCTTTGGGATTGGAAGATACGCGCGGAAAATCAACTTGACAATATCGTTGACACGTTTCGCATTATAGTTAAAGTTCCATGCGACAGCGAAACCTGTATCCGGTGGCGGATTGAGTTGTAAAACCGCTGTAAGAATACCGATACCGATAAGTGTAAACCCAATCCAGATGGATCTTTTATTTTCTATAGCCGCAATATCTTCGTTTAGAGGTCTAAGAAACCGACCCCCAAAAACATATTCACAACAGAGTGCGATGCCTATCGCTATCGCGACGATCAACGCGTGAACACTCGTATGCGCCAGCAAAAATAACACACAACCGACCCAGATAAAACGTTTGTAACGTTCCCTGAAAAGCACACAAAAGACAGTTATCAGCAGAAGGCCAAGCGCGTAGTTTCGGGCAACAATCGCGTATTCATAGATGACAAAATATCCGAAACAGAAGAGCAGTTTCTGGAACCAATTGAAAGGCGCGTAGCGAACGAAAAGGTAGACGGTAACACCCGTAATCAGCAGGTGAAACATCTGCATCAGGACTGGAGAATGGCTGATGCGACTCAGCGGCATGAGGCAGAGATGCCACAAGCCGGGATGCCCCTCATATTTGAGATTCGCGAAGAGATTAAAGAGCGAAGTACTGTCCCGCGCCAGAAGCCATGCCTGAATTTCATCGCGCCACATCTCATGGTGGCTTGCAGTAAACGCACCGACTGCAAGAAAGAGGAACGTCAAACCGAACGCGTAGTGTTTATCCTTTTTGCTCATTGTTTATGCTATGACCTTTCAATCAAGGTTTTCCATTGGGTTACCAGAGCCATTCAGTTTTCGGTTTTTTTATCAGCAAGCAGTGAAACTCACAGTTGGAAGATCGCCCCTACAGAAGAGGGTTGTGTCACGGCGCGGGCATCAGATAGAGATAGAAACCTTCGTCGCCAACGACTGAACCGGTAAATTGGGCTACGGTGGTAAGGTCGTGCTGCTCACGGAGTTTAACACCTATAGCACGGTTCAAGATAATTAGCACCTTTTTATTCCTCTGGACACTCAGCGTTTTCGCTGCTTCAATGACGACCGCATTGGAAGCCTCCTGGGTGCGCGCCTTGTCCCATCTGACAAAAGAGCCAAGTCGGCTCCCGCGTGGATAGTAAATTTGTTGAGGTTTTTCTAAGTACCCAACGACCGTACTGGCAGCAAAATCACTTTCGCCAACCATTGGGAGGCCTTGCATGCGTTGCGACTTGATATATTCGGCTGTCAGTTTGCCGTAAGAGAAAACATAGCGATGCTCCATTCTGACGGCTGTAATACCCCCCATAGCATGGCAGATAAGCAGCACCGTTACAAGCACCCTCCCTGCCATATTTAGAATCCGATCTATTGTAGAATCCGCACCCTGTCGCTCAGCCCGACCGAGATGGATCGCCGGGCTGTCTTGATACATCCAACAGCACATCAGAAACGTCAGGAACAGGAAGCCGTGATGACGGATACTGCCGTGATATTTGATATAGAAAAACGCCAAGAGTCCCAATGTTGAGATGAGATAGGTAAACAGCACAGTCGGGCGTTTGAGAAATAACAGGACGCTCAACAGCATCAGGAAATAACAGAGCGGAATTTGGATGGTTTGGAAGAGCGCGTAAGTTGTGAGTAGGTTTGAACCCCAAAAGCCGAATACAGGTCTCGTGATCGGAAGGTAGGCCCGGGAAATCAGTTTGACGATATCGTTGACACGTTTCACATCATAGTTAAAATTCCATGCAACGGCAAAACCGGTATCTGGCGGTGGATTGAGCTGTAACACTGCTGTAAGAATACCGATACCGATAAGTGCGAACCCGATCCAGATGGATCTTTTATTCTCTATAGCCGTAATTTCCTCGTTTAAAGGCTTAAGAAACCGACCCCCAAAAACATATTCGCAACAAAGCGCCATGCCTATCGCTATAGCGACAATCAACGCATGAACACTCGTATGTGCAAGCAGAAACAGCACACAACCGACCCAGATAAAACGTTTGTAGCGTTCCCTGAAAAGCACACAAAAAACGGTTATCAGCAGAAGACCAAGCGCGTAGTTGCGGGCGACAATCGCGTATTCATAGATGACAAAATATCCGAAACAGAAGAGCAGTTTTTGGAACCAGTTAAAAGGCGCGTAGCGAACGAAAAGGTAGACCGTAACACCCGTAATCAGCAGGTGAAACATCTGCATCAGGACTGGAGAATGGCTGATGCGACTCAGCGGCATGAGGCAGAGATGCCACAAGCCGGGATGCCCCTCATATTTGAGGTTCGCAAAGAGATTAAAGACTGAGGTACTGTCCCGCGCCAGAAGCCATGCCTGAATTTCATCGCGCCACATCTCATGGTGGCTCGCAGTAAACGCACCGACTGCGAGAAAAAGGAACGTCAAACCGAGCGCGTAGTGTTTATCCTTCTTGCCCATTGTTTAGGTTGTGCCCCTTCAATCAAGGTGCTCTATCGGGTTACTGGATCGTGAGGCTTGAAATCGGCAGCCATAAACCCCCGGTACTCTTTGCTACGAATTTCTGGAAAGGTTCATCACGACCGATAACATCTACTTTGATTCTGGAAGTCTTCATCTTCATCACCACATCCATAGAGGAATATGCCCCGCTTACATACTCATCTGTGACGAAAATAAAGTGGACTTCAGCGGCGCGCCGGAATTTCACCTCATCCGCGGCGCGAATCAGGGCATCTAAGCCGTTTTCATCGCCTCGGAATTTCAATTGCGACAAGACTTTTTTAATCTGAGAAATAGAACGCGTCTGCGGAATTACCTCAAAGTCCAATCCGAGGAGACCATACCCAGTACCGGCGCGAAAGGCAACGACACCGATAGTGAAGTCCATCCCAGCACTGTCAAAGAGATCCGTCATATTATTGAGATGTTCTCGAACAGCATCAATGTCGTTTTTCATACTGCCACTCCCATCGACAACAAAGACGACATCAACGAGATCGGTGCTACGATTCGTGACAATATGTTTGCCCACCTTGGTCAACGCTAAATCAGGGAGCGTAAGGCCTTCAAGGTCGGAGGAAGATTCATCATCTGTTCCATCTAAGAAACCGCGCCCAACACCGCCGAGCTTCCCATTTCCTGAGAGGCGTGAACTTAATCCGCGCCCAGTGCTACCCGTACCTGATCCACCAACGGGTTTAGCCTGTAAGCCTTTCTCATAGGCCCCTTCTTCTGAACGGACGGGTGAGGCAAGTTCAGGTGTCTGTAATTCGACTGTCGCATCTGGATACGATACAAGTGCTGCGGATGTCTCAAGCGGTGGGGGTTCAACTTTAACAGTTTTCATCTGCTGCATATTTTCCGCAGATGCCGAGGGTTGAAAGGAAAAACGGGGGAGTCTTCTGTCTATATGCATGGACTTTCGCGAGCGGATCTTGAAGACCTCAATCTCAGTAACTGGCTTAACGTGCCAGTCATACCTTTGTCGATACAAGGTCCCAAGCACGAGGAGTAAAAGGATATGAAGCCCAATGGAAATAATGAGAGCATTTGGGATATTTTTCTTAAAGAGGACTTTCATTTTCGATGTGTTCCCCAACTCAATAATGCGCTTACATGCCGCTTGTAAGTCCATAGTAAGTATATTATACCACTACGTCCATATTCATTTCAAGTATAGAAAAAAGTTGACGAAAATGTAAAAATCTGGTATCTTATGGAATTACAATAGATAGGGCGTGCCTTGCCACGGGTAATGAGGATGGCACAATCCTCGTATGGGATTGGAATGAGGTCCTGAAAAGCTTGGATCCGTAGGAAAATTAAGCAGTTGAAAAAGTTAGAGAATTCTGATAGACTATTGTAACAGCAGGAAAACCATCCTTCAGTGGGTAAGGAGATTGGAAATGAAAAAGTACTCTATGCTCATCTATGTTGTTCTATTCTCGATAGGTGCGATCGCGCTTTGGTATTTTGGACATCATCGGCCTGCTCAGAAAATACTAACGGCTGAACCTAAGAAGGTCTATCAAAGTACTCCGTTACAACCCAGCAGCGACTTATCGGTAAAACCAGAGCCTTCTGACCCTATACAAAAGCCTCGCGAAGGTGACGCGGGTATAGATACAGAATCAAAAGATATAGGTAATACTGCAACGTCTGAAAAAATTGACGACAGCCAGGTCCATAGCGAAGATGCAGATTCTGAAGAATCTATGTCGCAAGAGACTGTTTCCACTGAAGATACAGCAGCTGAAGCCTTTGAAAAGTATTTTATAGCAGAATCAGAGTACCAAACAGCACAGGAAAGAATGGGAGAAGCTTTTGATTCTCAAAACGATGAGCGGATAAAATCAGCAACCAACGCACTTCGGGAAGCACGACTACGGCGCAATGAAGCCCTGCAAAATCTTGCAGTTTACTCTGAAGATGCTGTGGAAATATTGGCACAGGTGTGGGAAACCGAAAGACGGACGGATGAGACAATAGCTGCATTGAAGGCTGAAGATGCTGTTGCAGCGCAAAAACGCTTAGAAGCGCAGCAAGAACTCTTTGAAAAATTTCCGTTTTTAAGGAATATGCTTATTGAGCAAGGCGTTCAACCCTTGGAGTAAGAGCGATTCAAGGGCTGCATTTTTTTATTTTACTAAAGTATAATGTTTTGTTATGATTACCCACGTCCTGCCGTTACTGTTGACATCGTTGTTTTCAGTGACGATGCCTTAGATGTGCTATTGATCCAACGTAAGCATCCACCCTTTGAAGGGCACTGGGCACTACCGGGCGGTTTTATTGAGATGGAGGAACCTCTTGAGACATCGGCACGCCGTGAGTTAGTAGAGGAAACCGGGGTTACTGATGTAGCACTCACTGAGGTGGGTGCTTTCGGGGCACCGTCTCGCGATCCACGTGGAAGGGTGATTACCATCGCCTACGCTACGGTCATTGGAAAGTCTACATTAAACGTTAAAGCCGGTTCTGATGCCTCAGCAGTCGCTTGGTTCTTAAATACGGACCTACCGAAACTCGCGTTTGATCACACTGAAATTATCCAAAAAGCACTGGAAATATTTAAATGAAACATTACGGATTAACACTGAACCTAAAAAACGATCCATCGGTTATAGAAAAATACAAAGCGTATCACCGAGATGCCTGGCCTGAGGTACTCGCTGCCCTTAAATCTGTCGGTATCACAAAGATGAATATTTATCTGTTGGGGTACCGTCTGTTTATGGCGATGGAGACAGTTGATACATTTGATATAGATCGTGACTTTCCACGCTATCTTGAAGAAAACCCAAAGTGTAAAGCCTGGGATGAATTGATGCGAACTTTCCAGGAGCCGGTGGCAGAAGCACAACCAGACGAATGGTGGGCACGCATGGAACCCGTTTTTGAATTATAACTAAAATGAATACATCCCCCCAAACGTCCACAACTTTTCTGTCAATCGGTCACTTCTGCTACGATGTCTCGCCAAATGGTTACATTCTTGGTGGATCCGCCTCATACTCAACATTGACTGCGCGGAACCTTGGACACCGCGCCCGCGCGGTTACAGCAGTCGGTGCAAACTTTGATCGACAAAATTCGCTGTTAGAAGGCATAGAAACGGTTTATCATGAATCCCCTGACACAACGATTTTTGATAACCAATACGACGAAAAGGGACATAGACAACAATTTGTTTTAGGGATTGCCCAACAGCTCAAAGAGAACGATGTCCCCGCTGAATGGCGTACGAGCAATATCGCGTACTTGTGTCCGATTGCTGATGAAGTTTCAGCTGAAGTCGTTCACTGTTTCAGCGAGGATACATTAATAGGCGCAACACCGCAAGGCTGGCTTCGGCAATGGGATGCCAACGGTAGAGTTGCAGCAAAACGCTGGGAAACCGCGAAAGAGATTTTGCCTTATATTGATGTACTAATTCTCAGCGATGAAGACCTCCGAACCTATCCGGACGAATTAGAGAAATATATTGGATTAGCACCTATTGTTGTGCTAACACAGGGGGCGCGCGGCGCGACACTCTTTCAAAACGGCACACAGTTTGAATCCGATGCATACCCCGTTACAGAAGTAGACCCGACCGGGGCGGGTGATGTTTTCGCCGCCGCTTTTTTAATCGACTATTATCAAAACCGTTCGGTAGCGGCAGCCCTTAACTTCGCACACTGTGTCGCATCCTTCGCTGTAGAAGGTACCGGCACCTCTCGTATTCCAAAATTCGCGCAAGTTATGTCAAGATTACAAACATAGCTCGTGAAAATCAGAGCGCGTCGCTCTTAGTGAAAAAAGCATTCGCGGGAAAAGAAAATTATGGCTATTAACTACGACTTCACAGCATACTGCATTAAAACATCACCGACAAATTGGATCATCGGGATGAAGGCTCTTCAGGGCGAAGTACCACTCGACATAGTGATCCCTGACGAACAGACACTTTCAGATCCCGATAACCCCGAAATCGTCGGTGTGTTGACGGCGGACGGATTAGAACGAGAGAGTACCGATGGATTGGAACTCTACCGATACCTTCGGCAGTTAAACCCGAAAAAAAGTGATGCGTTCGGCTACAACGAGGTCGTGATTCGGAACATACACAGCCGTATACGCGCCCTGCGGGTTGATGAAGGACTCCGAGTACAAATTACATACAGTGAACGGAAAGAACCGTACCGGTCGTTTACGTACCATATCAAATTAATCGGGACTTTTGCGAACGCAGATGCCGAACCCTCTACGCATGCTGCAGCCGAAACTGACACGCCACACATTCCAGACCAAAACACGCAACCTCAAGAACAAATAAGTCCCGATAACCGTTCAGAACAACAGACTTATAAAACGACCAATACCTTAGAGAAACTCATCACCTTCACCCAAAACCTACAACAAGAATTGAAACAGACCAAAAGAGATCTCACGGCAGCGGTAGATAAGATTGAGCAACTCGAGAACGAGCGGCGAAACTTCCGTGAAATGCAAGACCTTATTCAAGAGGTGCTTGATCGGCTCACCCAGTTAGAAACTTTGGATTCGCGAATTCAGTATCTTGAGACGGACCGAGACCAACTCCAAGACTTTCAACAAATCTTGCGGAAATTCCTTGCAGCGTTGAGCCAACAGACCCAGACCGTACTTCAAGAACACGACGATCAGACCTCAATTCAGTGAATAGGCAGACTTGAAAAACGCCAGCAGATGATTGCGTCCGCCACTCGGCGAAAAAGGAGAACTTTTTTATGATGAAATTGGGGACCATGTCTCTAAATGTGAGAAATACGACTGCCACTGCTTTCGCGCAAATCGTCTACGATCTCGGTTTTGACGTTATCGAATTGCATTCAAGCGCGTTTGAAGCCACCGATGCTGACTACCTACGTAACCTAAAGATGGATCTCATGCGGAAAGGATTGCCGCTGGGTTACATCGGTGTCAGCAATAACTTCGGCAAACCTGTTGCCGAGCACCCAGAACAAATTGCGCTCATCAAACAATGGATCGACGTTGCGGCTTTTATGAGCTGCCCGATCGTACGCGTATTTGCCGCTTATGTTCCTGAAGATTGTGAAGACGAGGAAACTTTGTGGCCACCTATGATCGAAGCCTTTAAGGAAGTTGCTGAGTACGGCTATGAATCGGGAATTCTTGTCGGGCTGCAGAATCACAACCACAATAACGTCACACGCGACGGCGATGCCGTCCTGCGTGCTTTGAACGGAACGGATCACCCCTATTTCACACATATCTTGGATACCGGACAATACGCTGGGTCTCCCGGTGCAAGCGGACATCGCGGGTCTTCACATCCGGGCTACGATTGCTATGCAAGCATTGAGCAGACTGCACCGCATGCTGTCTATGTCCGAACCAAGTTTTATGAAATAGATAGCGGTGTTGAGGAATGGCTGGACTACCCACGCGTCTTAGACATCTTACGCGGTGTCGGTTATAACGGCTGTCTCTCAATTGTATACGAAGGTCAATCCGATCCGATTGAATCGATGCGAAAGGCAAGAAGTTATCTGGAATCGTTACTGTAGGCGAAACCACACCTATGCTCCTCGTTTGGAGAATACTTATGCTCAACATTAAACCCAAATATCTTGTCAATGACAAGGGGCGGAAAACCGCAGTAGTTTTGTCAATGAAGGAGTATCGCCTTCTCATAGAACACCTTGAGGATTTAGAGGACATTTTAGAGATGGATGCCGCGGTTAAAACCGAAACCGAGTCTCGCCCATATCAGGAAATTCGAGCCGAGTTAAAAAAAGACGGGAAACTTTGAATACTCCGGTAATTTATACTGTTTATCTAAAACGTCGTGCTGAACGAGAATTTCGGAATTTACCGAAAAACATTAGGACACGCGTTGATGTCCAGTTAGAGGCTTTGGCGAATAACCCGCGGCCACCAGGAGTCGTTAAACTTTCAGGGGAAACAGATTCACATTGGCGAATCCGGGTTGGGGAGTACCGAATTCTCTATCAAATAGACGACTCGCGTCACCTTATTGAAATTTACCGAATCAAACATCGGCGCCACGCTTATCGTTGAGGAAAAGTTATGGAGGAAAGAAACGCATGAAAACGCGTGCTGCTGTTATGTACACACATAACGAACCGGTCGTCGTTGAGGAACTTGAGTTAGATGAACCGAAGGCAAACGAAGTCCTCGTCCGCACTGCTGCAAGCGGTGTCTGCCACTCAGACCTGTCAGTCGTCACGGGTGCTATCTATTACGATGCCGCTGTCGCCCTTGGGCATGAAGGTGCGGGGATTATTGAACGCGTTGGCGCGGATGTAACAGGTTTTCAGCCGGGCGACCATGTAATCTTGTCTTTCGTCAGCTATTGCGGCGGTTGTCGCATGTGTCAGATGGAAAAAGTCTGTCTGTGCGAAAGTTACGATGTCCCGCGCGGGTTCCAATTGGACGGCACGTATCGTCTGCATAACGGCTCAGGAGACGGTATCCTTCAGATGGCACGCATCGCGACGATGTCGGAATACATGGTTGTCCCACAACAAAATCTCGTGAAAATTGACAAAGACTACGCGTTAGAAAAAGCAGCACTCGTCGGATGCGGCGTGACAACCGGTGTCGGTGCAGTGCTCAATACTGCAAAAGTAGAACCCGGCAGCGCCGTAGCGGTTATCGGGACAGGGGGCGTGGGTCTGAACGCTATCCAAGGTGCGGTACTCGCGCAAGCAGAACAGATTATCGCTGTCGATATTGCTGAGAAGAAACTTAACTTTGCGAAAAGTTTTGGAGCGACGGATGTCGTCAACGCGGCAACGTGCGATCCGGTTGAAGCGGTTCGTGAATTAACCGACGGTCTTGGGGTAGACTACGCCTTTGAGGTGATCGGAAATCCGAAGACGATTGTGCAGGCGTATCGTATGGTGCGAGCGGCTGGCACTGCTGTTATCGTCGGCATGGCACACCACGAGATGGATGTTAGTATTCCGGCACAACATCTTGTCTCAACAGAACGGCAGCTGATCGGTTCGTTCTACGGCTCGTGCCACCCGCGGGTGGATATGCCAAAACTTTTGAGATTGTACACGGAAGGCAAACTGAAGTTAGACGAACTCATTACACGGCACTATCGGCTTGAACAGATTAACGAGGCGTTCGCGGATATGGAAGCCGGTGAAAACGCGCGCGGGGTCATTGTTTTCAATTAGTCTTTAGTTGCCAGTTATCAGTTAAAGGGGTTTCCGATAATTCACATCTTCTTTGAAGTTGTTACCATTTCAGAAAGGATAACAGTTGTAAATAAGTTGCTTGGCAATCGCAACCCAGACCGAAAACTAATAACTGAAAACCGAGAACCAATATATGAAGTCCGTACACACAGCCGTTCGAGAACAGTTTAGTCAGCACGCAGACTACTATGCACAGAGCATCGCGCATGCGAAAGGGGATACCTTAGATGTCATCCTCGACCTTGCGGAACCGACAGGTACAGAGCGGACGCTGGATGTCGCGACAGGTACAGGTTTCACAGCCTTCGCGCTTGCACCGAAGGTTGCATACGTAGTCGCCACGGATCTGACCCCAGAAATGGTGGCGAAGGCAGCTGAATTGGCAGAGGAACAAGCCATAGAGAACATTACGTTTTCTGTCGCTGCTGCGGAATCTTTGCCGTTTGCGACGGCTTCGTTAGATTTGGTGACGTGTCGGCTTGCCCCTCACCATTTTCAAGATGTCCCGAAATTTTTGAGCGAGGTCCATCGGGTTCTCCGAACAGATGGACTTTTTTGCCTCGCAGATTCCGTTTCCCCTGAATCAGAAAAATTAATAGCGTGGCAGAACCGCGTAGAGGCCCTTCGGGACGATTCACACGTTTATGGCCGTCCACCATCCGAGTGGGATGCGATGATTACGGATGCCGGATTCTCACTTGAACGGACTGCACACGTCCGCAACGCCCAGATGTCGTTTTTGTGGTGGGTGCGTCCGGAGCAAAATTCACCAGAGCTCGTGCAAGAAATCCGTGATGCGTTCGCACAACTCTCACCTGATGAGGCAAAAGAGCATTACACAGTTAAACCCGCGGGTGATGATTTCTATTTTTCTTGGCCCATGTACGCCGTTAAAGCTCGGAGAAAGTAGAGCGTTGGCGTAAGGTTACCCGCGCCACTGCCTTAAAATTTCTAATAGATTATCCACGAGTGGTTGAATAGCACTCTCTTTTTGACCCGCCTCTAAACGTGCAACAATCCGACAAATCTCCGCTGCCTCCCTATGCAAACCTTCGGACAGACTCCGGAATTTGCTTTTCGCGATTTCTGAGGAACTTTCGGATGCTGAATCATAAAGAGCATCCAATTGGTTCATTAGGTTGGACAGATTCTCCCGATTAATTCCGAATTGTTGGATTTCTGCATCAGAGATATGTTTCAACCGGTCCCATACCCAATTTTCCGGTGTTCCACCACCGGGAAGAAACAGTATTGGAATATTGACCCCACGTCCCGCCGCTGCTTGTATCCTGCCTGCTACTTCTCCACCGCGCTGATCGCCGTCGAGGATAAAGATAGTATCTTGAAGTTGACCAAAATTTGCCAAAACGCCCGCGAGCGTTGGGAACTCGCTGGCACCCGCGTCTCGCCCGATATGAACCGCTTCCGACTTGATTCGCTCTTGTGGAAGTAGAAAATCAAAAACACCTTCCAAGATACCTTCGGCGATGTCGTCTTCACAGAGCAGTTTGAGCTTTTCATTGGAGCGTCCGTAAATTGCGTTCTCAATTAAGTCTCGGTATGCCGGACGTACGACTACCTTGCCAAATGCGTCATCTCGGTCCAGGAAGATTTTACCGTTGAAAGGTACAGAGTTGAGAACGACCGGACTGTGAGATGTTACAATAATCTGGAGATCATTGCGGAGCGCAAGTTGCTGTAGGTGCAACATGAGCTGTTGCTGTACCCAAGGATGTAGACCTGCTTCGACTTCATCAATCAGGACAAGGGCACCATTGAGTTGTGTGATTTCCTGCGATAGTTGCAGGATTGCGCGTTCCCCAGCTGCCATGTGGAATTCAGAGTAAGTTGCACCGCTTTCTTGCACAGCAAAGAGCAGGTTTTTATCACCGCTGGAAAGACCCACGACTTCTGAGTATGTAAAAGGAAACATCTGATATGCAAACTCAATCTGTGCTGCTGTCAGTGGCGTTTCTTCTGGTTTAGACTTCAGACGTGACATGTTAAGCATACCGCGCACCTCAGCCGGACTATTCAGATTGCTGGGGGTCCTGAGATAGACCTGTCGCTCCGGTTGACTGGCATTTTTACGACCGAAGAAACTCCGATTCCAAGCTTTGGCACGTTGCCAGCGCATGGAACGTGGTCCGTCAAGTGTCAAGTAATTAAACTCTATTTTAACCTCTCCCCTCACATCTTGGCGTTCACCAAATTTAGGACGGCAATCTGGAAAAAGTGTAGAGGGTACGAAGTCCCTAACACCAGCACCTGGTACCTTATAAGCACAAGCCGCAGCAAAGAGCAACGATGACTTACCGGTGGTATTGCCGCCCGCGATGACACTAACAGGGTAATCGAACACGACTCGCAAATTATGGAATCCACGGATACCGTCCAAACAGATTCCCGATAGAAAATGCGGCAGGTGCGGTTTTTTGCCTTGTAAGTTGTCCCAGAGTTCTCTTAACCGTCTCTCAATCATGAATGGCTACCTCCAGCTCGTTAATCTTACTGCTGATGCCGGTGACGTATTTGTGAAGTTCTAACTTGTGCTGTTTGCGGATAAGCGCGTGTCTCCCTTTCACGGAAAACACAATATGCACATAGAGTTGGGTATAGGTATCTGCCATAGGTTTTTATATCTCTCCAATATTTGCTCTATATCTATCAAGATAAGTCTGTCCTATTATATCTTCCTCGCTTATGTGTGTCAAACTAAAATTGCTTAGGGACATAGCACTCCACTGGAGTGCATTTTTTGTGTAGCCTCTTTTCTATTCTCACTGCAAAGCAATATTGCTCCGCTGGAATAAGGACACAGATTTTTCAGACCACCACTATCAACACTTTGCGCCTATAGGTCATACCATTTCTAAATAAACGCCTGTCATTAACAAAAAACTGGCTCGTAGTCGCGCAATTCATTGGGCCTCTTACATGCGAATACCTCATAGCATCTGAAAACCTCTATAATGCAATCTTATTTTTTAGATTTGGTTTAGATTAGAAAGTTTGTGTCAGACGCACCATTGATAAACGCCCGATTTCGGGGGATCCAATAAACTGCTGATGTCTACGGTCTAAGAGGTTTTGCACAGTGAATGAAAGCCGCGGTCTGGGACCGATGGGTATTTCATAACCGGCGTTTAAATCAATCGTATAATACGATTCTATATCACCCACGTAAACCCCCGACCTGACAGGGAAACCCGCCACAAAACGTGTCCGAAGTCCTACGCCTAATCCATAATCAGTATTAACGTATTGAACGCTTGCACCAAACTTATTTTTTGGTGCGTTGAGCGCAATATCACCAAGTCCATCAACGTCTTCAAAAAGGTCTTTACTGACAAACGAATAATTCGCACCAAAACTCAAACTCGGACTCAGGTAATAGGCGAAGTTCAGGTCTAACCCGTTGAGCGAAATATCACCATAGTTCCGATAGGTCAGCATGACCGCGTTCGGGTCTGATGCTTGTTCTGGGGTGACCGTGCCGAACGGAATGAAAGCTGCCCCATTGTTGTCGGTACCTGCTATAAACAACCTGACCAACTCCTCAACCGGTGAACCGTCGCCGTTCCCGCCTTGTTCAGGTGCGTCAAACGCGAGCACGGCTTGGCTAAGCACTGCATTTTTCGGATCGGCTAACGCTGCTGTGATCTGTGCGCCGAGCGAGGCACTTAACGTTTCGGCATCTAAGAACACATTCGGTGTCTCAACGACCAGGGGCCCGACGAAATCGTTAATGCGTGAGTGATAGACATCAACCGAGAAAGTCAACTTATTCGCCAGAATCCCTTTGTATCCGACTTCATACGTTTGCGTAATTGTTGGTTTTAGCGCATCAACATCATTGACATCTTCAATGTCAATAAAGTTCCCGGCCTCTGGGTCAAGCGAACGGAGAACATTTTTGACACCGTCTACCTGTGTCGGGATGAGTGCCTCAAATCCGGCGGAGAGGTCGGTTACCAAGGATGCAGCGAGTTCTTCTAAGACAGGAGCTGGCAGTCCTTGAATCACTTGTGGTACCAACCCTTGAACCACTTCCGCCGGCAGTGCAGCAATCGCCCCGGGTTCCTGCAATGTTGGTGGTAGGAGTTGAATCACTTCCGCCGGTAGCCCTGAGACTATCCCTTGGATTGTCACCGGAGATTGGGCTTGAAGGAGGGCTGGAAGTGCTTCAACAGTGAAGGTCTGCTTTAGGTTCGCTTCAAAAACCGGTTGAACGCCACTCAGGACAGCGCCGCGCCCGACACCCCACATAACGTTGGTAAAACTCGGATCGTCAAGCGGAATGTAAGCGTCCACTGGAAGCCCTGCCGCCGGTGAGAAGACGGAGCGAAACTCTGGTCGTCCGCTGCTACTTCTCTTGAAGGTAAACCCCGTTTCGGCGCGTACGCCTTGTGCCCGTATGTCAATATTCGGACTGAAGCCCAAGGCGGGTTGAAAGTTTGCACCTAACTGAAAAGCATCTTTTGCCGACAAAATATCAAGAAATAGGTCTGAAGTTCTCGGCGTATTGAAGGCACGGTTATAGGTAACTCTCAAGTTATGATCGTCGTTGGGTTGGAAGGCAAGCGCGACACGCGGTGAAAGGACATAATCTTCAAGTTGATTGTGGTCATCAATTCGCCCAGCAGCAATGAACTTTAACTGCGGAAGGATTTTTGTCTCTGACTGTAAATAGGCACCTATCTCGTTAATGTTGTCATCGGCTTCATTGATGCCGTTGATTGTCCCTTCTGTATCTGGACGCGTCAGCAACACATCCAGTCCATAAGTAAAGCGTTGCCGCTCGCCAAAACTATAGCCGTGTTGAATCTGCCCGACATACAGATCGGAATTGTCAATAGTTGGATCGCCGCTCCGCACGACATAAGTATCGCCAGCATTGCTCCGATTCCAAAAGGCTTGCGCAAAGAGGTCTTTGGAAATAAAGCGTCCTTGGAGGTAACCATAAGTCCAGTTTTGGGCTTGACCTGCACCAATCCCCGTCAGTTCAATGCCGGTGGCTTGTGTAAAACCACTGGCAATAATGGCGGTCGTGTCAGTGTTTGGACTATAATCAACACGAAATTCGCCACTGGCTTTGTAAGTGTCAAATATCAGGCCGCCTGCACCTTCAACATCCTCTTTTGATCGTCCATCTTCCCAGTCATTTCCGCGAAAATAATTGCCCGAAAACTTATAGCCAATCGCCTCATTGACAACGCCTGCATGTCGCAGCGATCCCATAAGTATGCCACGTTCACCGCCCCCAAGACTCAGGGTCGTTCCTTGAGAGGTGAACGGTGAACGAGTGATGATGTGCATCACACCGTTAGCACTATTCGGACCGTAAAGTGCCGCGCCCGGCCCGGAAACGACTTCAATCTGCTCAATATCTTCGTTGACCGTCGGAATGAAACTGTAACTATTAACCCGTAGCGAAGGCACACTCGCAATCCGATTGTCAACGAGCGACAAAAGTGAACCCGAAAAAACGTTGTTGAAGCCGCGAACGACAACATACGACGCACCGAGCCCAGCGGTTACAACATCTACCGCCCGTACCGATTTTAAGTGCTCCGTAACACTTGGTGAGACGCGGTCTTTGATTTCCGAAGCACCCACAAGCGCAACCGATGCCGGTGCCTCAAGCACCTTTTCCCGACGGCGAGATGCCGTAACGGAGACTTGATCAAGTTGGATAACCTCGGAAGAGAGCGCAATTTCTATAGACTTCGTTTCGTCGGCAGCAAGCGCGACATCTGCTATAACTTTATCCACATAACCTGTTGAAGACGCGGTAATCGTATAGGTACCTGCAACTAAATCTGTAATCTCAAGCGTGCCGGTTAGACCACTAACACCTGTAATGGCATCACCGGTTTCGGGCGTGACAGTAATGGAGACACCGTTCAATTTATTACCTGTTTGGGGATCTGCCACAGTGATGTTCAAGGTAGCGGCTTCCGCCGATACGACAGCAAACCCCATAATAACGAATAAGCATAATAATAAGCCATGAAGTAGACTCAATGATTTCATAATATTATCTCCTTTATTTTCAACATAACAAACTGAAAACCATCCCCTACAAGAAACTTTCTATCTCAGAAGGCGTTGGCAGTGAAGGGATTACGCCAACTTTTTGGGTTGCCAATGCGCCTGCTGCATTCGCATATCGCATGATAGGATCCAGCTGCTTTTGTTCAAGCGCGGTAAGGTCCATATACTGCCTTAATTGTGCAAGCATGGCAGCGACGAACGCATCTCCCGCTCCAAGTGTATCTACGACGTTAACTGTAAAACCGTCGACGAAACCGTCAGCAAAACCGTTTGTGTAATAACATCCGCGCTCCCCTAAGGTCACAACGAGCAACTTCACACCGAGTCCAAGGATACGTTTAATGCCTTCTTCAAAGTCCGCATCCCCTGTAACAAATTCCCACTCCTCATCTGAAATCTTGACGACATCTGCGTAGGGCATTACCTCCCAGATCCATCGTTTGGCATTAGCAGCGTTATCCCAGAGCATCAATCGTAAGTTCGGATCGTAAGAGAGGCGCGCGCCACCCGCCTTTGCGGACCGGATTGCATGGAGCGTCGCTTCTCGGCTCGGTGAATGGCTGAGGCTGACAGAACCGTAGTGGAACAGTTCAGCAGATTGGATGTAGCCAATGTCAATCTCGTCAGGGGCGAGTTGGATATCAGCACCCGGGTGGCGATAGAAAGTAATGTCTTTCATGCCATCCGAACGCGTAGCGACAAAGGCTAAGGTTGTCCGAGAGGTTTCGCCCGCGATGAGATAGGCGGTGTCAACGCTGTTCTGTTGAAGCACTTCGCGCAGGAAATCGCCGAACGCATCTGCGCCGACTTTGCCGATAAACCCGGCATCTACACCGAGTTTGGCTAAGCCAACGGCAACATTGGCAGGTGCACCACCGGGGGCTTTGACGAATCCTGGGGCTTCGGCGAGTGTTACATCAGGTGTTGTGGAAACAAAATCAATAAGGAGTTCACCAATACATAAAACTTCAGGCATAGGTTGTCGTTCCTTTAAAATGTAGTGCGTAGGTCTTGTGCTTGCCCCGTCTGCGCGGATCGGTAACCCGCATCAAAAATTTCTATGACATGCCGGGCATGCTCTGCCGTGACAATCGTCGGTTTATCCTCACGAATCCAGTCCACGAGCTGCATAATATCCTCATAAACATGCGCTTCTTGGATATTCCGGTGCGGTCCGACGACGTGTGGGAGTTCCCTTTTTGGTGCGTCAATCGGTGCTCCGTTAAGAGTGTCGCCCTCAATCGCCCCGGCTGTTCCGTGGATTGCTAATCCACCTTTTATTCCGTGTCCCGCCGCGGCACCATAGATAAAACCGAAGAAAGCATCCCCGAAGTCAAGCAGAATAAAGGTGTTATCGTCCATATCGCACGGAAGCATCTCGCCTCGGAACTCGCGTTCTTTGACGCGAACACCGGAGAACGCCGTTACGCGCTTCGCGGGGCCGAGGATACCTGTCATCGTATGCAGACCGTAGACGGTCATATCGTAGAGCGGACCGCCGCCGGGTTTACGGAAATACCACGCCGGGTTGATATTAGAGAGCAGATCGTCGCCGTGTCTAACGGACTCGTTTTCGTGGTACCGTCCGAAAGCCGAACCGGTAGCTGCCCAAGTTAATTTTCCGAGAGCACCGTCGTTAATGAGCCTACGAATTTCTTGGTGAATTGGACGTAGCATCTGTCCCGGAGAAGCCACCAATTTTACGCCTTTGCGGGCTGCCGATTCAATCAGATCGTCTGCTTCATCAACAGTCGTCGTCATCGTCTTGTTGAAATGCGCGTGCAGCCCGTGTTCAATGGCAAGTTTCCCCTGCTCATAATGCAAACCGATAGGCGATGCGATGCTAACAGCGTCTACATGCCCATCTGCCAAAAGTTCGTCGTAGGTTTCATAGGCGTGCGGGACATTGAATTTTTCAGAGGCGGCTTGTGCCCGACCCGGAACAGGGTCACAGACAGCGGTCACTTGTAATCTATCTTGAACATCGTCTTGTGTAAGATGCGGAAGAATACCGCGCACTGAGATACTTCCTACACCGATAACACCGATCCTTACTCTATCATTGGTTGCCATAATATTCCTCCAATTTTGGCTTTCGGCGTATTGGCTACTCTATTGTCTCCATGATGTTTTATGTTGCCATCCGACAGCATTTTTGAGTTTGTCGCAATTGATAAACGATTGATGCCCCTGAAGCGTTCTCACTTTTGGAAGGAATTCAGGCTTAAAACGCGCAACGAGTTCTTGAGAAGGTTCCAACGCGGATGTATCATCAGCATTGAGAAAATAGACATCGTGCGGCGGCAGCATTTCTGTCTTTTCCATAATCAGGCGGTGCGCGCTGGCAACATCCTCACTACCTACCCAACACCAGAGCCACGGTGTCCAACCGGTTGTCGGTTTAGCGTTTCCTGCCATCTGCCTTCGCCGCTCTTCCGGACTGATACCGGCGGGACGTGTAATGTATGTTCGGATGCCGTAGGCGCGGCTATAGCTTGCTAACAGGTCCTCACCACAACGTTTAGAGAAACTATAGGAATCTTCAGGGTAGCAAGGGTGTTCTTCATCTATCGGTAGGTAGTCTATCGGAATGTGGGTTTTGCTGATCCGAAAACCGTGTCCTAACGCGCAATTACTGCCAGACATCACGACTGTTTGGACATCTGCTTCAATTGCGGCTTGCATAAGGTAGTAGGTGCCGAGCATATTCGTTTTGAAGGTCGCATCGAACGGTATGCCTCTCTCTTCAGCACCCGCTCGTAAATCTGGGTGATCGACAGGGCCTGGCTGTGCACCGAGGTGTTGGATAGCATCCACACCTTCAACGGCACGCTGGCAGTCTTCAAAGTTGTTCAGGTCGCCTTGAACGAAGGGTAGGTGCGAGAATTCATCAGGCGGCGTTCTGCGCGACATTAGCACCAATGAGTGTTCTGCTGCCAGTTCTCGGATGACATACGCGCCGAGTCTACCGCTCGCGCCAGTTATCAATACTTTCATTTTTTTTAATTATGGTCCCCTGGGCATCGTTCCACTACGTTTCACGATGGTGTCTGATGTTGTTAAAAGAGTTGACAGGTCTGCAAGTGTCGTCTATGATTATTCACATTATAGCAGTGCTAAGAATTTTGTCAAGTGACGCAACCTTTGGAGGAGAACTGTAATGTACAACGCTGATACACATTTCAAAAACTTATATGATACTGTCCCGCGGAAATACGAATTCCGAGAAACCACACGGGAAGGACTGTTCACATGGCAAGCCAATTTTCGCCCAGAGTTGCGAGAAATCCTCGGCTTGGATAATATGGAAGCCGATCTGGCGGACTACGTCCCGAAAGCTGAACAACTCGAAGTCTTCGATATGGACACCCATCTCCGCGAAAATTGGTATCTGTGGGTAGAGCCGACGGTGCCCTTGCCATTTTATCTACTGCGTCCGAAAACGATCGAAGGCAAACTGCCGCTGATTCTCGCGCCACACGGACATAATCATCCGCATCTCTACGCAGGCATTGCACATACGGAAACAGAAGAAGAACACATGCTGGAAGGTGAGCGTGATATCGCACGGCAGGCAGTCGTTGAGGAAGGTTATATCGCTATTGCACCAACGACGCGCGCTTTCGGCGAAACGCGTACGGATGCGGATAAACAAGCCAATAATACGCACTCTTGTCGACACCAATTGGTTCATAGCATTCTTGTCGGGCGGACTCCGATCGGTGAACGGGTATGGGATATGTCACGCCTTATTGATTGGGCGATAGGAAACTTACCCGTAGATGCCGAACGCATCGCAATTACCGGTAATTCTGGTGGCGGAACGGTTTCGCTTTTCGCAGCGGCGTGTGAAACCCGGATCGCAGTTGCCGTGCCGAGTTGCTATTTCTGCACATTTGAAGGGAGCATCGGCATGATCCGACACTGCGAATGTAACTATGTGCCGGGAGTGATGCGGCTCGGAGAGATGTACGATGTCGCTGGCTTAATCGCACCGCGTCCATTCTGTGCAATTGCAGGACGCGATGACGGGATTTTTCCGATAGATCACGTCAAATTCGCTTACGAACGGTTGAAAACAATCTACACAGTTGCCGGTGTTGGGGATAGATGTGAACTCTTCATCGGTAAAGGCGGACACCGCTATTACAAAGCCGGTGCATGGCCCTTTGTACGACGGTATTTTGAGGCATAGGCAGAAATTACCGAGAGCCTTTTTTGATTGCCCATAATGTTTTCAAAATGATTCTAATATCCAAGGCAAGCGACCAATTTTCAATATAATACCTGTCGTAGGAGATCCGTTCTTCAAGAGAGGTATTGCCACGCAAGCCGTTAACTTGTGCCCAGCCTGTCATACCCGATTTGACACGTTGCCGAGCCAGATAGTGCGGAATGGATTCACTGAACGTGTCAATAAGCCCTGACATCTCTGGTCTCGGTCCGACGAGGCTCATATCGCCTTTAAGAACATTGAAAAATTGGGGCAATTCATCTAAACTCCAGCGTCTGAGAAATTTGCCGAGCGAGGTCTGCCGTGGATCATCGGCTTCCGCCCAGACATGCCCTACTTTTTCCTCGGCATCGGCGCGCATAGAGCGAAATTTGTAGATGTTGAACGGCTTTCCAGCTCTGCCGACCCGTTCCTGACGGAAAATCGCTTTGCCGGGTGATGTTAGGCGTATAATAACCGCGATCGTTAACATGAGCGGACTTAACACTATCAAGGCAAACAGGCTGAAGACAATATCTATCAGACGCTTGACGATACCGCTCACGCCCTGCATCGGTGTCTCCCGCAATCGTAGTACCGGTATACCCTGAAAAAAAGTTATGGTCTCCGTGCCACCTTTGATAAATTCGGAGAGTTCGGGGAAAACATTGATTTGGACGGGTACACCTTCGCAGGCATGAAGAATTTCGAGAATAGTTTCATTCCGCACCGTCGGTGATGAAATGAAGAGCGTGTCAAGTCGATGCTTTTGCACGATTTCAAGTATATTTTGACTTTCTCCAAGGGACGGCACCGCCGACGCATCTTCGGTGACTATACCAACGAGTTCGTACCCGCTATTCGGTCTCGCTTTCAAAAAATCAATAAACTGTTCCGCGCGGGCATCATAACCGATGAGTGCAACGCGACTGACACCGACACCTTGGGCGTGAATCGCCTGACGGAAACGGTGAAGCACGAGCCTTCCCAAAAACAACCAGACGAGGCTGAACCCAGAAGCAAGCAGCATGACCCAGCGAGAATAAGCATCGTGATGATAGATGAAAAAAAGGGCGGCTAACGTGGCAATGAGCGCGATACCAGAGGCTTTGCAGAGCGTCCAGAACGCTGAAACGGTGGCATTGCTGTCCGGTCGATAGAGCTTCAATGCCTTCAGTGTCATCAACCAGATAATCGCCATCAGCGGGATGAGTCGGAAATAGTCATCAAGCGGTGGGGTGCCACCTTTATGTAACGCGAGTGCCTCAGGGGTCCAACCCGATTCAAACCGAACCCAATACGCGACAACAATTGCGGTGGCAACGAAACAGAGATCAAATAAGACTGTAAGCGCGATTAGCAAATGATCGAGCGTTTTCTTGTTCATCGACTGAATATAGACTGAAACTTACAAGCCCACATTGAAATATGGGCTGCATATTGGATATTGGTTCTCGGAAAACCCGTTGAAGTCCGCAATAGTGGTGCGTCAGTAGACGGGTTAAAGTATAGCAGATTTGTGCCGTACTCGCAAATTAAAATAGGACACTACCCCCAGATTGAGGCAACATGAAAGTTTACTGATAAATTACACACAACGTGTTATGCTATCTTTAGAAACTTTTATAATGTTAGTTTCGGAAACGTGCAAGTTACGCCAAAATCAGAGGAGATACACAATGGCAAATCAACTGAAAGTCGGAATCGTTGGCGCACACCGCGGAAGTTCTTATTTTCAACCGTTTCAAGCGATAGCAGAAACAACGGTTACAGCTGTTTGTGACATCAATGAAGCAACACTTCAAAGCACCGCTGAACGGTTTGATGTCCCACAGCAGTTTACGGATTATGAAGCAATGCTGGACGCAGTAGATCTTGTAGTGCTTGCGACCCCTGAGAACCTCCATGTGCCGCAGTCGATTGAAGCGTTAGAAGCTGGGAAACATGTTATCAGCGAAGTGACTGCCGCTGTTAATTTGGAGGAATGCTACGACTTGGTTCGCGCAGTTCGGAAAGCATCTGCGAAATATACGATGGCTGAGAACACGTGCTATTCCCAGTCAAATGTGCTTATCCGCAGCATGGTAGAGGCAGGCATGTTCGGGGATGTCTATTTCGGGGAAGGCGAATACCTCCACAACATCAAGTCGCTCCACCACGATGCAGCCGGCAACCCAACGTGGCGATATTACTGGCAGGTCGGCATTAATCGGTGCAACTATGCGACGCATAGCCTCGGTCCCGTGCTGCAGTGGTTCGGTAGTCGCGTTGCGAGTGTGTGTTGTCTTGGCACCGGTGTCAACACCGATCCCGAACACGCGATGGAAGATACAGTGATGATGCTGTGTAAAACGGATTGCGGTGGGTTAATCAAGATTCGGATTGATATGCTCTCGAATCGTCCGGCGAATTCCTATTTCAGTTTGCAAGGGACAGACGGGTGTTATGAGAGCTCGCGCGGACTC
This sequence comes from uncultured bacterium, assembly GCA_964593655.1. Lineage (GTDB taxonomy): Bacteria > Poribacteria > WGA-4E > WGA-4E > WGA-3G > WGA-3G. The sequence goes on along the minus strand of CAZQIP010000294.1, from coordinate 16,157 downwards.
GGCGCGGCACCGAAGATTTGGTTAAGTGAGTTCGGCATAAGCGAACAGTGGAGACCGCTCTCCCAATTTGAAGACGTTTTGCCTGAACGATGGAAGAATCCGCCTGCTGAAGCAGAAAATGCCGGTGACCTCGGCGAGTATTTCAAGGTGCGGGATTTTGTCGATAGCATCCTCACAGATACGACACCACCGATTGATGTCTACACGGCGATGGATTTTACAGTACCGGGTTTGGCTTCGGAGCAATCCATTGCGAACGGCGGGACACCCATAGAAGTCACGGACTTCAGGAAAATTGAATAGCAGAATGGCAATAGAGGCGGATTAGATTCCAGAGCAGCGTGTTCTACTCCTCTTCGACAGGGGCAAAGACAAGTCCACAGCTGCTGCAACGGTAACCACTCTCCGGTTTCGATTCCACAACAGGGAAAAGCATACCGCAGCAGATCGGACACGGTTCGTCAATTTCCATGTCGGCTTGTTCCATTTCGCCGGATCGGTTTTCAAATTCAACGATCACGAGTAGCCTCCTCTTGCTCAGCAACCGCAACGCGCGTATAGATGTCCCGCAAGGATATCTTGCAGCCGATTGAAATGAGTGACATCACATCTTCGGGGGCACAAAACTCTGTGCGTTCCCAGTGTTGATCTTGTCGCCGATAATGTTCAACACAGAATCTATGCTGTGAAACAAGAATGTAGTCTCGCAGCGACGTAAGTTGCTGATAGTGTTCAAATTTCTCCCCCCGGTCATAAGCTGCAGTGGAGGGTGAAAGCACCTCTACGATAACAATCGGGTTCAGAAGTGTGTCGAAAACATCATCCTCAAAGCGAGGTTCACCGCAGGCAACAACGACATCTGGATAGAAGTAGGCGATTGGACTCGGCTGCACGCGCATATCGCTGGAATGGACTTCACAATCTGACCCCACTAACTGGTTGTAAAGTCTATTGGATATGTTGGTTGTGATAAGACTATGGGCGCGACTTGCCCCAGACATTGCAAATATCTGACCGTCGAGGTATTCACTTTTGTGCAGTGCCTTTCGTTCTTGCGTGATGTATTCCTCAGGCGTGAAGAGGGTTTGTGCTGGAAGAGATGCCATACGTCTTTCCTGAAAATAAAAGTAATATTAACAACATAATACCGCATTTTTAGGAAAAAGTCAATCTTTTTCGCTATGCTGTTCAGGACGATTTAGTATCTCGGTAAGGTTGGATCGACTTCTACTACCCACTGGTCGATCCCGCCGATGAGGTTCTTTGCATCCGTAAACCCGTTTTGTTGCAGATAGGCGACGGCATAGAGGCTCCGTTGACCATGATGGCAGTAAACCACAATTTCTTGATCTGACGGGAGACTGTCTACATGGTGAGGGAGTGTGTTAAGCGGTATTAACTGCGAGTCTTCGAGATGTACGATGTCGTATTCGCTCTGCTCACGGACATCCAATAATAGGACAGATGCGTTCGCGTCGAGTTTCTGTTTCAATTCTTGTGGTGAGATTTCAGGAAGTGACGGTGTTGTCTGCATTGTTTAGTTGTTCTCCTCTGTCTGAATAGGTGACTTTTCATGAAGGGGCGAGCATTCTGAACACGGACACGTCTCACGCAGGACTTCAAACGGATAGATACCGGTGTCGTGCCCATCGTTCCAACTGAACTGGAGCGCGTAGCGACCGACCAATTGGACATCCAAAGGTTGAATATCGTCCGAGACTTCAATGAGGGTTACGTCTCCATCGCCTTGCGGCGCAAAAAGAGAATGGACATCCCGACCTTTATGCCGGACAATGGCGCACTCGGCACAGGGACACATTTGTCGGAGATAGGCGTATGGATACCAACTCACATGTCCATCCTTCCATTCCACCTGAAAGGCGGTGTCATGTTTTTTGAGGAGTTTCGGACTTTTGCTAACTACATGCATGTTACTAATCGTGGTAATTCGGTGAAGTTAGAAAATCTTGCCAGTAGAAACTACGCCCATAAGGAGCTTCCTCTGCATTGTAACGTACTTCGCGTAAACCCGGCCCCGATCTCATCAGAAACCCGTTTTCGGACAACGGACGAAAACGAGCAGAAACCCCATAGTTAAAAAATTAAAAAATACCGAGTTCGTCCCTCGCGTCCTCAGTCATCATTTCAGGCGTCCAACGCGGGTTCCATACCACATTAACATTGACTTCATCAACGCCGTCCAGTTGCTGTGTAACATGTTGTGCACCGTTGACAATCTGTCCACCAGCAGGACATCCGGGGCTCGTTAAGGTCATCGTAATATCGACAGTGGTTTCATTGATATCTACGCCGTAGATAAGCCCCATATCAACGATGTTGATGCCGATTTCGGGGTCAATAATGTTTTCTTTGATAGTCTCCAATACAGATTCTTCAGATACCATTGCGGTTCCTCCTATCAGGTAGCGAGGTTGCAAACCTCGTCAGCAAATAAACAAGTGGTTTATTCGTCAACGCTAATCAAAATATCATCATCTTCAATTTTGACGGTGTAACATTCAATGGCTTCAACAGCAGGCATACAGAGCGGTTCTCCGGTTTTCACACAAAAACGCGCGCCGTGCCGTGGACACTCAATTTCATCGCCGTTGAGAAAACCTTCAGCTAAAGGACCACCATCGTGCGTACAAACGTCCTCCATCGCATAGAACTCACCATCAATATTAAAAAGTAACACGGGGACGAAATCCACCTCAACTAACTGTTTCGTGCCAGGCGGCACTTCACTAATCTTCGCAACTTTATAGAATTCTGGCATAGTTTCCTTTTTTTGAGTAAAGAGATCCAAGCTATAAGAAAACAAATGGCACATCTGCTACTTGTCTTCTTCGCCGGGCCAACTTGTGATGCCATAAGCACCCGCTTTGAGGACTTTGAGAGCCAATAACGCACATTTGAGACGAACGGGCCCCAAAGGAATGCCAATCATATCCAAAATGTCGTCTTTTGAGAGCTGCTTGACTTCATCAAGACTTTTGCCTTCAATCTCCTCAGTCAACATAGAGGCAGCCGCCAGACTAATCGTACAACCGTGACCACAAAAACGCACCTCTTTGATCTTATCGTCTTCAACAAGTAGGTCAATGCGAATCTGATCACCACAAAGCGGATTGTCTTCCTCGTGCGAAATATCAGGGTCCGGCAACGTCCCGTAATTGCTCGGATTTTCGTAGTGATCAAGCAGTTCTTCCTGATATATGTTCATTATTTTCTCCGAGTCATGAGTTTTTGTGTTCTACAGAGTCCCTCGGCCAATCGGTCTACGTCTTCAACTGTATTATAGAGGTAAAAACTGGCGCGCGCGGTGGCAATAACATCCAACCGTTTCATGAGCGGTTGGGCACAGTGATGTCCTGCCCGGATAGCGACACCGTGCGTATCCAAAACCCCTGCCACATCATGCGGATGGATGCCGTCCAAATTAAAAGAGATAACACCCATTTTTTGATGCGGTGCAGACGGTCCGTAGAGCGTAATGCCTTCGATTTCTTTTAAGCGTTGATGTGCATATTTTAAGAGTTCTTGTTCATGAACGTGAATTGCTGCTAAATTGGCTTGCGTGATATAGTCCACTGCGTGCCCCAATCCGATGGCTTCAGCGATGCTGGGGGTCCCCGCCTCAAACTTAGCAGGAAGTTCTGCATAACTTGATACGTCACGCTCAACACTCCGAATCATTGAACCGCCGCCAAGGAACGGAGGCATCTCTTCAAGCAGTTCCATTTTACCGTATAACACACCGATGCCCGTTGGTCCGCACATCTTATGTCCTGAGAACGCGAGAAAATCACAATCGAGTTGTTGAACATCAACGTGAAAATGAGGTACCGATTGCGCTGCATCAACGACGACTTTCGCGCCAACAGCGTGCGCAGCGTCAACGACAGACTGAATCGGATTAATGGTCCCAAGTACATTAGAAACATGTCCCATAGCAACAAGTTTCGTCCTTTCGGTGAGGAAGCCGCGGAGTTGTGCGAAGTCAAGCAATCCTTCATCAGTGATCTCAAGGAACCGGAGTACCGCGCCTGTCCGCTGAGCAAGTAATTGCCAAGGCACGAGATTGCTATGGTGTTCCATAACCGTCAGGACGATTTCATCGCCTTCTCGGATGTTCGTGCTCCCCCAACTATAAGCAATGAGATTAATGGATTCCGTTGTATTCCGCGTGAAGATGATTTGGCGCGAACGCGGTGCGTTAATCAGTTGTGCCAGCTTCTCGCGTGCGCGTTCATATTGATCTGTCGCCTCTTCAGAGATCCGATAGATGCCGCGATGGATATTGGAACGATAGGTATCGTAATAGGCGTCCATTGCGTCAACAACCGGACGCGGGGTCTGTGTTGACGCTGCATTATCAAGGAAAGCCAAGGGAGGTTCTGTCGCGAAGATCGGAAAATCTTTGCGGATACCTTCCACATCAAGCGGACGAAATTCTGAGGTGTGCTCTGTTTTTTCTGTCATATCATATTAACCAAATTTGACTACCTTTTAGGGGTTGACGTTGCATAGCATGTTTCTAAAGAATCTCAACGACCCCAGCGCAATTTGTCATGGGCCTTCGTTTTGACGGTTCGCAAGTTGTGACCGGAGTCGTTCTAACTCCACTTCTAATTCCTGCGCCCGTGTTTCTGCCGCCACTCTAAGATGGTGTTCTTCCATAGAAGTCGTAATCGGGGTGCCATCAGGTAGATACGGACGTAAAAGCCTAACGTGGCTGTGCTGTTGTTCCTCCCACCGAAACCAGAGATTTAGTGCTTCGCTGAATAAACCTCCGTGTGCATCCGGCACCATCTCAACGATATTACCCGAGGGGCCGCGTCTCCACCCCTGAAACTCTGCGGGCTTCTTCAGTTCCGGTTGATGTATAAAGTATTCTTGAACGCCTATATCATTTAGATAGAGACTGACTTTTTGATCGCGATCCTGATGGGCTGTTGAATCAGAGAGAAATTCAAAAACAGCGACGGGGGCTGCACCCTCCGCCCACGTATAGAAACTACGGCGTAGGGGGTATTTATCAACACCAAACACGACATAAACATCGGGGGCAACGAATTTTGTGATGTCGCCTTCACGGTAGTAAACGAAACTATCAATGCCAATATAGACGTGCGCATTGAGCGAAAAGTATCGGGTGAGTTGTTCAGAAAAGATACGAATCTGTTCACCGTGAAATCCTGTCGCCGCCATAGGTTCGTCATCCTCACACGGATACCCTTCAATGTAAACAGTCGGTTTACCACTCGCTTTTGGAAAGATAGGTATATGCTTTCTCTGTTTGAATTCAAAGTCGTTTATGGTATCCATGATTCTTCTCCGCTTGCATACTCTACCCAATTAACAGATTATGCGCGATATGAGGCGTGGCGAGGCAGCAACGCCTCGCCTATAATAAAAAACGATTAGCGGCTCGGGAAACCAATATTGACAGCAGACGGTCCGTGGTCCTCACACGCTTGATCCGTTGGAACATCGGTTTCAGCATCGCTGGATTTGACAATCCCTTCCGAAACCAAATACTCCTCCACTTCATCGCCGCTGACATCGGCAAGTATTATGTCGTCGATCTGGACGCACGGTTGATACGGCTGCCGCGTCTTCTGAACCATTTCACGATAGTTGTTTTCGTTGTTAATGATGTCTCTATCTTCATAGTCCAAACCGTATTTGGCGAAGATGGCACGGACACCATTGCTCCATCCACAGACGGGCTTCATATAAGCGATAATTTTCGGTTGACTCATTTTGAGTTACTCCTTTTTATTCGTTATCGGTTATCGGTTATCGGTTATCAGTTAAAAGACTTCTTGTGGCAGTTCCCAGAAATGTGCCCACCACAAGAAAGTGACTGAAAACTGACAACTGAAAGGGTTTTTCGGAGAAAAACCCGCACTGAAAACTATTCAAGTTTGCGCGTAATAGACGTATTCAATTCTTCGCGCACAGATTCTAACGGGATACGTTCCATGACAGGTTCAAAGAACCCTTCAACAATTAGTTTTTCTGCTTCCCTATAGGACAAACCACGACTCATTAGGTAAAAGACCTGCTCAGCATCAATCTTTCCAGCAGTTGCACCGTGTGTACAACGCACCTCGTGTGCTTGAATCTCTAACCCCGGCAAAGTATCGGCATGCACACGTTCACTGAGTAGGAGATTATCGTTTTTCTGGTAGGCATCGGTATGATTCGCCGACGGATAGACGTAGATGTTTCCACCCCACGCAGACTGCGCTCTGTCTTTGAGGACAGTCCGATACAATAGATCACTAAAGGTATGCGGTGAAACATGCTCCTGTGCAGTGCTAACATCTAAGTGTTGGCGTGCATCCGTAAAAGCGAGTCCTAACATTTTGGCGTTCCCGCCTGCCCCCTCTAAGACAACAGCTTGATTTATCTTGTTGAGTCTACCACCAAACGTGGCGGTTACCCAGCAAAGTTGCGCGTCTCTGGCAACCATCGCACGATGCGAGGCAAAGTTCCAGACGTGCCGGTTCCAACGTTGCACTTGCACGTACGTCACGTTCGCATTCTGTCCAGCGAAAATTTCAACCGCGCCACTATGGAATCCACTTGCATCTGGCGTGGTCGATAAATTATCTTCCAAAACGACGACCTGACTACCCTCTTCAGCAATGATCAGCGTATGCGATAAGTCGGCTTGCTCCGCTTCGGACATCCTGATATAGACGCGCAGCGGCACCTCAACCCTCACGCCTTTCGGCACATGCAATAAATAACCACCCTGCCAAAATGCGCCGTGAAGCGCATCAAACTTATTCTGTTGCGCGATATTCCCACTTTTTAACGCCGTCTCCAAGGTCACCGCCTTGTTCATGAAGTAAGCACGGAGAAGTTCCGGCTGCGCCTGCAGTGCTGTGTGGAGATCCGAAAAGTATACCCCTTTTTCTTTGAGTATTTCAGAATCGGAGGTATGCTGGCACTGTCCATCAACTTGCACAAGCACACCCGCCGTTTCCGCTTCGCTATAGTCAACATCTCGGGGAGATACCGCGCCGTTAGGAACACTCGGATGATATCTGTCAACAGCGAAACTACGCAGATGTCGCCGAGTGCGCCGCCAGTAATCTTGGGTACGCATATCAACGGTACGTCGCCACACATCATCTTTCGTCGTATGCGGCATCGGCAAAGATTCGTAAAGTGCGTAAGCCTCCAACCGTTTCTCACGCATCCACTGTGGCTCAGTTGCTGCTATTTTTTGAAGAAATTCTTTTGAAAAATCACCTTTTTGCAATTTGTTTGATCCTTTTAATAGCCATCAGCCATCGGCTGTCAGCCGTCAGTCTTAAGAGGTCTTCGTTTAAGAATACCCTCTTCTTGCTGAAAGCCGATAGCCGACTGCCGATTGCCACTTATCCCACTGAACCTTCCATCTGAAGTTGGATGAGACGGTTCATTTCCACAGCATATTCCATTGGAAGTTCTTTAACGAGAGGTTCAATAAACCCGTTGACAATCATTGTAGAGGCTTCTTCTTCCGAAAGCCCACGGCTCATCAAATAGAAGAGTTGTTCCTCACCGATTTTGCTGACACGTGCCTCGTGTTCAATGTTCGTATCGTTCTCACCGATCTCAATAACGGGATAGGTGTCCGAACGGGAGTGCTTGTCAAGGATAAGGGCATCACAAACGACGTGCGATTTGCAACCTTTCGCCCCTTTCGCAACATCCACCCACCCGCGATAACTCGATCTGCCGCCATCTTTACTGATACTCTTAGAGGTTATCTGCGAGGTGGTGTGCGGTGCACAATGATAGACTTTCGCGCCTGCGTCTTGGTGCTGTCCTTTGCTCGCGAATGCGATCGAGAGTATGTCGCCCCGCGCGCCCGGTTCCATCATATAGACGCTCGGATACTTCATCGTCAACTTACTACCGAGGTTACCATCAACCCATTCCATCTGCGCGTCCTCATAAGCAAACGCCCGTTTTGTGACGAGATTATATACATTGTCCGCCCAATTCTGGATAGTGGTATAACGTACCCGTGAGCCTTTCATGCAAACAATCTCAACCACCGCGCTGTGTAGGGATTCGCTGCTGAATGTCGGCGCAGTGCACCCTTCAACGTAATGTACCTGCGAACCCTCGTCAGCGATGATGAGTGTCCGTTCAAACTGCCCCATATTTTCGCTGTTAATACGGAAATACGCTTGTAAGGGGTACTCAACCTTCACACCCGGTGGAACATAAACGAAACTGCCACCACTCCAGACAGCACTATTGAGTGCCGCGAACTGGTTATCCGCAGACGGGATGATAGTCCCGAAGTACTTTTTGACCAGATCCGGGTACTCTTTAATAGCAGTATCGGTATCAAGGAAGACAACACCGATTTTGTCCAATTCTTCGACAATATTATGGTAAACGACTTCGGAGTCGTACTGCGCACCGACACCCGCGAGAAACTTTCTTTCCGCTTCAGGGATGCCGAGCCGGTCAAAGGTCTTCTTGATATCGTCGGGTACATCGTCCCAACTCCGTTCGCTCCGGTCGGAGGCTTTAACGTAGTAGTAGATGTCGTCAAAATCGAGTTGCGAGAGGTCGCCGCCCCATTTTGTCATCGGTTTCTGCTTGAAAATCTTGTACGCCTCAAGCCGGTACTGACGCATCCAGTCGGGTTCACCTTTGATGTCACACATCTGGTTGATGACTTCCTCGTCCAACCCCTTGCGCGACTTGAACGTCGGTTTAATATCGTCGTGGAACCCGTATTGATACTCTTTACTCACCCCGAGTTCTTCCATAGCATTCTTTTCAGAAGTTTCCATTTTACTTCCTCCTTCAGTCGTTGTCGGTATTCAGTTATCGGTTTCCAGTAAGAAGGTTGTCTTTCTGGTAACTTTAACCATCAACTCACCGCTATTATAAATGTTAAAGCACGCGCTGATGGTTAAAACCGTGCCCTGACAACTATTCAGTAATACCGTGTTTTTCACGAATCGGATCGTAACCCTCCGCTTCTAACACCTGTGTCAATTCCCATCCACCGGATTCGACGACTCTACCATCAAGCAGGATATGTACGAACTGCGGTCGGATATAGTCCAACAAACGTGGATAGTGGGTGATAATCAGCACCCCCAAATCGGGGCCGATCAACTGACTAACGCTTTCACCGACAATTCGCACGGCATCAATATCGAGTCCGGAATCGGTTTCATCAAGAATAGCGATTTTCGGTTCAAGCATTGCGAGTTGTAGGATTTCAGCGCGCTTCATTTCACCGCCAGAGAATCCATCATTGAGATACCGTCTCGCGAAAGAATCATCAACGCCGAGCCGTTGCATCTTCTCGCGAAGCTCACGCCGGAATTCGCGCATCGGAATCAGTCCGTCTTTCTCGGAACCATTTGCCCCTTTGCCACGAACAGCACTCACCGCGAGTCTCAGGAAATTTGCCATACTGACCCCTGGGATCGCCGTTGGATACTGGAAAGCAAGGAAAAGCCCGAGTTTGGCGCGTTCGTTGGGTTCCAATTCAAGGACATCGACACCGTCAAAAATCACTTCACCGGAATCAACCTCGTAAAGTGGATGCCCCATCAAACCTTTAGCGAGGGTACTCTTACCAGACCCGTTTGGTCCCATAAGCGCGTGGATTTCACCCTGTTGGACACTTAAATTTAATCCTTTGATAATTGGTTTCCCTTGCACACTGATGTGTAAGTCTTTAATCGCTAAGTCTTTGCTCACCGTTAGTTTGAACTCCTTAGTTTATTTATAGATGTTTTCCCAATCTTGATCTTTTTTAGTAGCCCACGTTGCGATAAACATTCGTTCATGTCGCTGTAGAAGACGCATCAACCGCCAATTCTCGACATATTTCGTTCCGGTTTAACGAAGTCGGCTGCGTTAATCTTATGCCCCGCCTCTTTCTGTTCGACTGCCTTGAGAATTAATTCTGCGATCATTTCATCATCTACGCCTTCGCGTAGGGGTGTCAGCAGATCCGTTTCCGTTAACGAGAAAAGACAGGTACGGAACTTTCCGTCAGCAGTAATACGAACCCGATTGCAATTTTCGCAAAACGGATCACTCACAGAAGGGATAACACCCACTTCGTTCCCGTTATCCGAGAAACGATAACGTTTCGCAGTGTCACTCTTCGCTTCGCCGTTCACGGCGACTGGCGTGAGTGGATAGAGCGCGTTGATTTTTTCGATAATCTCTTTTCCCGGAATATACATGTTGCGTCCCCAAACATCATCAGCATCCAGCGGCATAAATTCGATGAATCGGAGTTGATAATTATTCTTCCGTGCGAAGGTCGCCAAATCAACAATCTCGTCGTCGGTAAAACCGCGCATTGCGACAGCGTTGACTTTAATCGGATGAAAGCCGCATTCGTGTGCTGTTTTCAACCCCTTAAGTACGCGAGAAAGGACCTTCCGGCGAGTCATCTGCTCAAATTTTTCTTCGTTAAGCGTGTCCAAACTCACATTAATCCGGCGGAGCCCAGCATCGTAGAGTGCCTGCGCTTGGCTAATAAGTCCGATGCCGTTCGTTGTCAAACTAATGTCCTTGAGGCCTTCTAACTGCGTTAATCGCTTTATGAGTGCTGGCACGCCAGGGCGGACAAGCGGCTCGCCGCCCGTAATCCGCACTTTGTTCACACCCAATCCGACGAAAATGCGCGCGAGGTGCAGAATCTCGTCATAAGTCATGAGTGCCGCATCTGGCATGAAGGTCATGTCTTCCGGCATACAGTAGATACATCGAAAGTTGCAGACATCTGTAATCGAAATTCTAAGATTCGTATGGATCCGCCCAAAGCGGTCAAGCATCCGTTGTTTCATCTTAATTTTGATAAACCCCAAATTTATTAAATAGTATATCACATTAGTCTTCTTTTTGCAAGTTTTTTATATAGTAAATACTTTAAAAAAGATTATGAGGAATAGGGAAAAAATTGTAAACCTACTCCCCAAAAGAGTTTTCATTGACATCTCTGTGGCTACGATGTATAATATATTTATATTTTATTGTAAACTGGAGGACAAATTGATGAAAGAAAAAGTGTTTGATGTAGGCGGAGTTGAACTTCACGTCGATGAACGTAATTTCGGAGCAGATGGCGGTCCCTCCGTGCGTGTTTACGGTGAGGCGGACGGTGAAAATATTCAACTCCTCCGTTTCGACTGCTTTCGCAAGGACCCACATTATCACTACGATCCCTCCGGGAAGAACGATCAACGGCATCTCGATAAAGCGAGTGTGCCAGATTCAGTCGCATGGACGATTGAACAACTCGGACAAAACCTCGTGGAGATGATTCACACAGCGGGTTATAGCAGCGTCGCTGACAATGTTGATCAGGTGGCAGTCTCACAAATTCTGCCTGAAGTTGAATCTCTTATGCGAGGCGAGACCTAATTTTATCAATATATTTTAGTGCATAAAGGAATAGTTCCTAAACAGTTCTTTTTCTGTGTTTTTTTTGACCTTCCTGTGTGAAACGGTAAACGATAGGCGTTTCTGTGCGGTTCGATTCCGCACTACCGTATTGCGTAAGGGTGTGCGATAACCAAGCACAAGAGACAAAAACCACGTCTTTACTACGCAAAAGGTTCATACGCGAGTGAGACGAACCTTGACAGTGTGAGGACACTCGGCGATGATAAAGCGTCAGTCTTTCGGGACTGACTTTGAGGGTTACTCCACGTAGTGCGTTTCCTTTGCTACGTGCGAATCGCTTGCTATCTTCTATGACGTGCATAGACGACCCTGGATACGGGCAGATTAGACGCGACGGTGTCTACAAAGGGACTTAAGGAATCCCGTAGAGAACTGTGTTTTCAGATTTACATAGATTAACATAGTTTTTTACTAACAGAAAATTAACGTGACGAAATCTATTATTATGAGCGTCATGCTATTGACGCTGCTTGTAGGCTTGTGTGCATTTGCAGGCACACTCCAGGACTGGGGGAAGTGGAAAGAAGGTGAACTCCTTCTCGAAAACCACAGTTTTGAAGAAGATTTAGCCGCCTGGGATTTAGAGGACGGCGCATGTTGCGACCGCGGCGGATTGTACACGATGGAGATTGACAAGAAAAACCCACAACACGGAAAGCAGTCGCTCAAAATTGTCGGACATAAAGCAACCGGTACCGCTTGGCACGCAAAAGTTAAACAGTTAGATACCTCAATGAAGTCGGGCGAGACGTACACCGTGATCTTTTGGGCGCGTTCCGAAAAGCCGCGCGAGGTGGCTCTGAGTGTCCAGATGCAACACGATCCCTGGACTTTCTACCAAGGCGGTGCCATCAATCTATTAGGACCGGAATGGATGGAGTATCACATCACCTTTAATTCAACTGCTGATGTTGAAAGAGACATGTGGGTAGGATTGTCAATTGCCCAATCCGATGAAGATTTCTGGATTGATAACTTCCGATATTTTGAAGGCGAACCGGAAGACGATCTGAATCGGGATACACCGTTCCCTGTTGATGCCAAAGAGAAGTTGGCGACGAAATGGGGCGAGGTTAAAACAGAACGGTTCTAATGCATTTGGCTTGATTTTATGAAGCGCGGTCCTTTGACCGCGCTTTTTTATTTTAGTGGTGTTTTATCATTTTTTATAATCACTTTTCTAAAGGTTAGGGATACCCGCCGCTGCCGTTCACGCTTCTGTCCATCCCACGCATCTGTTTTTCTTGCAGCTATCCCGTGCAACCACTCATGTCTCGCTTCACCACTCAGGACGACAAGACTTCTCGGTTCAAGCCAGACCGGAATCTTTTTCGTCTTGTCGAATTTGTTTGTAAAATTCATCACACAGCCCGACCCCAAACTTAAAGAAATGATTGTATCCTCAAAACAGGGATCACAATCAATATGGCTTGAAATCCCTTGTCCAGGTAGGTATTCATTGATGATTACTTGATCGGCAACCTCCGGCATGTGGCCGTCTTGATGTAATTTCTGACTCAGTCTTTTCAACCATTCCGGTAACTCCCCAATGTGCATATCCATATTTACCCTGCGCGCTTTGTAATCATACTTAAAACCGTAATGCTGAACACGCCGTTTTAGGTCGTCTAACCACTGGTGTTTGTGGTGTTCGTCAATCCGTGTTAATAGCCAATCATGCTGGTGTTCATTGATATAATTTTCTATGTATTGAAGCCCACTGATTGCTACAATCGCTTCCTGATTCCTTGAAGGTGATTGTTATTGATCAGATTCAGATTGCTGGGGCAGGTAGGAAAAAAGGGGATGACTCATAGGTGAGTTACTTCCGAGAGGATGCTTTATCGGATCCCAGTCCTGTTGATAACATTTCAGTAACCAAGGCGTTTAAACTTATGCCTTCTTGCACTGCCCGCTGCGAAAGCTGCGTATGAATATGTTCAGGGATCTGTTGAATCCAATGTCCGCTGAATCTGTTGGCAGAACCGGGTTGAGGAATTTCATCACCAAACTCTTTCGCCGATTCTATCCAGCAAAAAACAGCGTCTTTTCCATTCTCTATCGTTTCTTCAATTGTATCACCATCAGACATACACCCCGGTAAGTCCGGAAATTCGATTAAATAGCCACCGCCTTCTTCAGGAGGCAACAGGCTCATCAGAAATGGATACTTTGGTAAAGAAGGAAATTTGGTTAAATAGTTATTACCTTCTTCAGGGGGCAATATACTCATCAGAAATGGATATTTCAGTTCATTCATAATTCATCTCTCTAAGTGCTCAATTAACTGCGCAAGTTGCCGAATATATGCGGGTTTAATCGGGCGGCGGGCAGGAATACTTAACCTGGCACCCGAATCATGGCGCAGTGTTACATGACTTCCTCCACCTTTAGGTCTGCTTATCCGAAACCCGTATCGCTTCGCAAGCGTTTCAACGTGAGAAATTTTCCAGTCACCGCGTGGATTGTTTTTCATCCTCGCTAACAATTTATCTTGTGGCATAGTAATAGTATAGCGAGTAATGACACGTTTTTCAAGACGATTTGGGTTCTTGCGGATACGCGGTTTGCTCCCGATTCACCACAAGTATGCCATCAAATCGACATTAGGTCAAATCTACTCGTAGCAAAGTATCTCATAGTAGACAGTACTATTGTGCAGTAAATTATTTATGAGTCTATAATAAGAAAAAGTTTCAACATTTGATTGGGTTACTTGACTTCCAAACACCGACAGGCTCGTTTTGAGTTTTTCCCACTTGCCATACAATTTCAAACGCCGGGCACCAGATAACGATCGATGATCAGGATTTTGGTATATTAAGCACATTTTGTGCTGATTGTGTTCCTTCATAATTTGAATGAGCACATCAGATAAGTTATTAATGTCTAATGTTGGACTCGCGAAAAAATAACAAAAATTAAATATAATCTGTGTCTCATCACCATTTTCAATGTATTTGCCCAATAATTTCGTCAAGCCATCGTAACTGTAGCCGTGAATTAACGCAAATTTATCAAAGAAAGGCGCTTTATACGTGTTAGGACCATATTTGTTGATTGTAACTGCCTTATTCAGCATCGTACGTGAACTATCAATGCCTAAATAAGTAATGTCGTTCTGTCCTGCAAAAGCTCGAAAAGCAATACCCGAAGTTAATGGACCACAACCGAAATCAACGAATACAACTTTATTTTTTTGACTTATCGGTGTCAAGCACTTCGTAAAAATGTGATAAGAACCAAAAAGGTGCCTCGGCATGTGATGGACACAATAGATAGCTACCTTATCTTTTGGAAAATAATATTCATTAGACGGTTTATCAAATGAGACTTCATCAAAATCGCTCTGCCCTTGTTTCAGGATGCGCGCTATATCTTCCCAGTAGTATATTCTGTTATTTTTAATATCTTCCGAGAGTGCCGGTAGATCGTGTGTAAAGGGTTGTATGATTAGCTCTTCAAACAGATTCTTTAGACTTTCACTCGGTTTATAGCAATTGTCATTGAGACAGTGTATATAGGACATATTGGACATATTTTAGAGTTTAACGGAGATACTGAGCGAGTAATCGTAATAAGAAATGGATGCTTTGGCACATTCATGTTCGTCAGGATAGTTTCTCCGCTACGCCGATAGAGTTACAGGACGCGCTTCTAATTCGCCGCGGTACGCAACCAGAATCGCAACCGCAATGCCCGTCCCGACAATACCCACCGGTGAGAAGTTACCGACCGTGTCCACCAATAAGCCGAGCAATGGCGCGAGAATAATTGTCGCCAACGATTTCGATTGCGCCTCAATAGATAAAATCGTCGCACCCATCTCAGGTGTGGATTGCGCATTGAAACGGCTAATCAAACCGGGTCGCCAGAAGTTCTGAAGGATCGCCAGCCCAACGAAAAGCACGATAATTGCCGGATACCAACTGAACCACAATACTGGAATCAACAAAGCGAAGAATGCCAAATCTATCCACCACATAAATCGGGCAGCACCCTCGTCGCTTCCGCGCCAATTTGAGACCTGATGCGAATTCCGAGAGGCAAAGGACGATAAAAAATAGAGCACAAAGTAGACACCTGACACAAGTAACGCTGTGCGTTTCGATTCATCTAATGCTAAAAGTAAAGGCAATGCGATGACTGTCTGCTTGAGAATCGGCTGTAGGTAATCTTTACTGGCTTTATACATCCCTTCAAATCCCATGCCTTCAAAGACCAATCGGCGGAGTGGCGGGAATTGCACCGATTGTTTCAAGGCACTGCCGAGCATATGGGCAACGGCTTTGAGGGAAAATTCGCTCTGTCTATCACCATCTAACCGCGCAGGGTAGCCGAAGAAGTTAACGATATTCAGCGCATAAGGGATAATTGAGAACCAGAAGATGTCTACAAAATTACCGCTGTAAAAAACCAGAGCACCTGCGATGAGAACAGAGACTGCGGAACCCATCTGCGACCAAGAACGCGTAAAACCGTATATTTTCGTCTTCTCATCCGACCTTCCCTGCAGGCGAAGCCAATCAAAGATCATCGCCTTATGAGTGCCACTGCGGAACGCATCGCCTAAACCGTAGAAAAACATCGCAGCGAACAGAGGGAGCAGCGATTTACTGACTGCGAATATAACAAAAGAAGCGATATAGGCAAAAAATGAAAAAATCATGGCGCGTCGCCTGCCATAAAGA
>CAZQIP010000293.1:0-5105 GCA_964593655.1 uncultured bacterium | reverse complement strand
CTGGACATCCGTTTCATAGTAGTTGATGGAGTTATCTGGAAATCCAGGTCCCCACGTCTGCTGAAATTCTGCTTGCCGTTCTGCTGACATATCTGCGACTGCGACCAATTCGGTTGTCTCGCAAAAACGGATGCCGCCTGCGTGGCAATATGGATATGCGTCATCAGGCGTTGAATAGCGGGCGGCGATACTGCCTAACCCGATAATACCGACACGATACATTGGCATTTCTCCTTTTCCGAGGGTTGCATAAGAGGATAGCATAAACGCGGGAAATTGGCAAGTTGGATAGGAGAATTGGCAGAATTTGGCTTCCTTACTTCTTTATATTCACTACCTTGTATGTGGATTTTGCTTCAGCTTGCCCCAAAGGGTCGTTTGGGTGTTGGCAGTCGGAGAAACGGCAAGGAAACCGGAAGGTACCCATGCTGGGGAGGAATCCATTGCTTGATGGTGTGTGATCTGGCGGGGTTTTCCAAGGGTGTCTGGTTTAATCAGGTAGATGTTTGAATCACGATTCGGGTTACCCCACGGATTTTCCAGTTCCGACATGCAGGCAATCCACTCTCCATCTAGGGACCATGCCGGTCTTTCGCTCCAAGTTTCCACCGGTGACACGCGTCGACTGTTTTTTCCTTTAGCATCCATGACAAAGATACCGCTCCGACCGTTCCATACCAAGTTGTAATAGGTAATCCTTTCGCCATCCGGTGACCAGCTCGGCGCTATTCCACTGGCAAGTTTTCTGACATTTCTGCCATCAGTATCCATGACATAGATACCGCCGTCGTCATTCCGGATGGAATAGAAAGCAATTGAGCGACTGTCTGGTGACCATGCCGGGCCTGAGTTATACCTGCCTTCGTTTGTGAGTCGTTGTAAATTCTCACCGTTAGTATCCATTTTGTAGATGTCATGATTCCCTGGCTCGTCACCTTTCCTGTTGGATGCAAAAGCAATCCATTTTCCGTCAGGTGACCAAGAGGGGTGACTTTCACTTGCTGGATGGTTTGTCAACTGGCGAGTTTTATTGTTATTCAGATCCATCACATAAATTTCGCCCTTACCATCTCGGTGCGACACATAAGCGAAAGAGCGTCCGCTTGGTGACCATGTCGCGGAATGGTCGGATGCTGGGTGGTTCGTCAGGTTGCGCAGATTGTTACCCTCTGTGTCAATAATATAGATTTCAAGGTTTCCTGATCGGAGCGACGAAAAAGAGATATATTGCTTACCAGGGACTTGCGCCCTGAGATTCATAGCAAACAGATTGCTACTTAAAACCAACGCGATGCCAAACGCTAAGTGTGCATATTTTGTTTTCATTTACGAATTCCTCCAAAAAATTAGTCTGCCGCAGTTAGGCAGTTGATGAGAGAATATAGCAAATATGATGCCAATTCCTAACCGACGCATATATCGGGCTGCATCTTTGGTTTTCAGTCCTGTGAGCCGTTGTTCCGTCAAATTATGGATGTCGTTGTCCATAATTTGAACGTTATGGTTTTGGATGGGTTGTTGTATCGGTTGAATTTGGGCTGTAATCATTGTAAAATAGATATTAAGTCTTATTAGCCTGTACGTTACATAACACGCATCCACTGGAGAGTAAGTAGATCCCATGCGACTTTTGGTATCAATCCATCTTATTTTTTTTCTTGTTAGCAGCTTCGGATTCGCGGATCCGTGGCTGTGCGGGACTCCGCTTCTGCATCAAGAACACCTCGCGCAGCACCCTCCTGAAGCAGTTGCTGCTGCGCCTGCTGCACCCGTTCAAATCGGCCAGACGGAACGATTTTTTATCCATATTCCTGAAGCAGAAGTAACAGCCACCTGTATCGCCAAAAGCGAACATCTCTATGTCTATATTGAGAATTCGGTGCGTGATATGCTCACCGATGTTGAAGCGGTCGCGATTGCAAAGGAATTTGACACACGCATCTACCCGAACGTCCGAAAATGGATGGGAACAGAATGGAAACCCGGACTCGACAGAGACAATCATATAACGCTGCTGATGCACGATGTCGGTATGAACGGTTCAGGGCTCGAATACGGTGGCTATTTCGCATCTGCTGACCAGTTGCCGACGGCCCCGAACAGCAACCGGCGTGAGATGCTCTATATGGACATTTTTCAGTTCAAAGAACGTTCCCGACACACCTTTTATAGCAGTCTGGCGCATGAATTGGCACATCTCATCAATTGGTTTCAAAACGGTGGGACAACTGATCAACGATGGTTAGAAGAAGGCACAGCATCTTTCGTGGAATGGGCAGTTTACGGCAATGTGCACACCATTTTTGTTGACGGTTACCTCGCGGATCCTGGTATCTCGCTCGCTTATGCAAACACGTGGGATGTCTATTACGGTGGTGCTTTCATGCTCATGCTCTATCTCTATGAGCAGTATGGCGGTCCCGAACTCATCCGTGGTATCATAGGAACGGATGTGCTCGGTGAACACGGCATTGACGCTGCCTTAGCAGGTAGCGGGCGAAGTGAACGCTTTCCGGAAGTCTTTCTGAACTGGGGGCTCGCGAATTGGGTGAACGCACAGGCGCAAAACAGGAAACTCGGTTATACCGGCTTGCTCAACCGAAAGGTGACGGCTACGGTGCCGCGCGTCTTCAGTTATCCGAGCGAGATGAATCATATCGGGATCGACCAGTGGAGTGCACACTATATTCGCTTTGAAAACCTGCCTGAAACGCTTGACATATCTCTGACCGGTACGGATTCAGGCAACCTCTACGCCACAACGCTTTACCTGCCAGCGAATGGACGGTCAGTTGTTGCACCTATCCCGTTTGATACCGAAAATAGGGGACGCATTCGACGCGAAGGACTGCAACGAAATGGTGAGATTGTACTGATGGTGACGGCAGATACACCGCAGACGTTCAGTTATATCGCTGTGGATAAGCATGAAGATTTTGAAGTAGGCGCGCTGCGTGAGTGGACATCGGATACTATGCCTGATGTTGTAACTGATGCCCTGGGCAGTCGCACCCAACGGAGTATGTTTCCGATAGACCTCACACCGGAAACGCAGCTGGAGCCGATGACGCAAATCCATCTCGCCAGCGACTATACGGATATTGTGATGAGTGATACAGATGTTGCGTATCTTTATGCAGCGAGTCATTGGGGCCTTGAGGTGTTTTCGCTGGCTGAACCGACGCGGCCTGCCCGTATCGGTGAGATCGCTACACCCGGACAGGCGCGATCTGTGGTCGTTGCTGGGGATACGGCTTATGTTGCCGATGGTGCTGCAGGTGTGCACGTTATTGATATCGCGGTACCGAGCGCGCCAAAAGTTCTAAAGACGCTTGGCGGATTCACAGATGCCCGCAAAGTCCAGGTTGCCGATGGCAATCTATATGTGCTTGGCAGAGCACGAGGCATGCTCGTTTACAACCAAGATAATGTCCGCAACGCGCAAACACCTCGACCTCGACGTTTCTTTCGCACTGACGGCACGCCAATCAATGTTATTATCCATGACGATACCATCTACTTGAGTGATGATAGACGTGGTGTGTACATCCTCGAACCGAGTCCATTCGGCAATTTTGACTTCCGCAGTGTTGTGCCGATACTCGCCGCCGCTTATGAGATTGCGGAGACAGCAGATGCCGCGTATGCTTATGTCGCTTCAGGGAACCTCACCTTGGTTGATGTTACGGACATCCAAAACCCTGAGACAGGTTTCCGCTTAAATACGCCCGGGTTCGCAACCGGCATTCAACTTCATAACGATACCATCTATCTCACAGATCAACAGGCGGGGTTACACATTATTAATGTACGTAACCCGCAGCAGCCGCGGCGGATTTCGTCCCAACGGACGTTTGGCAATGCAACGGATGTCGTCATCCGGGATGCGCTGGCTTATATCGCCGATGGAAAAGGGGGTATCCAGACGCTTGATGTCAGCAAACCTGAATCGCCGCAGTGGTTACATCATTATGCTTTTGGGGGTACTGTTTATGGGCTTGATGTCGTGGAAACAACGGCAGATGAGCGGACTGTCTATGTTGCAAACGGCGTGGGGGGAGTGCGCACCCTTGAATTTACGACCCCTTATCACGGTAGTTTGACCCGAAATCTGTCATTGCCCACTTCTAACGATCAATTCGGGGCAACAAGCTGCACCAAAGTTCGTGTACAGGACGGGTACGGCTTTGTTGCCGCCGAGACAGGAATGTTTGTTGTTGATCTCACGGCGCATACGGTTCTGACGCATATACCGACAGCTGCACCTGTTGCGGATATTGCGTTGCACAAAGGCTATGCCTATCTTTGCGCGGAATCGCTAATTGTCGTCGATAGCCGGACTCCTCAACAGAGCAGAATCGTTTCCAAACGTGACATGGATGGGAGTGCTTATCGTGTTGTCGTTGACGCGGCTTCACCTTCATACACCTATGTTGCCGCGCTTGAGGGTGGAATGCATGTTTTTGACATTACAGAGCCTTCAGTGCCGCGTCCTATTGGGCGTTACGCCACGCAAGGCAATGCAACCGGCGTTACACTTGCCGGAAAACGCGCGTATCTACTGGATAGCGGCGTTGGGGTTACTGTGCTTGATGTCTCTGATCCGCGCCAACCCAGATTGCATGGCGTATATGAAAATGATGCGCTTCCGATTGATGCACAGGTCGGCGGGAACTATCTCTATCTATTGGATAGCGAAAGCGTTCAGTTGATTGATACGCGCACGCTGACAGTTACTTCTCGGTTTCGTGAACTCCGGTTTCCGTCTGAATTAAAATTAACAGACACCGCCCTCTATATCGCGGATCTATATCAACTCCGCATCTTTCGCGTGCATCCAGACGGTTACTCACTCGCTGTTGAGGAGACGATGCCCTCTGATTGGGTGCCGGATGTCGTTAAATCTACCCCTGTCAACCGTTTAAGTCAAAATTTCCCAAACCCATTTAATCCGGAGACATGGATTCCGTATCAACTCGCTTCAAATGTGAATGTGTCGCTCTATATCTACGATGCGCAAGGCAGACGTATCTATGCTAAGACGCTGGGGTACCGCAAGGCGGGCTCGCACACTGCACATTGGGATGGACGTAATACTACTGGCG
>CAZQIP010000292.1:0-31917 GCA_964593655.1 uncultured bacterium | reverse complement strand
GGCGAAACAAGTGCTGAAAGATTTCAACGCTACTATCCCGGAGCCGGACGATCCGTTGGCAACACAGCAGGGAAGAGCGTTGGCACAGTTTGAAGCCCGACGTGAACGAGACCGTCCGCGTGGCAGCGTTGAGAGAAGCCCCGCAATGGGCAACGCTAACGTCGAAATCGCCGACTCCGGATTTGGGATTAGTGCCGCAGATGTTATGCGGAACTTCGGTGGACAGACGGGTATCGCAGGGGACGACCAAGGGAGTTACCACGCTGCTGAACTTATGATTGCTAACTTCTTCTATGGCGATGAAAGTTACCGGGACGCAGGGGCGTTATACTTCGACGCAATCACACGCGCAGAAGCCGCAAAAGACCCAATTGACCCGTACACCTACCTCAAACTCTCGGTTTGTTACCGAAAAGTCGGCATGCATCAACGTGCAAAAGAGGTGCTCAGAAAAGCCGCAAGCCGGGATGGTAAAGTCGTTGAAGCCATTATCAACACCGGTCGAAATCACTATACTTCCGAAAACTATGAACAAGCGATAGAGACCTACAATTCTGTCATCGGGATGAGTCGGAGTAAAGATTCTGAGATTTACTGGTTAATCTCGCTGGCACACAAAAAATTAGGTGAACCTGAGAAGGAACGCGAAGTTCTTGAACGTTCTGTTGCGGCAAACACGCAGAATAAAGACGCGTTGCAAAGTCTTGCCGAGGTACTTCACTATCGGTTGAAGGATCGGAAAACCGCTGGCATCTTTCAAGACCTCGTCGATCAGAAAGGCGATTCGTACATTGGTGCGAAAACGCTCGGTGATCTCACCTATCGGTACGGAAATTACGTCCAAGCCCGTGCAAGGTATAAAGCCGCTGCCCGGATAGCCAAGCGAGTGCTTGATAAGTCAGAAAGCGATGTTGAAAAGCGTGAACTTCGCAACCAGATAGTCTATGCAACCATTCTTGCCGCACGTGCAACCTATCAACTTAAAAAACCCGAAGACGCGCAGCAGATCATAGATGAATTAGCAGCGGAATATCCAGAACATGCTTTGATCCCCTATGGTAGAGGTGAACTGGCATTACTCAACGGTGATACCAAAACCGCTGTCGCCGAATTTAAAGCGGCAATTGAGAAAAATCCAAACTCCGATATTCCAATCATAGCACTTGGGGATTACTATGTTTCACAAGGCTATAATGATGATGCGATAGCACTTTGGGAAGGTTTTCTCACAGATAACCAGTATAACCAGAACGTTCGGCGCAGCCTTAGGAAGTTGAAAGGTGATGCCGAAGAACCTAAAGAGTAGATTAACAAAGTGCGGTTGAAAGCCGCACTTACAACACTTATTTTCCAAGGGTGCACGTTCAAAACTGCACCTACACATTACGGTTTTTTGGGCATAATTAATTTTTTTAGAAAAAAAACTTGACCTTTTACAGTCAATTGTGTATAATTAATAATTAAAGTTCTTAACTTCCTATCGCAAGCATGCTTTAAGGGTAAAATTCGCAGATCTCCCCTGGCAAAATTGTGCAATTCCTGAGAAAAGCGCGCTTTTGAGGAAAATGAGTCCCTAGCTGTCAGGTGATGTATACGACATTAGCTTCAATAAGTTTCGCAATAATATAGAAACACAGAAGCACTACTTTTAGGTTGAGATGATCTTCTGGCATGCATTGCAACGCAATTATACAAGAAACATTCCCGCGGGCAACATTGCACCTACTCCACCGATACCCTTTTATACCTCG
The DNA here is from genome assembly GCA_964593655.1 of uncultured bacterium. Lineage (GTDB taxonomy): Bacteria > Poribacteria > WGA-4E > WGA-4E > WGA-3G > WGA-3G. The sequence goes on along the minus strand of CAZQIP010000292.1, from coordinate 30,166 downwards.
CATTTTGCCGCGTTGCACATCTCAACGGCAACTTCTCATGCATTCGGTTCGGGTATCATACCAATTTAACCGGCTTTTTAGGAAAATCCGGTCTTCGTACCTTAGTTTCCGTATGCTGCTTTGTGAAAAGGGCATTTTTGGAGAACCCGGTAGACGTGGTTTCAACCGCGCACCGAAAACGATAGAAACCAACATTAGTAAATTATTCTATAGAATCAGCCCCGATTCCATTTTAACCGCTTCTGCGTATCCTGCTTTTGGCGAACACATCTGAACATATTGCATCTTTGAGTAGGAACCCAGAATTCGCCAAAAGGTGTGAGATGAACACCACGGTGAAACAATTACCTTGGAACCGGGCACAATGAGGAGTATTAGAAACTATGGAGAGCTTGGACATTGGCAAGCTCCAAGAAATGGAGTTCTCGGAACTCAAAGATCTTGCGCTGACTCTCGGAGTGGACGAATACACCGGGTCTCGGAAAGAGGAATTGATTAACGAAATCATAGAGGCTAAATCTGAGGGAGACATCCAATTTTATGGTGGGGGTGTCTTGGAAATCTTAGATGACCGAGATCAACACTACGGTTTTCTCCGTTCATCGCGCTCCAACTATTTGCAGAGTAACGAAGATATTTACGTATCCTCATCGCAAATAAGGCGCTTTGATTTACAGACGGGGCACGTCGTTGAAGGTGTAATCCGCCCGCCTAAGAAGACAGAAAACAAGGCAGAACGTTACTTCGCAATGTTACAAATTGAGAAAGTTAACGATGAGCCTCCGGAAGCTGTTAAACAGAAAATTCTTTTTAAGAATCTCACCCCTATTCACCCGTATGAACAATTGAAGTTGGAACACAGCCCAACTGAATGCGGGACCCGCATGATGGATTTAATAGCACCGATCGGCAAGGGACAACGTGGGTTGATTGTTGCCCCCCCTTATAGCGGCAAAACGACATTGCTGAAAAACATTGCTGCCGGTATTGAAGCGAATCACCCTGAAGTTTCTCTGATCTTTCTACTGATTGATGAACGTCCCGAGGAAGTTACGGATGTCGCACGCTCCGTCAAAGGAGAAGTCATCAGTTCCACCTTCGATGAACATCCAGAAAGACACATTCAAGTCGCAGACATGGCTATTGAAAAAGCCAAACGCTGGGCTGAGTACGGGAAAGATGTCGTTGTACTATTGGATAGTATGACCCGCTTGGCACGCGCCCACAACGTCATGGCCCCTCACACCGGAAAAACATTGAGCGGCGGTTTAGACGCTATGGCGTTCGTGAAGCCACGTCAGTTCTGCGGTGCAGCTCGGAAATTTGAAGAGGGTGGAAGTCTAACAGTTATCGCATCCGTACTCATCGATACGGAGAGCCGCCAAGACGAATACATCTATGAGGAATTCAAAGGGACCGCCAACATGGAAATCCACATGGAGCGTGCCTTACTGGATCTTCAAATCTATCCACCCATTAACATCAAAAGATCAAAAACGCGCCGTGAAGAACTCTTGTTAGCACCAGATGTACTTAATAAAGTCTGGGTGCTGCGGAAATTCACAAGCCAAATGGATAGCGCGGAATCGCTCGAAATGCTTATTGAGCAATTCGGTAAAAATGCTACAAATGCCGAATTTCTCGAACGGATGGTAGACAATGCTACGTACAGCAATACATCCAGAACTAACGCTCGTCCGAAGCGGTAGGTGTGAATCCTTATACACCTACACCTTACGCTTCAGAAACGAGACCACAATAATAAGAGGAACACGAACTGAATAGCAAACTCGCAATTCGGAAATCTAAAATTAAGGAAGGATATTATGAAACCTGAAATTCACCCTGAAATGGTAGAGTGTGTTATCACATGCGTTTGCGGCGCAACGCATAATACGCTCGCTATTCAACCTCAAATGCGGGTAGATATTTGTGGAAAATGTCACCCATTCTATACCGGACAACAGGCGCGATTCATCGACACTGCTGGACGTGTTGAAAGTTTCCGCCGACGTTATGGGTTGACCGAAACCGAAGAAGATAAGTAGCCACACTATTCGACCCTTAACGAACCAGAATTTCAAGAAGAGGCTCCCCCTGTCTTAACAGTCTGATGATGTAGCTTACAAGAGATAGGCGCGGGGAGCACCCTTATCGTCGAAATGTGGACAAACCCGTACTTTAGTTAACGGCTAACAGCAAGTACTAACTTGCAAGTGGTGCCAAAATGTTTGAAAAACTTAAGGACATCGAAACGAAATATGCTGAAGTTGAAAAAGCACTTGGAGATCCAGCGCAAATTTCAAATCAGCAACGGTTAATGGAGTTATCCAAAAGCCACGCGGAACTTTCCCCAATTGTATCAACTTATCAGGAGTACCAGCAATTAGAGTCCGCGCTTGAGGAGACACTCCTCCTGATAGAATCAGAAACTGATACAGAAATGGTTGGATTGGCGCAGGAGGAATTGGACAGCCTCACTGCAAAAAAAGACGCACTGACTGAAGAACTCAAGTTACTCCTCATCCCAAAAGATCCGAACGATGAAAAGAATGTTATCATCGAAATTCGGGCAGGCACGGGTGGCGAAGAAGCCAGTCTTTTTGCAGCCGAGTTGTTTCGGATGTATACCCGTTATGCGGAACGGCAGAATTGGAAAGTTGAACTCCTCAGCGCAAATCCAACCGGATTAAAAGGCTTTAAAGAAGTTATTTTCTCTATTGAAGGGACAGGGGCATATAGTCACCTCAAATACGAAGGCGGCATACATCGTGTCCAGCGAATTCCTACGACAGAGACGAGCGGACGTATCCACACCTCTGCCGCAACGGTAGCCGTGCTCCCCGAAGCCGAAGCACTTGATCTCGCAATCGATGAAGCGACTGAGTTACGAGTCGATACCTATCGCTCCTCAGGTCCTGGCGGCCAAAGTGTTAACACAACGGACTCCGCTATCCGGATCACACACCTACCAACAGGACTCGTTGTAACCTGCCAAGACGAAAAATCCCAGCATAAAAACCGTTCCAAGGCGATGAAAATTCTTCGCGCACGCCTTCAAGAGCAAAAACAGGCTGAGCTTAACAGCGAGAGAGCCGAAACGCGACGGTCTATGGTTGGCAGCGGCGACAGAAGCGAGAAAATTCGCACCTACAACTTCCCACAATCTCGTGTAACGGATCACCGTATCCAATTTAGTTCCTATCAACTCGATGCCGTTGTAGATGGTGATTTAAAAGCGTTTATCGAGCAGTTAACAACCGCCGATCAAGCGGAGAAGTTGGAAGAGACTTAAAGCACGCCGACTAAGGGGCACAGACTATGCGTAATAAAATGTGGCGTGTCGTAGATTTACTCGATTGGACAACGCGGTATTTTGAACAGCACGGCATCCGAAATCCGAGGTTAGATGCAGAGGTCCTGCTCGGGCACTTACTCGAAAAAAGTCGCCTGCAACTCTATCTCCACTTTGAAATGCCTGTCTTCCAAGAACATCTCACACCGTATCGAGAACTGATCAAAAAACGCATTGAGCACACACCTGTTAGTTACTTAACGAACCGGAAAGAGTTCATGGCGTTAGACTTCTACGTAGATGAGCGAGTGCTCATTCCGAGACCTGAGACAGAGCAGCTCGTTGAAACGATTCTTAGAGAAAAAACGGGGAATTCTGAACGTCTACTGGAACTCGGCACAGGGAGTGGCGTGATCGCTACGAGTCTTGCAGTGCACCAACCGGAATGGGAAATTATTGCAACAGACATTTCTGAACCCGCCCTTGCAGTTGCCCAGAAAAACGCCGAAACCCATGCCCACACGGCACAGATCAAATTTCTGCCCGGTGACCTATTTGAACCCATAAAAGTGATAAACCCTGCCGGAAACATTCGATTTGATTGGATAGTCTGCAATCCGCCGTATGTCAAAAAGACAGAATGGGATACGCTGAGTCCGGATGTCCGCGACTATGAGCCAGAGATTGCCCTCTTTGCCGGTGACGACGGCCTCGCCGTGATCCGTCGATTAATTGCTGAAGCTCCTGAATACCTCACACCGAATGGAAAACTCATCCTTGAAATTGGTGAGACACAAGCGGATACTGTTCGATCCCTTATAGATGCCGAACCCGCCTACTGCACATACAAACTACTCAAGGACTACGCGGAGAAAGAACGAATCGTCCTTGCGAGTGTCCGCTAAGCACCGACAGAGATTTTGGGACGTAGGTAAGGATTCTGCTATAGTGCGTGCAATCTAAAGAATCACAGTATTTACTTTTAGGCCGCCTGTGAACCTATAGGCGGTTCCCAGAAATTTTTCTAAATATTTTTCTTGACATATTTTGCGACAATTTGCTACAATAGATTTAAGAAACATTGGTAGCGCATTAGTTTTCGAGGGCGTGCCACTTTTTTTCGTCTTTTTTCAAAAGCGACGAACTAAACTATTTGAAACGCGATGAACTATCTGAACGTTATATCGTGTAGCCTGCTAAATAAGGATACTTATAGGCGAAGGAGCAGATTATAATGGCGCGCCAAACACCTAACGATTTATCTGCTGTCGAAGACACCTACCTTGCAACGCAAGCGAAAGCAGGCAATGATGCCGCGTTTAGGCAATTGTTCGACAAGCATTACAAATGGGTTTACAATAAAGCCTACCGAATGCTTGGAAATTACCAGGATACTGAAGAGGTCGCCTCAGATGTTTTCATTAAGGTTTGGCAAAAGCTAAACAAAAACAAATGGGACGCAGAAAAAGGTAGTTTTCAAGCATGGTTAAATATGGTGGCTCGAAATACTATCATCGATGCAATACGAAAACGGAATCGGATTCGGGAACATCCGCTCAGCGGTTCACCTGACGAAGATGAACAGCCGTTGAGTAAATATGAGGATCCGTACTCAGGACCTGAACAAGAATTAGAAGCCGTAGAAGCGCAACAGATTTTGGAGAGTGCCCTCGAACAGGTCACGAAATCCAACCATCGGATTGCGTGGATGTTGCGGCATTTAGAAGGTTACAGTATTGCAGAGATCGCCCGTATTCTTAACCGAAAAGAAGGGACTGTAAAGATCTGGATTTTTCGGTGTACAGAAGAATTGCGGAAAATTCTGGTTGCCAAAGGCATCCAGTGGATTTATTAATTTGGAGGACTAACTAATGCGCTTCTGGAAGAAATGGCGGAAGGCTGGGATCTCAGTAGACGATCTTAAGAAGGCAGAGATGCTGGAAGCTTACACGCGCTGGCTGAAAAACGAAAAGTTATCGCGTAAGCAGAAACGTCTTTTGAAGGAGATTAACAGTTTCCCGGAACTTCAGCCGTTAAAACAATTAATCGATTTTTCTCACTATCGCTTCGAGGAAAGAGAGAACGTCATGTTACCGCCGGGCAGTCAACAGCGCGCCCGCGAACGGGTCATGGCGGAAATTCGGGGCGATGCACCGGAAACCGACGTTGCCACCGACGGGCTGCAGCCGCAATTCGGTTATAGTCCACAAGGTATGGGGAACGAAACCACCGAAATTATGCAGGTAGACGCGGCTTTACCGAACGCGGACGCGCTGCACCAATGGGATACTGAACAACCACCGACATCCCCTGAGATGTTAAAACGTTACAATGCAATCCGGACACTTTCCCGTTTGCACGTCCGGTTTGAGCAGAAAGATGACGAGGTGTACGTCACAGACTTAGGCAGTTCTAACGCGACTTATGTTGATAACGAACGTGTTGAAACGCCTACCCCTGTTCAAGATGGTTCTACCCTGAAGTGTGGAAAAATTAGTTTCAAAGTCGTTGACATTGAACGTTCATAGCTATATGGGAGAAGGATCAGGTGCGCATTGAAAGTAGAACATTTAATGCCCCTGTTCCTTAGGGGAACAGTGCATCTAAGGCATACCAATTCATTAGCATTGTCACATTTCCGACAAGCAACAGTTAGTTACGGACAAGCTTGCTATGTTGAAGCCATCCAACACTATCTCGCTGGCTTGAAATTGGGTGCAGCCCATCATCACTATATCTATGCCGATCTTGCAAAAGCATACGAGATGGTTGGAGAATGGGATACAGCATTGGCATGCCTAGATATCGCACTTCGGTTGTGTCCAGATTCGCCGACAGCCCTTAGACGTAAGGCACGTATTCTTGATGAGAAAGCGTGTTATGACGCGTTGGTTTGTTTGGATGATTTGCAGAAACCGCCACCTCAAGAATTCCTTGAACGGTTGCAGCTGGACGCTACAGTCCCGCCCAAATACGCTATAAATTCCGAATTTTTCAGTCTCACCTGCCATTCCGCGATGCACCCCCAGACAGTGTGGAATGTCTGTCGGCTGATTCACCGAACTTATCGGGAACTCGGTGAAATGCTCGGGTACTATCCCCTATCTCGTGTACCTATCTCAATTACAAATACAAACGGTACCGAACTATCGCAACGTTTGCTGCCGAATTGGGCGAGTGGCTGCTACGATGGGAGTATCCAGTTAGTATACTGTGCAGTGAGTGAACCGGTTCTGGGCATTTTATACGCCCTACTTCGGCATGAATGGGTCCATCTACTGATCCATCACCTAACGAACGGACAGTGTCCTATATGGCTCGATGAAGGACTCGCACAAAGCGTTGCACGTCCTATGTTCCACTCCGAACGCCTCAACTTGCAACAGGCGGTCCAAACGAAGCGATTGCTCCCCTTTGCTGCACTGAGCGAACCGTTTAGCCAACTTCCTACGAAATACCGGAAATTGGCATACATCCAATCCACAGCAATCGTTGAATACCTTATTCAGCAATTCGGTCTTCCGAAAATTCGCGAGCTGCTTCATCAATTAGGTAATGATATTCCTATAGAGACAGCAATTGAACAGAATTTCGGGCTAACTCTGAAGGAAATTCCCTTCGTGGATACCGCTTAGGACGCGAATCGTAGGCTTCTCATACAAAAACACCCAACAAACCATGACGAAACTTGATATCGGTATCCTCATCCTCGTTGGACTGGCAGGCATAAGTTGTTACCGTGCTGGTTTTACCCGAAGTGTTTGGGGTGTATTCGTAATTGGCGTAGGATTTTTCGCTGCGTGCCAATTTTGGCATCAACTCGCGGCACCCCTTCAGAAACTCATATCAAACCCCAATTGGACGAAATGGCTGAGCATCGTTGCGATTATACTTGTTATTTCTATTCTCCTTGACTCGCTTTTTGAGCGTATCCAGCGTATCCTCGAAAAAGGGGTCTTGGGCTGGGCAAACCGCCTCTTAGGACTCTGCTTCGGTATCGCTTCCGGTGGGCTTCTTATTGCTTGCGCCCTTATCCTACTAAACACCTATGGCAGTAACGGCTTCAAAAACGAGATTTCAGCCTCTCGTTTTGCCCCACAACTCATAGATATTGGCAATAACGTTTGGGCAGTCAGCAAAAAACATATGCAAAAACAACTTAACACCGAATGAAAACCCTCTGTCCTACCTCAGTGCGATATGTCCTCGTAAGCTGCACCCTATATTTCGTTCTCTTTAGCACGGTTTCGTCATCTGCGGCAGCAGGGTCCGCTTTTGCAGACTCACTTTTCCAAGAAGGCGACTATCTCAACGCCGCCCACGAATATAAACGACTCCTTTTTCTACATTCTGATACCCCTCAAAGTGATTTTATAGCTTTTCGCGTTGCCGCATCCTACCAGAATGCTGGCAAATTGAAAAACGCCATTCGTGCCTACCAACTTCTGATTGACACCTATCCGGAAAGTAGCCTTGTTGCGCGGTGTCAGAACAATATTGCACAATGCTACATCCTGTTAGGCGATAGTAAACACGGACTTTCATCGCTAAAACGATTTCTTGAGGAACATACCGAAAGTGACTTGGCACCACGCGCACACTTCACAATTGGAATCCTACACATAGATAAGAGGGAATGGATACACGCGCACCAAGTGTGGAACGATGTCTCTTTAACCTATCCAGAGAGTCCTTTTGCCGAGGTTAGCAATAGATTAGCAGAAAAGGTAAAAGATATCGAGAATTTGCCGCGCCGTTCCCCGACGGTTGCAGGCGTGCTTTCAGTGTTCATACCCGGCAGTGGGCAGGTTTATACAGGACAAACCGTTGACGGACTCTACGCTTTTGTTAGCGTCGCAGTTCTGGTGGGCGCGAGTTTCTATTATGCTGACCGAGGACGCTACGAAGTTGCTATTCCTATTGGAATACTGGGTGCGTTTTTCTATGGAAATAGCATTTACCACGGAATCCAGACTGCCCGAACCTTTAACCTACAGCATGAAAGACTATTTCGTAATAAACTCCAACAGGATATTCGAGATTCTGGTTTATTCGGCGCAATACCACCACCGACAGATGAAGTGAAATTCGTGTTATGGAAATCAAGGTTTTAAGATGTCAATTGTGGGTCTATTAAACGCAAAATATCGTTCGGTGCCTTATAGAATGGCATTTGAATAAAATTATGCACCTTTTTTCAACTCAGTCGCGACTATATAGCGAAAAGTGAAACAATCAATCAGAACATTTCTTCGTACCTTTAAGCACTTCTCCCCTGAAACGTATTATCCAGTCATTAAAACCAACAATTATTTAAAGACAATTGACAACGCGCTTACAATGCAGTAAATCAACGTTGATGTGCGTCAAGTATTCGGTCAGTGCATACAAGGCAATGTGTATGTACTTTTCACAAATTTTGCTATAATTCTACGCAATAAAACCTTTCTGGAGATGTCAGATGAAAACGGACGATGTTGTGTTGATTCAATTTACGCTTGCGGGTGATGAAGCTGCCTTTGCGAGTTTAGTGAGTAAATACCAAGAACAAGTTCACGCGTATGCGTATCGGAAAACTGGGGATTTCCACATCGCTGAAGACATTACACAGGAAACATTCTTTGAAGCGTATCGAAATTTGGGGAAGCTGCGAGACTCGGCGAAGTTTTCAGCATGGCTTTTTGCGATTGCTAATTATCTCTGTATAGCGTGGTTCCGAAAAAATCAATCAAGGTCCAAATTGTTACGTGAGAACTACACAATAAATACAGAAACAGATACATATTCACTGTATGTGGCCTCGGAAAACGAGAGGGATGCCGCTGAAGCACAACGCGAATTGGTACAAAGGTTGCTTTCAAAACTCAAGGAAAGTGATCGCCAACTTATCAGACTCCACTATTTTGAAGAGATGACATCCGCTGAGATAAGTAACTATTTAGGCGTATCCCAAAATACGATTAAGAGCCGACTGCAACGCGCAAGACAAAGGTTACAACAATACGATCCATTAATTCAAGAGACAATAGATAGTTCTATTGGAAAGGGACACAGTTCCGAACATCCGTTACAAGGAGAAATTAGCATGGTAGATAGAATGAGCTCGGATATATTAAAAATTAAGTCGTTAGCAGAACGTTCGCTCATGCAACTTTCCGCAGACGGAGAATGGCTTGCTTATGTAGTAGTAGATCCTGACCGAAAATCATCGTTTGAACAACAGACCACTGAATTTTCAGTGCATCAACTAACAGGCGCATTGATAGAAAATCATAGTCAGGAGGTATGGGTTACCAACATCAAAACGAAGAAAACACATAAACTCGGAACAGATGAAGGGGTTGACTGGGCACCTCGTTGGTCTCCAGATGGAAACCTCTTAGCGTTCTTTTCTGACCGAATGGGGACACCCCATCTTTGGGTTTGGGATAGAGAAAAAAATGAACTGCGCCAAGTTAGCGAAAAACCGATTACTGCAACACACGGTCTTGAAGCACCGCAGTGGACTTCAGATGGAAAACATATCATCACAAAGTTACGTCCCGAAGATATGGACCTTTCCACAATTATCTCAGCTAAAACGATTCCACAAGCGATAAACGTTTGGCATACCGATACGGATGAAGCGTCATCTTTAGGTAAAGATTTAGACCAATTCGCGTGGGTGAAAGGGGATTTAGGTGTCTTCAACATTGACACAGGCGATGTACAAGTGCTCACACGAGACTTGTTTACGAGAAACATTACACTCTCTGCGGATAATACTGCAGTTGCTGTGCTCAATGTGATACGAGAAGAGGCGTTGATATCTCAAGAAATCCTGTTTGAGTTGTTATTAGTGCCTTTAGATGGCTCACCCGTCCGAAGTTTGGCGACAAATATTAGCGAAAGTGCGCTATTCGTGAGTTGGTCCCCAGACGGTAAGCACCTCATATATGCACAATCGGAAGGTTTGTTTATTGTTTCAGTCCAAGATGGTAAACAGAAAAACCTGACCGCAGACCTTACAGAGAAACTGCGATTTTACGCACGTCCGTTATGGCGACCATCAGGAGACTCATTTTTCTGCGGTATCGACGGAAATATTTGGGAATTCGCAGCAGACGGCAGCGATGCCCGAAAACTGACAGAAGAATTGAAGAAACACATCATGGGTATCGTCGCGAAAGTGAATACGCATGTTGTCTGGCAGTCAAGCGATGCACAGTCTATCTGTGTCCAGACGCATGATCCAGAAACAAAGAAAGATGGCTTCCATTTGATAAATACTGCGGAGGCACGTGCGACTTGTCTGTTTGAAGAACCGATTAGCATAACCCGTCATATAGCAGACGAATACGATTTAAAGGTTGTCAGTAACGATACACAAATTGTCTACAGAGCGCAAGATGCAACACATCCAGAGGAAGTTTGGATGTTTGATACAGACTCTGGAGAACGCCAGCAGCTGTCGGAACTCAATCCGCATCTGCGCGACTTACAATTTGGTGACACCCGTTTCGTCGAATCAGAAACAGAGGAAGGTGAACGTTTACGGGGTGTTTTGATGCTACCCGCCACCTATGAGGAAGGCAAACAGTATCCTTTAGTTACGTGGGTCTATCCGGGCAGCCACTTATCAATGTATATTTATAGTTTTGGGTTCGATAAATACGTCATGAACTTCCAACTCCTTGCTGCACGTGGTTTTGCTGTGCTTGGTGTCGATGTGCCATCAAGATCTAGCAAATCGCCGAAAGAATTGCCCGGATACGTGTTACCCGCGGTAGACAAAGTCATTGAAATGGGTATCGCCGATGCAGATCGTTTGGGAATAACGGGGTACGGTTCCGGTGGATACTTCACTGCCGGATTGATTACACAAACCAACCGTTTCAAAGCCGCAGTTTGCGGTGGCGGTTTTTATAATTTGACCAGAATCTACGGGGATCTTACGAAACGCGGAAGAAGTCGTGGTATTAATTGGGTAGAAGGCAAGAATCAGATGGATATAGGGGGTTCGCTCTGGGAAAAACGCGAACAGTATATTGACAATTCACCACTATTTCACTTAGATAAAGTAGAAACCCCTGTTCTGGTCTATTGTGGTGAAGGGTATGATGGTTTTGATTACACGCAATCTGGGGAGCTTTTCTCCGGATTACGCAGGCTCGAAAAGAAAGCGACTTTTGCATGGTATCGTGGTGAAGGACATCTCGTGAGGTATTGGCATCCTGAACACCGCGCGGATTGCTGGGAACGTATTATAGATTGGTTTGAAAAACATCTGAATTAGGGTAAACTTCATGATAACAACACTCATCCGTCGGGAACTCCTTGATAATTTAATGACATTCCGCTTCGCGGCAGCAGTCTTTATTATGTTACTGCTTGTTGTTGCGAATTCCGCTGTGCTGATTAAAGATTATGAGCGACGCTTGGCAGCTTACAACACTGCTCTCAAAACAGAACATCAGCAATTGCGGGAAAGGAAAACCTATTCGGCAGGAGGCTTGGACGTTGCTCGTCCGCCAAACCCGCTGAGTATCTTCAACGTTGGGTTGGATAAACGGCTGGGGAACGAAATTAGAATATCTCACGGTTTTGTGCCGACGCTGTGGGATGCACGGATGCAAGGGACGACGAATCCACTTCTCAATCTCTTCTCTGCGATTGATATTGTTTTTATCTTTGAAGTCGTTCTGAGCCTAATGGCACTGATTTTCGCCTACGATGCCATTGCGGGGGAACGCGAGCGCGGTACATTGCGTCTGGTGCTAACGCATCCAATCCGTCGCGGGCATATCCTGCTTGCGAAATACATCAGCGCGCTGACCTGCTTACTTGTTCCACTGCTGATAAGCCTGTTCCTGGCGGCGATTTTGCTGACAACATCCACTGCTATTTCTCTGAGCATCGGTGATCTCCTCCGTATTGGTGGAATTATCTTGAGCTCAATTGTCTATCTATCGGTATTCTACCTCATCGGTATGCTAATTTCAGTCGTAACCCGCAGAACCGGTACCGCGCTGATGCTTGCTATGTTTATTTGGGGGTTTTGGGTGTTGGTGTATCCAAACGTGATTCTTGCCGCGATTGCGCCGCCTCAGACCTCACAAGCGCGTATGGTTTCCACTTACGAGGAAATTAAACAGATCTGGGAAGAATTCGACAGAGAGCGAAAACGTTTCCTCGCAAACGACGCTGTTCCAGGGGAAGATCCGCATTTTGGCATGGTAGGAGAAGACCCGCATTTTGGCATCATAGGCGGATCCGGTTTCAACTACGCATATTTTTTTAACCGTCCATCAGTACTTGAGTATTTCTACCTCGCTGGTTCAAACATCGGGAAACTTACTGAAGCATCTAAACCTCAGGTGCCACATGCACAGAACTACTACCGCTACCTCGGTCCAAAGACTATCAACACTGCAGAACGGGCGTGGCTTGTCCGAAAACAGGCACTCGAAACCATCTTTGTTCAGCCAGCGATCGTGGATCGCATCCTTTTGAGGTGCTCGCCAGTCGGGATGTACGACGCTGCTACGCAAGCGTGGGCAGGGACTGATCTGCGCGGACTCAGAGATTTTTTTCAAGCGGCACGAAGGTACCGACGGACCTTGATCGATTATTACTACGATAAGAATGCTTTCGCGTCTCAACAATGGTTTTCTGCCGATAAGGGCGCGGTGGACTGGGATAGTTTGCCCCAGTTTTCCTTTCAGAGAAGCGATGTCAGAATAAATGCAGCGCGGGCATTGCCAGATTTACTCTTGCTGCTAATGATGAACCTTCTTCTTTTTATAGCAATATTTCTGGTTTTCCAAAGAAGTGAAGTGTGAAGTAGTTTCCAGTTGCCAGTTGCCAGTTGCCAGTTGCCAGAAAGGACACATCTGGTAACTGGTTACTGGTAACTTATACTGTTTGCTGGGTTAATGGACACAATAATTGTGGTGAGCAAGGTGCTAACCTCTTTGCTGCGGAGGCTGAAAACTGTTAACTGTTAACTGGTTACTGGTTACTTATGTGGCATATTACAAAACGTGAACTCTATGATAACCTCAATAGCCTCCGATTTGCACTGGCAACAGCATTGCTTTTCGGCTTGATGCTGACCAACGCCGTTGTGCATCTCCGAGAACACCCTATGCAGATGCAAAAATATCATGATGCCGTCACAGAATCGCAGAACCGCTTAAGATCCCGGACGCATTTGTATGACATCGCGCAACGGGGTCCCGGATTGCTTTACAAAAAGCCGTCATCCCTCCATTTCTGTGCGGATGGGGGGGACATCTTTTTGCCAGATGCTGTCCATATACACCTCCGGTGGATCGCCGATGGCTTAGTTGGGTTCTGGCAATTGGATTATCGTCCTGCGACTCACAATTCAAGAAATATTCGGCCGGACACTATCAAAGTAGATTGGGGATTTGTGATCGGATACGTCTTGAGCCTCATCGCGATCCTATTCACCTTTGACTCGATTTCCGGCGAACGCGAGCACGGCACACTACGTCTGATGTTGGCGAACTCAATACCGCGCCATACCGTGTTGATTGGCAAATTCTTAGGTGCATTGATCAGTATTAGCGTCCCATTTACGCTCGCGGTGTTGATGAACCTGCTGGTAATTTCTACAGCCGACAACGTCCAACTTGGCACCGACGCGTGGAACCGTTTAGGCATTATTTTCTTTATTGCGATGCTGTACCTGTGCCTGTTTCTTGCCTTAGGTTTGTTAGTGTCGTCGCGTGTGCAGCAAAGCGCAGCAAGCCTTGTGATACTTTTATTGACATGGGTTATTTTTGTCGTTTTTATGCCAAGTACACTCGCTTCCATTGCCAGCGGATTTTCAGCACCCATGACTTATGATGAATTCTGGGAACGTCGACAACAACTTTATATTCAACTCAGTGATGAATATGTTACTCGTTTGCAAGATGCGCGTGAGCAGCCAGCGAAAAGAATAGCGTTAGGCAGTGAGTATGTCCTTAAAGACGCAGCAGCGCGGGAACGCTTGAGCCAAGAATTTTTAGACCAACAGCACGCCCAAATTCAACTCGGACGTTCCGTCACCCGCATCTCACCGGTTGCGATTGTGCAGTACCTACTTGAGGTTTTTGCTGGCACAGGCTTTGAACGGCATCAACAATTTGTGGAGAACGCGCAGCGTTACGCTCGTGAATACCGAGAATTTGTTACAGATATGGATAGAGCAGATCCCGAGAGTCTCCATATCATTGGGGTGCGTGAGGGAATGTCCCAGAAGCCTATTAGCCCGGAAGCAATACCAAAGTTTGAAGATACACTCAATCTGAGTCGTGATTTCAATGCTGCGGCTATAGATTTACTCTTATTGACTCTGTTTGTTGTTCTGCTATTGTCAGGTGCGTATATGGTGTTTGTACGCGTTGAGATATAATAAAAGCAGTGAGATAAAGTCCATATCCATAGACCTACTCGTGATACTTTCTTTTTGACTAATGTGCGGATTTTTTAGCGATTCGGGTGCCTTATAATACCATATCTAATTGAATATTTCCTATCCTTAACCAAGATGAAAAAATCAAAACACAAAAGGAGATTAAAAGATGACTCACAATACATTAACGATTTCAGATGTACTTAAAATGAAATCCCTTTCATCTGCATCAGTTTCGCGATTTCAGCTCTCCCCAGATGGAGAATTTCTTGCCTATGTCGTGAAGGATCCCAACCGAAAGTCATCATCCGAACAAAAAACCACAGAAGACTCAGGATTTCTACCTACTGGAGCACCAGCTTATCATCATTGTGATGCGGTTTGGGTTACCAATATCAAAACAAAGGAATCCTATCAACTCGGTTCTGATGTAGGGGTTGACTGGGCACCAAGATGGTCCCCAGATGGACGTTATGTCGCGTTTTGTTCTGACCGAATGGGTGCTCCGCAACTGTGGGTTTGGGATAAAATTAAAAATAAACAGCGGCGAATTAGTGAAAAACCCATCAACCCTACACAAGGCTTCGAGGTGCCGCAGTGGTCATCAGATGGAAAATATCTTATTACAAAGTTACGTCCAGAAGATATAGATTTTTCCACAATTATTTCTCCTGATTCTAAGGGACAAGTCATCAATGTCTGGCACACGGATACTGATGAACAGCTGGGTTCAGATGAAGAACTAAGTCGGTTCGCATCGGTTCAGGGAGACTTAGGTGTTTTTAATGTAGACACAAGTGATGTATTATTTCTCACACGTGGATTATATGTTGTAGAAATGTTTCTATCTCCTGATGACACTGCGGTTGCAGTGCTCAACATAATAGGATCGGAAAATTTAACTTCTCAAGATGTTTTCTTTGAGTTATTATTAGTGCCTTTAGATGGTTCATCAATAAAGTGTTTGGCAACAAATATCAGATACGGATCGCGATTCGTGAGTTGGGCACCAAATGGCAAACAACTGATATATACGCATCCGGATGGCCTGTTTTTGACATCAACACACGGTGATGAACAGAAAAACCTTACTGCGAACTTTGCAGAGACTCCTCATTTCTTTACACGTCCGTTATGGAACGCTTCAGGCACCTCGATTTTCTGCGGTTTTGATGGACATGTGTGGGAGATTACGCCAGACGGAAGCGATACACGAAAACTTACAGAAGGATTGGAGCGACACATCACCGGTTTCGTTGCGAAGAGAGACACACATGTCACCTGGCAATCAAATGAAGAACAATCTATCTGTATCCAAACCCGTGATCCTGAAACAAAGAAAGATGGTTTTCATTTGATAAACACTGATGAAGCAAGAGCTACCTGTCTGTTTGAGCAACAAATTTACCTAACCACACCTTGCGGGAACGGAACGAAGCTTCTCTATAGAGCGCAAAATGCAACTTACCCTGAGGAAGTGTGGATATATGATACAGTTTCTGGAAAACAACAGCAAATTACTGATCTCAATCCGCATCTGCGTGACTTACGCTTTGGTGAGGTACGTTTCATTGAATCAAAAACAGCGGAAGGCAAGCGTTTACGAGGTATTTTAATGCTGCCTGCCAACTATGACGAAGGAAAACGTTATCCTTTGATTACGAAGGTCTATCCCGGTCAGGATTTATCAAGATCCGTTTACATTTTCGGATTGGCTGACGAAGAAATTAACTTTCAACTCCTCGCTGCCCAAGGTTTTGCAGTTCTCGGTGTTGATATGCCACCTGAATCTACCGATTCATTAGTAGATATGCCAGGATTTGTCCTACCCGCAATAGACGAGGTAATTGAAATGGGGATCGCCGATGAAAACAGGTTAGGAATAATAGGATTCAGTTACGGTGGATATTGCACTGCTGGCCTGATTACACAAACCACCCGTTTCAAAGCCGCGGTTTGCGGTGGTGGTCTCTACAATTTGACCAGTTTTTACGGGCAACTTTCTAAAGGGGGAGCCAGTACGCAAATTGGTTGGGCAGAAACAGGACAGGGACGTATGGACGGTTCGCTCTGGGAACAACGCCAACGGTATATTGACAACTCACCTCTATTTTATTTGGATAAGATTGAAACTCCTGTATTGATTTATTGTGGTGAAGGTTTTGGGGGTTCTGACTACGTGCAATCTGGAGAACTTTTCTCTGGATTACGCAGACTGAATAAGGAAGCAACTTTTGTATGGTACAGAGGTGAGGGGCATTCTCCCACTAACTGGCACCCTGAACACCGGACTGATTACCAGAAACGTATTATGGATTGGTTTGAAGAACATCTGATTTGAGGAAAGGCCCCACCTGTATTGTGTCAGAAGCAGTCGGAGTTTTATTTTCTTGATGCAAGCAATTACGGCAAAATTTCAGGTTCGCTTTATGCATATTCCATAACAATCTAAAATTGGTGAATAATAAGCACGTTTAAGGTTATAATTAATAACCGGGTTGTTATCCAATGGGTTCTAAAGGTTTTAGCATAGGTTTTTCAGGTCAACACTGACCCTTGTAGCCCTTAATAGTACTCTAAAGGAAGAATTATGGCAAAACGAACGTGTTTGATGATTGGTGGCGGTGGTATGGCAGCGAATTGGATACGCATTCTCACCGATAGTTTCAGGGATCGGGTTGAAATCGTCGGTTTAGCAGATGTGAATACAGAAGTTCTCGCAGCACAAGGCGAAGCATTAGGACTCAGCACATCACAACGTTTCACGGACTTTCATGAGGCGTGTGCAGCAGTCAAAGCGGATTTTTGTGGTATTGCTATCCCACCGAAATTCCACAGTCCCGCTGCAATTGCTGCTATGGAAAACGGTCTGCCCGTTATCTGTGAAAAACCGATCGCGGATACCTGGGATGCAGCGAAAGCAATGGTGCGCACCGCGCAGAAAACTGGATTGCCGTGTGCTATCATCCAAAACTATCGCTATGCGGATAATAAACAGGAATTGATTCGTATCCGCGATGAAGGTAGATTAGGAAAACTTCAATACGTTGTTGGTAGGTATGGATGCGACTTTCGTCGCTATTCCGCGTGGGGAGCTTGGCGGCACGATATGGATTTTGGACTCCTCATTGAAGGTTCTGTTCATCACTTGGACATGCTTCGGTTTCTCGCTGACGGTGACTGCGAAACCTTGATTGGGTTTGGATGGAATCCAGAATGGTCAAGTTTTCGGCACCATTCCAGCGGTTTCTATCTCATGCGTATGGACAACGGTGTTCATACCTCTTATGAAGGTAACAGTTCGGCGGCTGGGGTTGAATACTGCTGGAACCATGAGTATTACCGCGCCGAGTTTGAAAAAGGCACAGTCGCAATCGCAGGTGGAAACCAGATGGTTATCCGCCGTGTTGGTGGTGAACCGGAAGTTTATGCAGCACCACCCGTCCGCTACGAGCATCATCATCATCTATTCGATGAATTCCTCAATTGGATTGACGGTGGTGAACCTTCTAAAACACGGGTTGAGGACAACATCAAAAGTTTCGTGCTTGTCATCGCCGCAATGGAAACGACCCTTGATGGACAACCGAAGCAGATTGCTGATTATCTAACTGATTTAAATCTCTAAATTGTAAAGGAAAAATTGGGCAACCCCAAAAAAATGTCCAGCGATTTAGTCGCGGAGTCTTGTTGTGGGGTACACAACTTTCGGTTAAACTTCCGATCTTGGACTTACGACACACATTTTGATTAAATTATTATATTGTCTATTAATCTCTATCACAGTTTTTGCAACAAGCGTCCTCGCCGAAACAGCAAATTCGCAATATCGTTACGCAGAGCAACTTTTTGAATCGGGTGATTACCAAGCAGCACGGCTTGCCTATAAACGGCTGCTGTTCTATCATTCCGATACAGAACTCAGAGATATAGCGGATTATCGGATTGCACAAACTTATTATTATCAGAATGATGCCACACGTGCTGAAGGGTTATTTCGCAAGTTTCCAGCGATTCACCCGAATTCGCCTTTGCGGTTTCAGAGTCAATTGATGCTTGGGCAGCTCCATTTTGATGCCGGGGAATATTCGTTGGCACGGACGACCCTCTTTGAACTCCTGCACGCCAGCACGGAGTCGGAAGTCGTGGCTGCAGCACACTACTTACGCGGCTGGTGCTACATTTATACCACCGATTGGAACAAAGCGATCTCAGAATTGCGACAAGTAAACACATCCCAGATAGGTGTATTCCGGGAAAAAAAAGCGAGCGAATTAGCAGACACACTACTTGTGGAGACACCTCTGCCGTCCAAATCACCACAAGTAGCAGGTTGGCTTTCTACAGTCATTCCTGGAAGTGGGCAGCTTTACGTCGGCAAAGTGAAAGAAGGCGTTCTCGCGGCAGCATTGAGTGGGACGTTCATCTATCTTGCAGTGGATGCTATTCGTGAGCGTCGATACATCGACTGTGCTGGTATCTCTCTCGTCGGATGGCAATTTTATTGGGGTAACCGAACGGGTGCCCAACAACTCGCGTCTGAATATAACAAACACCATGAGCAGGCATTAATTGAAGCGTTGAAACGTCAGGCTGAGACCCAGTAACCTCGCATTAATTATTACCCGAGGATAGTTTACCACTCCGCCCGTTTCAGGAATTCCAATGCCATCAAAGTATGCCCTTCCGCATTTGGATGAACGCCATCTTGGGTCGTCCAGAGTGCTCCGGGACGGGCAGCGACGGCACTGTCAAAAGCGGCATTCGTTGGTATCAGTCTTGCCCCGAACTCCTCAGCGAGCCTATGAATGCTGGCATTGTAAGCGTCTACGTCCAATGGGCGCGGTGCCTCAACATCTTCTTCAATATAGAAAATTTCAAATAGAAAAAGGGACGCATCTAACTCGGTTTTTGCGCGCGTGAGAATCCGTCGATAGCACGCTTCCCAAACTGGCAGATATTCTTCCGACGAAACACCTTCTCCATGCTGTCGACTTGCATTGTTAATACCAATTTTCACCGAGAGCCATTTCGGTGCTTCGGCAATCACATCGGTGTCCCATCGATTTTCCAAGCCCTCAACGATATCACCACCGATGCCTTTGTTGACATAAGTAATGTCGCGTTCGGGATATTTAGCGGTGATGAGTTCAGTTATTTTTCGGACGTAGCCGTGTCCCAAGGGGGCGTGTGCATCCCGTCGTCCGCAATCCGTAATACTATCCCCAATAAAAAGCACCTTATCTCCAGACTGAAACAACAAATTATTCACAAAGTGTCTCCTATATGTGATATACTTAAATTAAACAACTATAATTTACCACATCTTGCGTAATATACCAACATGAAAAATATCGGTGTTCTTCACGTCATTACGGATACAACCCTGCAATCCCGATTCACGCATGCGGAACTGGCGGAATTAGCAATCGAAGGCGGTGCGGACACAGTGCAATTTCGCCAAAAGTACGGAACGACGCGCGAATTGATAACAACAGCACAGAGCATGCAAATGGTATGCGCGCAGCACAAGGTGCCGTTGATTGTAAACGACAGAGCAGACATCGCACTCGCTGTCGGTGCAACAGGCGCGCATTTCGGACAGGACGACATGCCTGTCTCCATCGGAAGACAAATTCTCTCTACAAAAGCCATTATTGGAGCATCCGCCCGAACCGAAGATAAAATACTTGCAGCCATTTCTGAAAGTGCGGACTATATCGGGTTTGGGCCTATCTACGGCACCACTTCAAAATCGGATGCAGAAGCAGCGAAAGGTTTAGAACGACTCCGTCGGATGTGTGAGATCGCAGCTTGTCCAGTTATTGCGATCGGTGGTATTACTGTTCAGAGTGCTGGAGAGGTAATTCGAGCAGGGGCACACGGCATCGCTGTGATCTCTGCTGTTTGTGCGCAACCTGAACCGGCTGCTGCTACACAAGCACTGCTGAACGAAATTCACGGAGCAAAGTAAACTAAAAAATGGAAGCTAATATGAGCGATATAACCAACATTGAGTCCGCTGCGAAACTGTTCAAAGAGATTGACGAGACCTATCAGCCAGATTTGGATAAAATCGACGAGGCATTAGTCCAAAAATGGTGGCATGAGCAACGCTTTTTTGATACCAATATGGAGGCAATTGATAGACGCGCAATTCGTGTGCTGAAACCGGGGATATGGAATCATAATGAGGGTCCGGATTTTATGCACGCTGAAATCGAGATTGATGGTAAACTTCATGTCGGCGATGTCGAAATTCATGTCCGATCTTCAGAGTGGTACGCCCATAAGCATCATCTCAATTCCAGATACAATCGCGTTATTGCGCATGCGGTACTTTTTAATGACGACTTCAATCTACGGACGCGGCTCCAGAATGGAAAACGTATCCCAACGGTAGAACTGCTGAAATGGGTTGCTGTAGATACAGGGGAACTATACGACGATACTAAAGACACAACAACCGATGGCTTGTGTCGGATAACGGGAAAGCAGTTGAATATAGAAACCTTGAAAGGCGTTTTTGAATCGCTCGGACGCGAACGGTTTTTAGAAAAGACGGAGTCAATGCGTCTGTTAAGAACACGCCTCGATTTCGAGCAACTCCTCTATGAAGGTATCATGGAAGCACTGGGGTATGAACGCAATAGCAAGGTGTTACGCGAGCTAGCGCAACACGTCCCTTTTGCCGACTTCGATCAAAAATCTGAGTTAGAAATCCAAGCAACGCTCTTTGGGGTTGCCGGTCTTTTGCCATCACAACGGGAAAAACTATTACCATCAGAAGTGACAAACGATCCAAGTGTTGTCGCATTAGAAAAGTTGTGGTGTGCATCGGCATACGCGGAACTTCCGCCACGCATGACAGAGGCACGTTGGAGTTTTATTAGCAGACCGCTGAATCACCCGACTCGACGTATTGCGGCAATGAGCCAGTTAATTCATCACTGTCAAGGCAGCTTGATGATGTACTTTCTGCCAACCTGTGAAAAAGCAGCAACAGCCGATACACCAAAAGCCCTGAAAACTATCGAAAAAGAACTCCGCTCACTGCTGACACTTGAAACCACCGGCTATTGGGAAACACATTCTAACTTTGGAACTAACAGCCGCAAATCCGGACTCATTGGCAAGAATCGGGCTGTGGACATTATCATCAATAAAATCTTACCAATCGCCTATATCTGGGCAGTCGAAGCCGGAAGTCAGAAACTGCAGGAAGGGGTGCTACGACTCTACAGCGTCGGTTCTAAATCAACAGGGAACAAGATTATTCGTAAAGTTGACGAACAGATTTTCACTGAGGCGCAGCAGATGCGTCATTTAAAACCGACAGCCAGAATTGAGCAAGGCTTCATCCGCCTTTATAAGAACTATTGTGCCGATCAGCTCTGCGACCTCTGTCCTATTTTGGAACACGATGCGGTTCTCCCAGAGGAAAATTAGTATGCGTTCGCAAGTTACCCCCCTAACAGACGAATCCTATTGGACAACGCTTTGGGATGGGCAGCAACACAAGGTTCGTCATCTACGATGGGTTTATGTAGCAAATCGTCAACTCGCCAAACTGTTTCACCGCGCGCTCACAGGCTTTAAACAGCCAACGCTGGTTGAACTGGGATGCGCCGATTCGCTGTGGCTCCCTTATCTCGCCCGCAACTATGATAGTGACTGTTATGGCGTTGATTTCTCAGAACTGGGGTGTCAACTCGCACAACGCAACCTTAGCCTCGCAGGTACCGAAGGGACAATCATTTGTGAAGATGTGTTTGCATTTGCCAAAGCGCACCGTACAGCTTTTGATTTTGTTTATTCAATGGGACTGATTGAGCATTTCAGTACGCCGCACGCGATTTTGGAAGAGATGCACAGTCTCCTTAAACCGGGTGGAACAATGCTCACGGTAACACCGAACTTACGCGGTATGTATACACCGATAGCACGCGCCGCGAGTCCAAAACTCCTCGCGACACACAAGGTAATCCCACCCTTAGAACTTGCTACAGTGTTGCGAGAGACCGGATTTCACGTTCCAGAATATGGATATACAGGCGGTCCGTTGAAGCTGAGTGTTGTCGATTATTCGCCGTGGCGTGCAGTCATCGGCAAATGGGGACATGAGGTGCTCTGTAAATGCGTTAATCTGACAGATATTGTTGTTGGTAACCTGTTAACAGCACTTCAGGTGCCAAACCAGCAGTTGACTTCGCCCTATGTATACGCTCTGTGCACAAAACCTAATTGAAATAACCGAAAAACAACATCTATTCGTCACACTAAGAAATAGGAGTAGTGTTGTCAACATCCAAGATTGAGTCCACGTTAAATCGTTTGGTTCATAATCTGTGGAGTGAACAAAATGCTCACCTCCACAATCTAACAGAAATAGGAGAATTTTTTATGAAAACTTTATGTTTTTTGACGATTATGTTGCTTTGTGTCTCTGTTGCTACCGCAGAGGAGACCTTCTTTTCCGCATTAGAGAGCAAAGCAGAAGTTGAAAAAGAGGGTGGCACCGTTGACGGTGGTAGTTTTGAGCCCGGTAAATTTGGCAACGGTTTTGTCAGCAAAGCGGTTGGCGATGTTATTCACTTCCCTGTGGACGATCGCTTTGTTAACCTCGACGAAGGCACCGTTGAGTTATGGGTAACGATGGGATTTGATGCCAATGAGGTTACAGGCGAACTTTTCATGTTCATGACTTACAAACGCGGGACCGATGCAATATTTCTCCAGTTTAACAATGGCGGGATTGCACAAATGCGAATTAAAAGCGCAGGTTCTTGGCATAATGCCAATAGTGCCGCACTCAACTGGACAAAGGGTGAGCATCACCACATGGCAGGGACATGGGGACCAGACGGTTTAAAACTCTACTTAGATGGCAGACTTGAAGGTGAAGCTGATTTCAAAAAGGGACCTACTGTCTTTGCAGAAACTTTCGAGGTTAACAACGCTTCCCCACCCGATCCGAAGTTTCCAACGAATTGCGTTGTTGATGGACTGCGGATCTCAGACCATCAGAAAGAACCCGATGAATTTGTAATGGATGATCCAGCAGCTGTCGAACCGACCAGAAAACTGACAACAACATGGGCACGGCTTAAACGTTTTTAATTTACCTTGCGGTTAAGTAACGTTGGTTTATGGATTGACGTGCTTTTGTGTAGAGCCGCCCTCCATTTCATTACGGGCTTGGTTTTTGATTTTCTAATTATTACTTGCGGTTAAATGGTGCCCATTGAGTCCCGACCACAAGAGATCTGGCTTCGGGCGTTTCGTAGCATCAAAACCTTATACAAGGAGACTTGTGAGTTATGTACAAAACAGAGAGCCCGCTTTTCACAGCGGGGACGGAAGGGTATCATACATTCCGAATCCCCGCACTTGTCCGATCAAACGAAGGAACACTGTTGGCGTTCTGTGAGGGTAGGCGGCACGGCGGTGGTGATTCAGGAAACATTGATATTGTACTGAAGCGGAGTTTTGACAACGGCGAGAGTTGGCAACCGATGCAAATCGCTGTCTCCACAGGCACCGATACGGACGGAAATCCTGCACCGGTCATCGATCGCGATTCAGGCACCATCTGGCTCCTTTTCTGCAAGAATCTCGCTGATGGCGCGGAAGGAAAGATTGTTGCGGGTGAAGCACCACGGACTGTCTGGGGAACTTCCAGCACTGACGACGGAGAAACTTGGGCGGAACCGAAAGAAATCACAGCCACAACAAAAGACGAAGCGTGGACGTGGTATGCAACCGGTCCCTGTCACGGCATTCAGATGGCAAACGGTAGATTGGTAATCCCATGCGACCACGTGCTCGGAAATGAACGGGACTATGCCCAATACGGCTATTCACACCTGATTGTCAGCGACGACCACGGAGAAACATGGCGGATGGCAGGCAAAGCACAACCCGGAACCAATGAATCGGTTGTTGTTGAAACGGCGGATGGCGGACTCTATTTCAATTGTCGGAACTATGTCGCACCGAAGCGGCGCGCTTATGCCCGAAGCAACGATAGCGGCGATACATTCACAGAATTCGGTTACGAGGAGGATCTGATCGAGCCGATCTGTCAGGCGAGTATGGTGCGGTATACGGATGCCAATCAGCACGACAAGAACCGTATCTTGTTCTCCAATCCTGCAAGTACAAGTCGTGAACAGATGACCATCCGCATTAGTTATGACGAATGTCAAAGTTGGAGCAGCGGCAAAGTACTACACGCAGGTCCCGCGGCGTATTCGGATCTCTGTATTGACGCAGACATGAATATATGTTGTCTCTATGAACGCGGTGAGAATGGTGCTTACGAGACGCTGTCGTTCGCAAAATTCGACTTAGCGTGGTTGACAGACGGGGAAGATACCTTGGCGTGATATGATCTTAATTTAGGTTGGAAGAATGGAAAGGTGGAAGAGGAATCACCTTCCAATCTTCCATTCTTCCATTCACCACCGACGTGAATCTACCAGTTGGTTTCAAAACTTTACGCGGGAAATTCGATTTGAAAGAAGCAGTATTTCGTGCTAAAATATACGACAATAAAACCGAGAGTTTATATTGAGTCAACCGTTGTTAGCTACTTGGTAGCAAGACCCAGTAACAATCCAATCTTAGCAGCTCGGCAGAAAGCCAGCCAGCAGCTCTGAGAGAATTATGCGGATAGATTTGAGTTTGTCAATTCACCTATAGTTCGCGACGAGATTAGACAGGGCGATCCAACAGCAGCACAGCAACGACTTGATGTGGTATCTTCGCTAACGATATTGGAAGTTTCACCTGATATGGATATGCTTGTGGAAAAACTGCTTGATTCAGGTGCAGTGCCACGAGGTTCTGTATTTGATGCACAGCATATCGCTATCGCAACGGTACACAGCGTTGAATATTTGGTATCGTGGAACCACAAGCATATTGTAAATGAACACAAACGTGAACATATCAATCAGGTTTGCCGAGAGGCAGGATTTCAACCCATAACCATTTGCACACCTATAGCATTAATGGAGGACATTCAGATGAAAGAAGTTCCAGAAAAACATCCAGAGTTTGACCCTGAAACATATACGGATCCCATTCTTGAAGAATGCTATCGCATCAAAGCAGAACTGAGTGCGAAATTCAAAACTCTGGAGGAATTCTTTGCGTATGTGAGAACACTGGAGGAAAAAGATAAACGCAACGGCATAAAATATATCCCGTATGATCCATGCAAACGCACCTCCTCAGAAAAAACCGACGATGATGATTAACCACAAGTGGGAACCCTGATAGAACTGGCAGAGGACATTCAGATGAAAGAAACACCAGAAAAGCATCCCGAGTTCGACCCCGAAACTTACACGAATCCTATCCTTGAAGAACGCTACCGCATCAAGGCAGAAATTAGTGCACAATTCAATTCCATGGACGAACTTTACGCCTATTTCAAAGCAATGCAGGAAGAAGGTAAACGGAATGGAAAACAATATGTCTCATACTATGATCCATCCAAGCGTCTACCGATAGAAAAATCTGAAGACGACGACTAACCTCAGCGGGAACTCCGACAGAACTGGCGGAGGACATTCAGATGAAAGAAACACCAGAAAAGCAACCAGATTTCGATCCTGAAACGTATACGAATCCTATCCTCGAAGAATGCTATCGTATCAAAGCAGAAATCAGCGCACAATTTAAAACCCAAGAGGAATTCTTTGCCTATTTGAAAGCGGGTGAGGAGGAGGACAAGCGGAACGGCTTTAAATATATCCCGTATGATCCATCCAAGTGTCCACCGGTAGAAAAATCCGATGACGATGATTACCCCCAGCGGGAACGCCGGTAGAACTAACTGGTGGAGGACCTCCAAACTAAAGAAGCACCTTAAAAGCATCCGGAGTTTGACGCTGAAAGGAATAATGATGTCACGTCCAGACATACCAGCGGAACTGAAACGACGTGTTCTTTGTGAAGCAGGACACCGTTGTGCCATCCCTGCTTGTAGAGAGATTATTGTGGAAGTCCACCACATTGTGCCATGGTCGAAATGTAAAGAGCACAATTATGAAAACCTTATAGCTTTGTGTCCTAACTACCATAGATTAGCAGACAGAGGACATATAGACCGAAAATCTTTAAGGATATATAAAGCCAACCTTCGTTATGTCCATGACAGGTTCAGTCAATTGGAAATTGATCTTCTTTTTCAACTCTATAAGATCCCAGAAAACGATACCGGTATTCCCTGGTCATCGTATTTGTTGCTTCTGTTCAATCGAATTTTAGAAGTTGGATACATAGAAATAAGACAATCCTCTGAACCTATAGCGTTAATGGGCGGAATTCCATCGACGGTTCTCATTTTCTTAACCCAAAAAGGTCGAGAATATATTGATTCTTTGGAAATTGATCAAGGAAATTAGTATAACAACCAAATATAATAAGATTTCCAAAATTTCTACCGCAGATATTCTTCTCCACGGTGCTCAGCAATCCATGTTTTCAGCGGCACATCTGCATCTGTGGGTTGCCACCAACCTTTGATGTCTACACCGTCCCCCAATAGCTGCCGGCGAATCGGATCGCATTTTTCAAGAATCTCCGGTGGCATGAGATTGTAATCCAAACCGCGCAACCACCGATAACTATACCCCATAAACAGAACCTTCCGCGTTACATCGGAGAAATTCCAGCCGCGTGAATGCCACATCCGTCGATCAAAAAGGACTGCCGTGCCACGTTTGACGAGCAGATCTATCGCACCTTCCGGGTCACCATCGGGGTCGTTGTCGCCGTTTGGTGGACGGGTGTCGAGTTTGTGGCTACACGGAACAATCCGCATCGCACCGTTGTCGCGATCGGTAACGTCGGTTAGCCAGTAACTGACCTTCAATGAGAGCCGTGGGTGTGGACGTTCCATCTCCGGCACAGGTCTGCCGCCATCTTGATGCCAATGCGCGCCTTTTCGGATCCGTTGTGTATCAGGCAGTTCTGGGGGGTACATGATGAGGTGCGAAATGTAAAGTTGAATGTTCCATCCAAGAATATCCCAAAGGAGCGGAAACACCTTCTTATTGTCGAGCAGATCCAGCAGTATGTCGTCTTCAATAACAGTCCGGAACTTCGATAACAATTTGTGGGGTGCCAGCCCGGTTTTAGCGCGTTCCTCGGTATCAAGGCGATCTGCGACTTTTTCTAATGCGTCCACCATCTCAGGACTTATAGCGTCCTCAACAATAAGATAACCAGTGTCGTTGAACGCTTTGAGTTGCTCATTCGTAGCACAGTATTCAAGCCAACTTGAATCTATCATTATCATCTCCAGTCGCTAATTGCGGATTTCAGATTTAATCCGTCCCCATGTTGTTGTGAGTTTTCCTGTGACCTCCACCGCAAACGCGATGCCATCCTCCATATCCGCCTGAATCTGTTCTTCCGTGATCGCGATGTTGAGAATACGGAGTTCATCAAGCACTCCATCGAGCCAAATATTTTCATTTGCTTTCTTGCCGATCCAGACAGAAGCTCCATTTTCGTTGATGTCCCCTTTTCGTGGCACCTCTCCATCCAACTCACCATCCAGATAGATGCGGATTTCTGCCCCATCGTAGACCATAGCGAGATGATGCCATGTGTCCACTTCCATCTGTGTCGTGCCGTTTGCGACAGCAGGGTCACCGGGGGCGGTATAGACGAATCCGCGAATTTTTCCGCCGGGTGTATCAAAACCCCAACCACTTTCAGCAACGGAACCTTTTCTCGCGATCACTGGATGCCCGCCCGGAAAAGAAGCGGGTTTGAACCATGCTTCTATTGTCAACTCATCGCCGCCGGGAGAGAGGCTGTCGTGGTGCGGGACCTCAATAAGGCTGCTTGCTCCATCAAAGTCTAATGCGCCACCAATCTTTCCATCTTCTGTCCATTCGGCATCGGTAATTTCGCCATGATTCTCAAATTCGGATAGGTCTGCCGCTTCATCGTCAGTCTCTTCGTCAAAGAGGTATAGCAACACAGTCTCCTCTTCAAATGCGGCGAAACAACTCAGACCAAAACAGAGCAAAAGCGCGAAAACTGTCAGCATTCGAGTCATTTCGTGTTCCTCCTTTTAATCTTCTACCCTTTCAATAATCTCACCAGTTTGGCGATCTCTGAAGATCCGTTTCATTCTGCCATCGGGCATCCGTTCATCTTTGAGGTGCGCATACCGTTCATCAGTATCTGACTGACTTGCTTGCGCGTCTATGGTTTCCGCAGTGCCTCGCCAATCCTCGATTTCAACGGTTTCCCACTGCTTCGACTTGGCGGATTTGTAACAGGCATCAATAACAGCGTTGACAACATAACCGTCGTAGAAGGTTTCCATCGGTTCGCGTCCCTCGTCAATCGCGTTGAACATATCAAGGAACATATCGCGATAGCCGAGTTCAGCAACTTCATCACCGACAGGGAAAAGCCAACCGGTATCACTTTCGGCTTTTTCAGCGACATAACCGCCTTGTCCGACAGCCGTAAACATCTCATAACCTGTGCGGAGCCAATGATTGAGCCAGATAGTCCCCTCACTGCCAGAAACCTCATCGCGTAAGTCCATACCGCCACGGAATGCCCAGCCAACCTCAAACTGGCCCATCGCGCCGCTTTCAAACCGGATGAGCGCGATGCCGTGGTCTTCCGCATCAATCGGATGCACAAGGGTGTCCGCCCAGCACATCACCTCAAGGGGTCTGTTGTTCTTACCAACAAAGTTTCGGATAATCTCAATGCAATGGCAGCCCATATCAACGATAGCACCACCGCCTGCTTGTTCCAGATCCCAGAACCAATCGCTGTGGGGACCGGGATGTGTCTCGCGGGAACGCACCCACAGAATTTTGCCAAGCGCGCCGTTTTGGACAGACTCTAACGCTTTCAGGGTTTTAGGTGGATATACCAAGTCTTCGAGGTAACCACCAAACACGCCTGCGTCCTCAACGATGTCTAACATCGCTTTCGCCTCGTCAGCAGTGCGTCCGAGGGGTTTTGTGCAGAGGATCCCTTTGCCTGCTTTTGCGGCGAGTTCAACCGCTTTCAGGTGCAAGTTGTTAGGCAATCCAATGACAACTACATCTGTTTCAGGATGATTAATAGCTTCTGCTAAATCGGTTGTCGCGTGCGGGATGTTCCACTCCTCGGCAAACGCGGTTGCGCGTTCTTCACGTCGAGAGTAGACAGCATGGACGCGGTCCGCGCCACGCTGGTTATGGAGCGTCATCGTGTAGAACATACCGATGAGCCCAGTGCCGAGCATTGTAACTTTATGGCTTCTCAGTTCTGGCATTCTGTATCCTTTCTTTTTCTATCGCTATCAGTCGTCAGCAAAGAGGGATTTCTGTAACAATTTACTGCCCTCTAAAATCTTCCAAGGATGCGTGAATTGTTACAAACTCCGTCTTAACCGATAACTCTCACTGCGAGGCAAACCGACAACTGATAAC
>CAZQIP010000291.1:0-30687 GCA_964593655.1 uncultured bacterium | reverse complement strand
CCGAAGAGTTGTGTAAACACCTCTTGGAAGTTGGTTTGGACCTGCTCAAACGTCTCAAGAAATACTTCTCTTGAGGTCTGATTGATCTTCTGGATCACCTGAATGGTGGCTTGCATCGACTGCTGGACATCGTCGCGCTGGGCAATCAGGAAATCGTGGCGTTTCTTATGTTCCTCGTAAGCCTCAATCGCTTTGAGGTTCACTGCCCCCATGCCCGAAAGTTCCGCTTTTAACTTCTCAATACTATCAAGCAGATCAATCTCGTCCATCGCCTGTTCATTATTCATTAGCGGTGGCAGCGCATCAATCGAAACTTGATATTTATCGTGGATACGGGTTGAAACTGATTTTATCCGCATCTCAAGCTGCGTTGTTGCGACTTCGAGTTGATGACGCGCTTTATTCTGTTTCTCAAAGTTCCGCCGAGTTGCGCGCATCTCTTTCTGAAGGACCGCTACCTCTTGAAGGAGCGTCTCCCGTTCTTGTGTGAGTTCATCAACGTCCGATTCAGCTTCCGCGCGATCTCCTTCTAAACGGAGGAATTCGCGTTGTGCAGTGGCGACCTGTTCTCCGAGGTCAATCTTCGTCTGTTCATCGGAGTCAATAATTGCCTGCTGTTCAGCAATATCCTTTGTTGCCCGTTGATACGTTTCCTCAATCGTTTCTAACTCGGACATCAAACCTTGCAATTTCTGATGCTGTCCCGCCAAAAAGACTTCCATCTCTTGACAACTGCCGGCAACCTCAGCATGTTTCCTGTTTTCGCTCTCAATCTGTTCGGACACGCGCTCAATCCACCGTTGGGTGCGCGTACGCTTTTGCGTCAATTCCGCGATTTCAGTCTCAAGTGCTTCCTGTTCCCCGCGTGACGCATCGACGACTTTGCTTAACTCTCGGTTTTCTGTCCGAACTTCGGCGAGTTGCTGTTCAAGTCGGGTAACCTGGAGGTTCGCCTGCTCCATGTCTTTCGTCAGCGATGCTTTCTCCACCCGCTTATCTTGCCACTGTGCCGTGAGTGTCTGCCGCGCTTTTTGTAAATCCGCTATCTTCGCGGCGTACGCCTTACGTTTCTCGACCTTCCGATTTGAGCTCTGCGTCAATTTTCCGATCTCATTTTCAAGCGTTTCGAGTTCGCGTGCGCGACCGAGTAACCCACTCTGTCTCTGATTCGTTTGACCGCCGGTGATAGCCCCAGACGTATCAATGATATCTCCATCTAAAGTAACGAGACGTGCCCTCGGACGGAATTGGCGGGTCAGTGCGACAGCAGCATCCAAATCCTCAATGACAAGTGTATTCCCCAGCAGATGTTGCATCGCAGGCTCATATTCAGGGTCATAATCAATCAAGTCCTGAGCGACACCAATGACACCAGGTTTGTTGAGCAGCGCCTCATCATAGAATCTGCGTTCCCGTATAAAATCAAGCGGGAGAAACTTCACTCTACCCGCGCGATGCTTTTTAAGGAAAGTAACACTGCTTTGCGCATCCTCAGCCGTCTCGGTAATAACACTCTGGATATCACTACCGAGTGCAACCTCTATCGCAACCTCAAACTCAGCATCCGTCGTGAGCAGCTCGGCAACTACACCACAGACACCCTGAAACTGATCCGGATAATGGATTCTCGCCTGCATTACCGCCCGCACACCGGCGTAGTATCCTTCATAAGCAGATTGTAATTCCTGTAGCGATTTAAGCCGTGAGACGTTACTGCCCAAAGTATTCTGTAAACCTTGAATTTCGGCTTCAATCTTGCGAAGCGCATCCTGATTTTCCTGTAGGTTCGTCTCCACGTGATTTCTTTCGGCTTCAATATGAACCAATTCCGCCTTTAATTGTGTTTCGGCGCGTCGAACCGCAGCGTGCGTATCCGTAGCAGTCTTATGTTCGGTTTCCAGTCCGTCTGTACGCTCTTTGAGGCGATTGAGATTTCCCTCGGTACTGCTCAAATTGTGCTCAATTGCGAGACGTTTGCGCTCGCGGTCTTCCAATTCGGTCGCGGCCTCCTGTAAGACCGTCTGTGCGTCTTGTACAGATTCCTTAGCGGCAGTGATGCGTTCAGCGAGTTGTGTGAGCAGCTGCTGACGCGCCGCCAGTCGGCTCTCCTCTATTTTGTAGGATGCCTCAAGCCTTTGGTGTTCCTGGGTCCGCTCCCGCTTCTGTGCGGTCAGTGCCGTTTGCTGTGCCTTCAAGGATTCGAGCGTCTGGAGGGCGCGCTCGCGTTGCTTCTGGATGTTGAGCTGCCGTTCCTTGTGAAGGACGATCTGGCGTTCAATTTGCTCAATTTGTGTTTCAATCTCGCGCAGGGCTGTCTGTCCGGTACGTATCGCTTCGTCCAACTCGGACTGGCGGTTTGTGGATGCCTCAATACGTTCTTCGGCAGCTTTAAGCGTTTCAGAAGCCGTTGCAACGGTGGTTAAAATCTCATCTAAATCGGCCTGTGCTCGGCTATAATCGGTATGAAGCTTATTGTATTCCCGATGTGCGAGGTCCAACTCAAACTGCTTTAACTGTGCTTGTTGCGCGTTATAGTGCCGTGCCTGATCCGCCTGTTCTTTGAGCGCTTCTGTCTCGCGCTGTAATTCCTGAATGACATCGTTAATACGGACGAGGTTCTGCTCAGTCTGTTCAAGTTTACGGAGTGCCGTCTTCTTTCGGTGCTTATATTTCGTAATACCAGCAACTTCATCGAACAGAAAGCGGCGTTCTTCAGGTCGCACGTTCAGAATCAGGTCAATCTTGCTCTGTTCCATAACAGAATAAGCATCAACACCAATACCGGTATCCATAAAGAGTTCGCTGATATCGCGAAGCCGACACGGACTCTGATTGATCAGGTAGCGGCTTTCGCCAGCGCGGGTGAGGTGACGACATACCTCAACTTCAGGGGATGCGAGAGCAATGTTGGCAGCATCTTCTGCGGATGCATTTGGCTCGTCCTTAACATTTGAAACGTCATTTGAAAAGCGCAGTGCCACCTCTGTTTTCTGCGCGGGCGCGAAATTGGCACCGCCATTAAAAAGCAGGTCACGCATAGAGGTGCACCGAAGGGCACGGGCACTCTGTTCCCCAAGCACCCATCGAATTGCATCGGAAACATTGCTTTTCCCGCAACCGTTGGGTCCGACAATAGTAGTGATGCCGGGTTCAAGTATCAATTCGACTTCTTCGGCAAAACTCTTGAATCCTCGAATTTTTATGCTATTTAAGTGCAAAGGTTTACCCCTCCCACCACAAGTTTAGATAATTAGCACAATGATAAGTAGTTCTTGAAAGCACGGTTTCAAACACTTCCTCGCCTTGCAATACGAAAGTGCAACAACAACTTTGCCCTATCATGAACATTCATATAATACGCAATATTAAGTAAAAAAGTTTCACGATTTAGGGGTCCAAAGTCCTCGCCAGTGTCAAAACGTCGATTTCAGCGGGATCGGCAGTCCACAATTCGCTGACGGCTTCACGAATCGTAGCACCGGTCGTGAAAACATCGTCAATCACTAAGAGCCGTTTTCCAGAAATAATATCTGAGGCTCGGACCTCAAAAGCACCAACAATATTCTGCTGCCGGGCTGTGCTGTCTAAGCTGCTTTGCGCGACGGTATGGCGTTTCCGAACCAACGCATCTGTGAGAACCGGTACGCCTGCAACTTCCGCAATCCCATCGGCAAGTAGCTTCGCCTGATTGAAACCCCGTTCCCGCAGCCGTTTTTTATGAATCGGAATAGGCAAAACAAAGTCGTACTCTTCAACCCTACAGTCTGATGGGATATGTGCATTTATCAATTGAATCAGGTGCTGCGCAAATATCTTTTTCTTCTCAAATTTAAAGAGATGTATTGCCTGTTGAAGCGTTGTGTGATAGAATGCGATAGAACGCAATTTTCCGTAGCGAGGCGGGGAGACGGCACACGCATCACAAAGTCCGTTGACCTCCGGTGTACCACATATATCGCACCAAGGGAGTTCAAGGAATTGCATGTCCCGCCAGCAGTTCGCACAAATATAAGGCATAGACGCAACGCCCAGGAATTCTTCACAGACGCGGCATTTTGCCGGGTAGAGAAAAACAATTGCGGTTTCAAATATATCCCGCAATTGGGCTGATAGTTGCAAGCCTATTAATTTTGCTCCCATAAAATCCCACTTTTCAGAAATAACTACTATTATATAATAAGTTTATCACAAACAAGTTTTAATGTCAAGAAAAAGGAGAAAAATATGATAGAAAAACCTATAGTATTTTACAACAAAGGACAACAACTGAACGGAATCCTACATTCACCAGCAGATTGCGATACACCCTGCCCAGCAGTCGTTTTCTTTCACGGATTCACAGGAACGAAAGTTGAACCGCATAGAATATTCGTTAAAACCGCTCGTGAACTTGCTGATGCTGGATTCTATGCGCTGCGCTTCGATTTTCGAGGTTCTGGAGACAGTGAAGGCGACTTCTCAGAGATGACCATCGGTGGCGAGGTTTCCGATGCTATCAAGTCCATCGATGTCCTCAGTGCCATGCAAGGTGTAGACCCTGAACGCATCGGTATCTTGGGATTGAGCATGGGGGGGTGCGTAGCGGCGTGTGTCTCTGGACAAGATAAACGCGTGAAATCGACGGTGATGTGGGCACCGCTCTCGGACGACCCACCAGACCGACGCGAGGAAATTTTGGCAAGGTCCAAGCACACACCAACACCAGAGGAAATAGCGCAATCAAACCCAAACATCGTCGGGAAAGCTTTCTATGAAGAACTCCCCAACATATCACCTTCCGCGCTTATCCAGCAATTTACCGGACCGCTCCTCGTAATCCACGGCAGTGGCGATCAGGCTGTGCCGGTATCCCACGGCAAACGGTACTACGAACTGATGCAAGGACGTGATGCCCTGACCAAGCTCGAAGTCATTGATGAGGCTGATCACACTTTTAATACCGTTGGATGGGAACAAGCAGTCATCGCCAAGTCGGTCGCATGGTTTCAGCAGACATTGACATAAACTTTTAACATCAAGTTATATCGAAAAAATAATTTGTCAAAAATAGCGAATGTATGTTAAAATGGTTTATTCTTAACAGGTTTAAAATCTGTCTGATAACACAACTTTCCGTAACAAAGACATAAATAGTTAAGATTTAACCATGCGTGAGGCATATCCACGGGAAATACGACGCTACCGCACCGCAAGCGGCAGGGAACCTTTCACCGAATGGGTTGAATCCATACCAGATCAAAGGACACAAGACCGAATTCTTGCACGAATTGAATCCATTGAAAGCGGAGGCAATTTTGGTGATTACACGCCTATTCGCGGTAGTAGGGGTGTCTTTGAACTCCGTTTTCACTTCGGTCCAGGCTATCGTATCTATTTTGGTGAGGTGGATAACACAATTGTTCTGCTACTCTGTGGCGGTGCCAAATCGTCACAGTCGCGGGATATTGCACGCGCAAAAAACTATTGGCGAGAATATAAGGAGACATACCGATGAAAAATTCGGGAACATGGCGAGAATATATGGTTCAACGCCTCGCTTCTGACCCGAGCCGCGTGAAGGGTTATCTCCAAGCAATTATGGAAGAATACCAAACTTTTGGAGATCAGCGAGTAATCCTACTGGCACTCCGAACCGTTGCTGAGGCGGAAGGGGGCATACCAGTCCTTGCCAAAAAAATTGACATTGAACCGAAGGCACTCTCGGAAGAACTATCAAGCGACAAAGTTTTGACGATTGATACGCTCAAAACCATTCTTAACGCATTCGGATGCAGACTTTCAATTGAGCCTCTGGAGACAGAAAATTCCCACCAGCCCACTGCTTATTCTCCAGACGCAAGGCTGATACGGACTGACTCCAGCGCAACCGCTGCGTCCTCTAAACATGGCGGTTGATTAACAGCATCTCGGATTTCAGAGAGCCATAACTCCTGAAGCGTCAGTTGCGGTGAATCTGGGATTATGAGCGGTGTTATGCCAGCAGGTGTCGTGCAGTGCCATTCACCATCAGCATCGCTTATCGTGCCTTCAGTAAGGACATATCGTTCATGTTCTTCAGCGGCGTTAATGGCGATGCCACCTGCCCATGTCCACTGTCCGATGCCACCACGTTCAAACTCAACAGTGAGTGTGTTAACAAACCGATCATACTGCCCGTTTTCCCTCAGTCCTTCGTAGACCGCGTTCCTTTTAACAGAAGTAGCACCACCAAAGAAATCAACAATCGGATAGATATGGTAGATGAAGAAATGTGCAGGCGTTCCTGACACCGATAGATTGAAAAGAATCTCAGGACGCGAACCACGACCCGGTGTAAGACGCACAAAAGAAGTGAGTAGCAAGTCGCCGAGTTCGCCTATTTTCTGCTTGAGTGCTTTATGGGTGTTGGAGACAACCTCTGGATGTGAGACTCGGAGAACACGACCCCGTTGCTCAGCAAGCCGAAGTGCCGCTTTCCCCTCACCTACATCACTGGCGAGTGGATATTCCACAAAGACATGTTTATCCGCCTGTAACGCCGCGAGGATAATCTCACCGTGGCTGTCGTTGTGTGTACAAATAACAACCCCGTCTATATCCTCTCGCTCGACAAGCGAATGCCAATCAGGAACAAAAATTGCTTTATGTTCCGCGGCAAGCTGGTTCCCTGTCTGCTCATTTCTGGAGGCGATCGCTACAACTTCAGCGACATCCATTGCCGCAAATCGGGAGAGATGGTGCCGCGCCATCCCGCCCGAACCGATAATTCCGATTTTTATCTTCGTCATATTTTTCTTCTAATAGATTCCATAAGAAAGGCGCGCTTAGAAAGCGCGCCTACAGACACTTGTGTTTTCAAATGCACCTATGCCCAGCCTTGGCTTTCGCCACCGACGCGAGCGGCACTAATCTTCTCATAATAACCGCTTTTCCGATAGGCTGCCAACGGGTGTGGATCGCGTCCCATCTCCAAGCGGACCTGTTCCAGCAGTGGATTCACATCCGTTTCATGCGCCTGTTGGAGAATACTTTCGGCTTCAACCAAGTCAGCGGCATCCTGTGCAGATGCGAGTGCTTCGCGATCAACGAGAAGTGCTTTTGCAT
Source organism: uncultured bacterium (assembly GCA_964593655.1). Taxonomy (GTDB): domain Bacteria; phylum Poribacteria; class WGA-4E; order WGA-4E; family WGA-3G; genus WGA-3G. The sequence continues at coordinate 23,604 of CAZQIP010000291.1, read as the reverse complement.
ACGCCTTTTGCAGATTGCAAACAGATTGGATACTCGCCTCTACCTTCGGTTTCAGATTGTGGCTCTGATCAATCATATAAGCAATATCGGTTTCCGTCCCGGGATCAAGTTCGGCGGCGACCAACTCAGTGTAAATCAGGAAAAGCTCCTGTGGATTGATGGAACCTACCGTGAGATCGTCATCAGCGTATTTCCGGCAGTTGAAATGGAATCCGCCGAGTTTTCCTTCGTCAATCAGGTAGGCGACGATGAACTCAATATTTGTACCTTGCGGATGGTGTCCCAAGTCGATGAGGACTTGTGCTTTCTCACCGAGTTTCGTCGCCATGAGGTAAGCCGTTCCCCAATCGGGGAGATCGGTATGGTAGAACGCCGGTTCAAAGAACTTATATTCGATGAGCATCCGAGTGGCATCTGGGAGGGCATCGTAGACCTCGGCTAACGCCTCCTCCATCCACTGCTTGCGCTTCCTGAAGTTCGACTGACCGGGGAAGTTGGTGCCGTCTGCGAACCATAAACTCAGCAGATCGGAACCTGTTTTCTCCATGATGTCAGTGCACTCAAGCATGTGGTCAATGGCAAGTCGACGGATATCCGCGTCCGGGTTGCAGACGCTGCCGAGTTTATACGCCTGATCTTGGAAGACATTCGGGTTAATCGCGCCGATGCCGATACCGACATCTGCAGCGTATTGCTTCAAGGCACCCCAATCGTCGGTTTTATCCCACGGAATATGGAGCGCAACAGTCGGAGCAATACCAGTAAAGCGGTGAACAGTGGCTGCGTCTTCCAGACGCTCCGCGGCATTTCGCGCCGCGCCGGGCTGCTCAAAGACCCCGAATCGGGTACCGGAATTACCGTAACCCCACGACGGTGTTTCAATGTGTTGCGTTTTGAGATGGTCTTTGACCGTTTCTATCTGAATTCCCTGTTTCTCTAAGGTTTCGGCTAAAAGATCATAAGCGAGATTGCTCATTGTGCTTTCCTTTCTTGAATAGTTGTCAATTCCTGAAATATCTGTACAAGTTTCTCTTGCGTCGCGTTCGGGTCCTCAATGATGATGCGTGCGCCACCGATAACGTCCATAAACCCTAACTCACGCGGGTATCGCGGGACAACATGCAAATGGTAATGCGGGATGCTCGCACCGGAAGCATCGCCCATATTATAACCGACGTTGAAGCCGCGTGGCTGATAGGCACTCGTCAACACTTCAAAACAGAGACATTGGAGTTCGTGAAGGTCTTGAACCTCTTCCTGATTCAACTCCCGTACATCAACAATATGCCGATTCGGAAAAACTAAGAGGTGCCCCGGACTGTAAGGATAGAGATTCAACGAGATCGTAAAGCGTTCGGTTCGATGGACCTCAAGCCGTTCGACTTTATCATTTTTTTCGACAATTGCGCAGAGAATACAGGGTACATCTGGACGGTTTTTTCCTTTGGCATAAGGCATTTTATTGGGTACGAAGAGGTTGTGTCGCATGGAAGGGTTTCCTGTATCTTTTATAGCACGTTACACACTATCAAAATAGATTTCCGGTTTCCTTGAAAAAAGATTAAATTTTTGACACGTATATGATATACTATTTAGACAAAGCTTGCAAGCAGATATTTTAATGGCGTTCAACTCTCTCGTCTTGTTCCCCCATCAACGGTTTTGCACATAACATTCCTTCCAAGTACCATAAACAACTTTGCTCGCGATGGACAGATTGCGAGCATCTCGTAGGAGATTTTTGATGGAAAATAGAAATTCGCTTTCCGCCGCGCCACGTAATGTAGAGAATGATGATGTGACGGCTTGGGCTCTTCCCGAAGGTGCAATCGCACGATTGGGGCGGGGTAGTGTCGGTGATATGGCATTTTCGCCCGATGGACAGTACCTCGCAGTTGGGTCATGGATTGGACTCTGGTTATATGAACTTCCCACGCTAACCCCAATCGCACTCTGGGATACGGAACGCGGAATGACCGGGGGTGTCAATTTTTCGCCCGATGGCAGTCAGATTGTCACGTCCACTTCTGCTGAGAATGTAAAGATATGGGATATTGAACGGGGTATCTGCACAACCGAGATAGACGATCATCGCGGCAAGCGCGGTATTTCTTCTAAACCTGTTTTCTCCAAAGACGGGCAATACCTCGCTGCTGCCAATTGCAGGATGAAAAACGGGAAAATTTACGTCTGGCACTCGCACACTGGCACGAAAGTCCGAGAAACGGAAGTCCACTCCCCTTACGATGCCTACCCCCTCTGCTTCTCTCCAGATTTAAGCCTACTGGCAGGTAAGAATAACCCTCAAAAACGTACAGGTACGAATATCGCTGACAGCAATTCAATTACAATCTGGCACGTCAAAACTGGCGAACAAATTGCCGACATCACCGGACATCCCGAACCGGTGCGAGAGTTCTGCTTTTCGCCATGCGGACGGTTCCTGGCTGCCGGTAACTGGCACGGCACAATACATGTATGGAATGTGGAAAGCGGACAACTGGAAACGATTTATACCGATTATGGAGAATCTCAGATGTATCCCTACTTCCTTCCAGAGGGTGAACTGATTACCGCCGCAGTTTCCGAACGTTCGGTTGAAATCTGGCATGTAGAAAAAGGCGAGAAACTCGACGAATTTGAACATCGTGGAAACAGTAAATTTGCGCGCTTTTCGGACTGTGGCACACAATTAGCAGTTGCAAGTGAGAGTGAAATCCAAATCTGGACAAAAGACAGTACTTCCGACGCTCACACCGTTTCAACCCTTCATGGACATATTCCTACAATGGACACGTTAGTCTTTTCGGCAGATGAAAAGACGCTTGCCGCTGGACTTTGGCGTGATAACGTCCTCTTATGGAATGTTGCAAGTAAACGTTCATACCGCCCCGAGGGTGAAAAATTGCCTGGGACTTTGCATCATGTTTATCTATCTGCAAGCGGGAAAATACTTTCTACTTGTAGGGATGCGAACCGTCTCCTTCTCAAGGTCGGGGAGGTCGGAAAGCGTGAACCGATTGCCGAACTCACTGCCGCTGAGGCGAAGTTGATGCGCGCCGAGGCATTCGCACCGACGCAGCACAGACTGGCACGTGCAGACACAGAACACAATATCCATATCTGGGAGTGGACATCCACAGGAGAAAGCGGAAGTGAAGACAGCACCTGGAAAAAACACGCTACACTTGTAGGACACACAACGTTCATTTTAGGTGTAGCATTTAGTCCGGATGGGAAACGACTCGCGAGCATAGCTACTGGCATACCGGACACAGCAAAAACACCGGAGCGAGATGCCCGATTGTGGGATATTGATGCCGGGGAAGAGATTACAAAGTTAGCAACAAAATTCTCAGATTCAAAATTATATGGTAGTTCAGCTGGTCACATTGCAGGCATTGCTTTTTCGCCGCGTGGCGACATAATTGCCGGCGGACAGTTTGATGAGATTATCTTGTGGGATGCGACAGATGGAAAAATGCTTATGAGGATTCCACAACCGAAAGAAAGCCGCCGCCCCATTACACTCTGCTTTTCGCCGTGTGGACAGTATTTGGCTTCCGGTGCGTGGTGGCAAACGCGTTTGCAGAAAGTGCCTATCCGTTTGTGGAAAGTAGATACTGGTGAAAATATTGCCACGTTTTGGGGACACACCACCGATGTTCAGTGTTTTGCATTCTCGTCGGATGGCGACCTTCTGGTAAGCGGCGGACATGATGGTGCGATTTATCTTTGGGATCTAACACCTTACCTATAAAAGGTTTTTCTACTACGAATAATGCGTTTGTAGTAGTGCGATTCATCGCACGTTCTAAAGGATGTGTAACGGGCAATGAATTGCCCTACTACAAACCAACAAACTTCAAGAACGTATGGAGAACTAAATTACCCAATAAATACGAGGAGATATTTTCATGGAAAATAGAAAAACACAAGCAGCCACGCCGTTGAACCTTGACGACAGTGATGTAGCCAAGTGGGCACTCCCCGAAGGGGCAATTGTGCGATTCGGACGGGGCAAGAATAACGATGTGGCATTCTCGCCGGACGGACAGTACTTCGCTGTTGGGTCGTGGATTGGACTCTGGTTATACGAACTCCCGACGCTATCTCCGTTTGCACTTTGCGATACAGCGCGCGGGGTGATCAGTGCTGTTGCCTTTTCAGCCGACAGTCGTTGGATTGTCACCTACACTTTTGTCGAAAATCTAAAGGTATGGGACGTTCAAAGCGGTACTTGCATCACCCAGATAGAGATTCCGAATAAACAGCACTACTCTCGCCCCGTTTTCTCTCAAGACAGACAGCGCATCACTGCGGCGAGCCACGAGAGAGACGGAAAGATTTACACTTGGTGTGCGCGCACAGGAGCGCAACTCAACGCAATTGAAATCGGGGAAACCCACGGTATCTATCCTTTCCTATTTTCTCAGGATAGAAATCTACTGGCAGGTAGAAAACGCAGCACAGATTCTGATCCTGAATCTATCTTCGTGTGGCATGTGGAGACGGGAGAACAGATCGCCTGTTTCACTGGATATTCGGAAGGATATTCGGAAAGAACGGATAACCTCTGTTTCTCACCCGATGGAAAGTATCTCACTGCTGGCAGTGCGGATGGAACGATTCGGATTTGGGATATCGAAAGTGGACAACTGGCGACAACTCACACCGACTCTGGAGATACACAGATGTTTCCACACTATTCACCAGAAGCCGGACTGATTGCCGCCGCAATTTCTAAACGCAAGGTTCAGGTTTGGCATATTGATCGGGACGAAAAAATAGACACATTTGAACATCGAGGAGATAGTTGGCATGTGCGTTTTTCGGACTGTGGAACGCAATTAGCAGTTGCAAGTGAGAGTGAAATCAAAATCTGGACGAAAGGTAAGAATTCCGACTCGTATATGCTTTCAACCCTTCATGGACATATTCCTACAATGGATACGTTAGTTTTTTCAGCGGATGAAAAGACGCTTGCTGCTGGGTTTTGGAGTGACAATGTCCTCTTATGGGATGTTGCGAGTAGATGTTCATATCGACCAGCCAATGAGAAGCTTCCCGGAACTTCTCATAACGTTTATCGTTCTCCGAGTGGGAAAATCATTTCTATCAATGGGTCGGGAAATAATTTAAACATGCAGGAGGTGGGCGAGAGTGAACCCATTGCTGAACTCATCGGACCGGAAGGAGGCTTAGGTCGCGCCAAAGCATTTGCTCCAACGGGACACCGGATCGCAAGCGTGGATAAGGAAAACAATATACACATCTGGGAACGGACGGGACCCTTAAATAGCGGGCAGGAAAGTGAAAGCTGGGAAAAACATATCACGATCATCAAAGATGAGGAATTTACTTACGGGTTGGTGCACAGTCCAACAGGATTGGCATTTAGCCCGGACGGAAAACACCTCGCAAGTATATCGCGGTCCCAGGATTGGAAAGCCTGTTTGTGGGATGTTGATTCAGGCGAACAGATCTCTGAACTTCCGTTAACACCGCTGCCAAGTCGGACATATACATATTGTGGGGACGATACTGGGATAGCATTTTCACCGCGTGGCGATATCATCGCTGGTGGGAAATGGGGTGAGATTGTCTTGTGGGACGCAACAGATGGTAAAACACTTACGACTCTCCCACAGCCCGAAGAAAGTCAAAGACCGATTACGTTATGCTTTTCACCGTGTGGGAAGTATTTGGCTTCTGGTGCTTGGTGGCAGCCGGATTTGCAAAAGGTGCCTATCCGCTTATGGAAAGTCGCAACGGGTAAGAACATTGCCACCTTCAAGGGACACACGACTGATGTCCAGTGCTTCGCATTTTCGCAGGACGGCACCCTTCTCGTAAGTGGTGGACACGATGGGGCGATTTATTTTTGGGACCTCACACCTTATCTGTAGAATACAAGGAAATATTTTGATGGATGATAAAAAATTAGGAACCCCCGCGCCAATTGGTGCCAGTCGAGATGACGTGACAACTTGGGCACTTCCTGAAGGCGCGATTGCCCGATTGGAGCGCGGCGGTGTAGGTGACAAAGAATTCTCACCGGATGGACGCTACCTCGCTGTCGCAACGAAGATAGGGCTCTGGTGGTATGAAGTCGCGACGATGTCGCCTATAGCACTCTGGGAAACAGAACGGGGGATGGTTTCTGATATTGCCTTCTCGCCTAACGGAAAAAGGATAGCCATTAGCAACTGGGATAATGTTTTAAAGGTTTGGGACGTACAACGTGGGGTCAGTATCGCACAGATAGAACTCACAAATTCTTGGGACCCCTTTAGCTTTTCACCTAATAACCGTTGGCTTGCAATTGGCAATCGCGATACGGGTAACGTTGAACTCCGAGAGCCAGAAACTGGTAAGATCGTTTCAACCTTGATTGGTGAAACCGAAAAAGGTGGAGCGTTTATGCCGATTGCTTTCTCTCCAGATACCCAGCTGCTTGCGTCTACAAGTCGTGATACTACAAATGACGATGCTGAATTTATAATAGTGTGGAATGTCGGAAGCGGTGAACGAGTTGCCTGCCTCACAGGACACACGTGTTATATTTACCGTCTCTGTTTTTCACCGTGCGGTAGGTTCCTTGCCTCCGGTGGCGAAGAGGATGGGACAGTCATCATCTGGGATGTTGAGAGTTGGGAACACATAAAAGCGTATACAGGTTACGGTAAATCTGAGATGACTCCCTCTTATTCGCTGGATGGAGTGCTTCGTGTCGCAGCAGTATCTGATGACGATGACACCGTCACCGTGTGGGACTTGGAAAACAACGAAAAACTTTACACCGCTGATTCCCAAGCATCTGTGACGTTTTCCAATAGTTCGCAGTTGGCTTACCAATACGGACCTGAATTTTTGGAAGTGTGGACGCTAGATAATCCAACCCCACGCCAAACCATCCAGACCCATATTTCATTCGTAGATACCTCTGAATCGCTGATGTTTTCGCAGGATGGAAAAACAATAGTGGCGGAGTACAGATACGGTAGTGTCCTGTTATGGGATATTGAAAGCAAACAAGCGCGTCCAGCGATACCAACAGCGTCAGCATCGAAAAATCAGCACATTCATGTCTCTTCCGAAGGAGAACTCTACGTTACCAGTATTCACAAAAACACCGTCAAACTCTGGGAAGTTGGGAACTGTGGGTCTCTAATTGCTGAATTCGCTGGTAACGAATTTGTGTGTGCGGCTGCGTTGGCACCTACAAACAGTAAATTAGCATCTGCACACCAAGGCGGTAATCTAATAATATGGGATGTGCAAAGTGGAGACAAGTTACGTGCGTTCAGGCATCCACTCCAGACCTCAACCGATGATTCCGATCAGGCTTGGAAACTGGTATTTAGTCCAGATGGCAGCTTACTCATAAGTTACACTGAAGACGAAGCGAATGTCCGACTCTGGGATGTCGGACGTGGCGAAGAAATACAAGAATTTCCAAGCGATGAAATTGACAACATCGGAACGTTTTCTCCGTGTGGACAATATCTTACTGGTACTGCCAATGGGAAAAACATCATTTTGTGGGATGTCAAACATCGCGAAATCCTGACGAAGTTCCCTTGGGCACCTGAGTTCGCCTATTCTTCGTGCGGTTCATATCTGGCGTGCGGTCGGCAAGACTGGGAAGGCATTTTGTTGTGGGATCTCAAACACCGTGAAATCTATAAACGGCTACAGCTGCCGGAAGGATGTCAGGGTGTGCATTCATTGAGATTTTCGTCCTGTGGGCAGTATCTTGCATTTGGGGCTGCTTGGGAAACAGGATTGGAGAAGGTCCCCGTCTGCTTGTGGGAGGTTGAAACAGGGAAGCGTATTGTCACATTTTGGGGACACTTCACGGATGTGCAGGCAGTTGCTTTTTCGCCGAACAACGAACTTTTGGCAAGCGCGAGTTTTGATGGATCTATTCTTCTCTGGGATTTGACACCCTATCTGTAGATAAAAGAAAAGATGATTTTTTTCTCCTTTTGGTGTATACTACTATTCCAATTTCACAAAACCGACGCGACACATTTAGACGATAACTTTGTCGCACCCAATGAGGACATAAGAAATGCCCACCGAGCACCCACTTCTGCACGTTACGGAGATTGACACAGATATCGAAACATACTTGACGCATATCGCTGAAACCACGTATCAGTTCCCGGAACACGATTCCGGATGTCAATCATTTCAGGTAGTGGTAGACGACCAACGTTGGTTCGTCAAACACAGTAACATCCCCCAAAGCGTCACATGGCTCAAACAGGCTGTTCGCTTCCACGCTGCTGTCCAGCACGAGGCACTCCCGCAATTGCATAACGCTTTCACGACAACTGATGGGTTTACACTGGTCTACGACTGGGTAGACGGTGAGGGGCTGCGTCCTGAAAGGGAACTTGATCCAAGTGAAACACATCCGCGCGATAGGTTTTGTGCGTTGCCAGCATCTGAAATCATTGCTGCACTTAACGTTCTTTATGATGTCCACGTTCTGATCGAAAAAATGGGATTCATCGCTGAAGATTTTTATGATGGTTGTATCATCTATAACTTCGAGCAAAAGCGGATACATCTGTACGATTTCGACCACTACCATCCGGGACCTTTCATAAACGACCGGGGACGACTGTACGGCTCGTCTCGCTTTATGGCACCGGAGGAATTTCAAAAAGGCGAACGCATTGACGAAAGGACAAACGTCTTTATGTTAGGGCGGACAGCGTTCGTGTTCCTCGCTAACAATAGCAATTCACGGGACGATTGGAAGGGGAACGATGCCTTATGGCACGTCGGGAAAAAAGCAACAAACGCTGACAAACAGTTGCGATACCCATCTGTCCAAGAATTTGTTTCGGCGTGGCACACCGCCATTGCTAATGGCTAAATTCCAATGGCTGGATTTGATCCAAGCAGAATAAGAAACCGAACAGATTTCCAGAGACGCTGCGAATGCATCGAACACCATCATGGAATGAAATGGAATGATGCACAGGAGGTCCATACGTTAAAAAAATGAAAAAAATAACTGATAACGAAATCCAATTCTTTAACGATAACGGCTATCTCATCTTGAAAGGGGTAATCCAACCCGATGAACTCGTTGTTACGCAAAGCGAAAGTCAACGGCTTATTGACGAGATTTTGGCAGGCGGACCGGCAGATGAATGGTGCAACCGTGGACCTGAAAAGATACCGTACTATCTGACCTATCTCCACTCCCACCCGAATGAATTTTCTCTAAGGTTACTGGGGCACCCATTTATAGGTGATTTATTGCACCGGATTATTGGACCCGATTTTATTCCGTGCTATGAATCATTAGTATTCAAACTGCCGAAACACGGTTCTTCTGTTCGGTGGCACCGCGACGGCAACGCAATCCGAGAAAATCACCCAATCTTCAATGTTGACATATATCTTGATGATTCGACCGTCGATAACGGCTGTGTATGGGTTATTCCAAAAAGCCATCTCTGGGGAATTGAAGAGGCTCAAGAGGTTATCGACCGCGGTGAAGTCAATTTTGAACGGGAAGACGCAGTGCCAGCAGAGGTGGAACCGGGGGACATTCTGCTCCACCATACCAAGGTCTTGCACGGCAGTAAAATCAACACGAGCGATACACTTCGTCGCGTCATCTACTTCGATCAACGGACATCCCGGTGGAACGAGCGGTATAAGTGGTGGCAATCGGAATTTCTGACACAACGTTGTAAACTCTATCAACGCGCACTCCATGAACGCCGAACGAACCCCTATTCGTCGGACACAGAACAGTTCGCTTACGAAGTGCCAACAGATATGCCGACGTGGGATCCAAACGACAATTTCGACCTGCGGATTCAGCACCGCGCGTATGCGTATCAAGGATAACGCCAAATTTCTGTAGGCACCGCTTAATTATTTTCGTGCTTGATGAAACAAACTTGAAACCTTGCTGTTGAGGATACCTATTGGAGATTTATCCCATGAAGAAAATCGTCGCTTCAGTATTCTTAACGTGCATTCTTCTTTTAACATGCTTTCAACCAAACGGGTTCGCCGAAGACAGTACACGTTGGCGTTTGCCGGAGGGTGCCAAAGCTCGCCTCGGGAAAGGCAGTATAAACAAGATAGCGTATTCACCGGATGGCACGCATTTAGCGGCAGCGGGAAGTGCTGGCATTTGGGTCTATGATATGGCAATCCATCAAGAAGTGGCACTTCTTACCGGAAATATGGGACCTGTCAGTAGTGTCGCATTCAGTCCAGATGGAAGGACTATTGTGAGTGGCAGCGACGACGGTAGCGTTCGGGTGTGGAACGCGCACACAGGCGATCACATTCAAACCTTCATAACCGCAGACTGGGTATTGAGCGTCGCATTTAGTCCGGATGGAAAGATTATCGCCAGTGGAGGCGGACATGTTGAAGGTTTAGGCTTAGGAATCCAATTACTGGATATCAAAACAGGTGAACGTCTTGAAGCATTCGGAGGACCCTATGCTACTCTGAGTGTATGTTTTAGTCCAGATGGAAAATTGCTCGCCAGCGGAGATAACAGGAACAACGACACCCACCTATGGGATGCTCAGACGAGCGAACTTATCGCAACCTTTGAAAGAGATACGCCGTTTGGATACCCCAACGTCAACAGTGTGGTTTTCAGTCCAGACGGAAATACTATCGCCAGCGGCAGTAGCGACGGAACCATCCGCCTGTGGAATACCTACGCCGCTGAAGATGAACTCATCAAATATCTTGTGGGACATACGAAGTCTGTCAACAGCGTGGTTTTCAGTCCGAACGGAGATACGCTCATCAGTACTGGCGCGGAGGGGGTCTGCTTATGGGATGTCAACACCGGTGAATTCATCAATGAGTTTCAAATTCCCGCGGTCAGCGCAGCTTTCAATCCAGACGGAAAGACATGCGCGATTGCAAGTGAAGTGGGTATATTTCTACAGAATGCTCATACTTTCCAATTCCTCGAAAATCTTATGAAAACTGCAGGTTCAGAAGATAAATTCAGAGGAAAAGACATAGGTTCAATCGGAAGCGTGGCTTTCAGTCCAGATGGTAACACGATTGTTAGTTGTGGTGGGAACAACATCCACCTATGGGATTCCGACACTAACCAACTCCTCAAAACGTTGATTGGTCACACGGAATCTGTCAACAGTGTCGCTTTTAGTCCGGACGGAGAGACAATCGCCAGTGCAAGTGACGACAGAACCATCCGCTTATGGAATGTCAGAACACGTAAACACCTCAAAACGCTAATGGCACATGCGGAGTCGGTGAATAGTGTCGCTTTTAGTCCGGACGGAGAGACAATCGCCAGTGCAAGTGACGACAGAACCATCCGCTTATGGAATGCCAACACAGGTGAACTCATCAAAACTCTCACAGGGCATGTCGAAAACGTCAATACTGTCGGTTTTAGTCCAGATGGAAATACTATCGCCAGCGGCAGTGGGAGGTTAGCATATTTGGGAGGTGGTGAGGATTCAGGTACGTGTGTGGGGCAAGAAATTCGCCTATGGAATACCAACACCGGTGAACTCATCAAAACTCTCATAGGTCATACGTCCGTAGTCAACAGTGTGGTATTCAGTCCAGACGGAAACACTATCGCCAGCGGCAGCGGACATTGGTGGGGTTATGAAGGTAAGGCGAGCGCGGGCGAGGAAGTCCGCTTGTGGAATGCCCACACGGGTGAACTCATCAAAACCCTCACAGGACACAAAGATGTAGTCTCAAGCGTGGTATTCAGCCCAGATGGAGACCTTATTGTTAGTGGAGACTGGTATGATTGGGACGGATATCTCAGCAGTGGGACTTGGAGCGGTGAAATCCGTGTTTGGGATGCTCACACGGGTGCACATCTCAAAACGCTTAAGGGACATACGGGTGGTGTCTCAAGTCTGACATTCAGTCCCGATGGAAAAACGCTCGCCAGCGGTAGGACAGATGGCACGATACTCCTATGGGACTTCTCCACACCACCGTAACCTAACTCTATCACAGCGAATATTAACGCTGACGGTCCGATAAATATTCAGATAAATCACGCGATACTGTCAGATAAATCACGCGATACTGATGAAACTGGAGACAAATTAATGAATGTTCTACTGATAGGGGGTTCGGGCCACGTTGGAACGATGACACTCCCTTACATGAAAAGCCATCACAATTTCCGAGTCCTTGATGTCAACCCACCTAAAGATGCATCTATAGACTATATCCAAGGATCCGTTACCGACCCCGATATCGTTCAAGAAGCGTTAAAAGGCATGGATACGTTTGTCTATATGGTCATGCTGCAACCGACAAGTGATCGCTCCTCTGTCGCGGATTTCAGCGACATCGTCGCAAACTACGAGGTGAACGCAAAAGGGCTGCATATTGTGCTACACGCTGCGAAAGAGGCAGGGATCCAACATGCCGTCTATACAAGCACCTTCACCGTGCATGAACGGACGCGAAACAACTTCCCTTATGAAGATGTCGTGCCGCGCGATAACCCCGGTGTCTATGGGTTAACCAAAGGTTTCGGCGAGCAGGTCTGTGAATACTTTGCGCGGGAACACGGTATGTCGCTTATTGCTTTGCGCATCACGGGTCCGTCTACACGCGAGCAGTGGCTTGAGCGTTACAATCAACCGAAAGATGCGTCAGTGCATATCTGGTGGACAGATGAGGAAGACTTAGCAACTGCTTATCTCGCCGCCATCTCCGTTGAACACGAAGGTTTTGACGCTTTTTTCATTGCTGGCGACCACGAACAGAAGGAGATTAACCTCTCAAAAGCGAAACGCCTGCTCGGTTGGGAACCGCTGACACATACACGTGTAAACCTATAAATATGGACAACCAAATACATGAGAACCTTTGTAATGAGACTATTCCTCACTTTCCTGATGCCTCTTCTCATTTCATCCATGCTACTATCCAACACCTTTGCCCAAGACTATCCACAAAGGGAGCTACCTGAGGGTGCCATCGCGCGAATTGGGAAAGGTGGAATACGAGGCATACAATACGCTTCGGACGGCACACTTCTCGCTGTGGCAAGTAATATCGGTATTTGGCTCTACGATACAACGACCCTTCAAGAGATCGGTTTGTTCACTGGCGATGTAGATGGAACTTCCTGCATGGCACTGAGTCCCGATGGACGGACTTTTGCGGTTGGGAGTGGTAACGGCAATATTCACCTATTGGATAGGGTCACAGGTGTGCATAAAACAACACTCATAGGACACACAGATGGGATCTTCAGCATAGCGTTCAGTCCCGACGGAAGGACGATCGCCAGTGGGAGTAGTGACAGTACCATCGGACTCTGGAACGCAGATACTGGCGGACAGAAAATAACGCTCACTGGAGATAGGAATAGGGTTTTCAGTGTAGCATTCAGTCCGGATGGAAAAACAGTCATAAGTGGGAGTGAGGACGGCGCCATCCGAATGTGGGACGCAAATACCGGCGAACAGAAAATAACGCTCGTAGGGCATACGCGTGAGGTCAATAGCGTCCCATTCAGTCCGGATGGAAAAACAATCGTCAGTGGGAGTGGGGACGGCACCATCCGAATGTGGGATGCGATCACTGGCACACACAAAAAAACGCTTATCATCAAGGACAAGCTCTCGGTCAATAGCATCGTATTCAGTCCGGATAGTCACACTTTTGCAAGTGGCAGTAGTGACAACACCATCGGACTCTGGGACGCAAATACCGCTGAACACAAGAGGACATTTATTGGACATACGCGGTATATCGACAGTGTGGCGTTCAGCCCCGACGGAAACACGATCACTACGGGGAGTGCGGACGGCACCCTCCGATTTTGGGACGCACACACCGGAAAACACACGAAAACACTTACTGGATATATGGATGAGGTTCGGAGTGTAGCGTTCAGTCCCGATGGAAGGACGATCGCTACAGGACATTACCTCGGCACGCTCCGACTCTGGGACGCACACACCGGGAAACATAAAAATACCTTTACCGAGGATACCTGGGGTGCTTGGAGCGTAGCGTTTAGTCCTGATGGAAATACCATCGCTACCAGTGGGGATCATAGGAACATCGTCAAACTTTGGGACACACAAACAGGAAAACATAAAACAACACTTAAAGGACACACATCTCGGGTCGTCAGTGTGGCATTCAGTCCCGACGGACGGACGATCGCTACGGGGAGTTACGATAATACCGCACGCCTGTGGGACGCACACACCGGAAAACATAAAAGCACACTCACCGGCCATACGTGGAATGTCCAGAGTGTAGCGTTTAGTCCCGATGGGAATACGATTGCTACAGGGAGTGGTGATGACACGATCCGACTTTGGGATACGAAAACGGGCACGCACAAAAAAACGCTCACTGGACATACGAGTGGGGTCAAGAGTGTAGCGTTTAGTCCCGATGGGAATACGATTGCTACCGGAAGTGGCGATGGGACGATACGCCTCTGGAACACAAATACCGCTGAACACAAACACACGCTTACTAACAACACACAAAATATTTTCAGCGTGATGTTCAGTCCGGATGGACGTATAATTGCCAGTGGAAATGATGATGGCACCGTCCATCTATGGGACGCAAATACCGGTATACACATCACAACGCTCACTGGACATGCATCCAGCGTTAGGAGTGTAGCGTTTAGTTCCGATGGACGTATACTCGCCAGTGGAAGTGCTGATTGCACGGTGTTGCTGTGGCGGCTGCGTTAATGCTGACCAAACGGCAATTTACGTACCTAATTTGACAGAGAATTTTTTTTATGTTATACTATTGGTGATTTGATGGGACTTATATGGACAGATTACATAAAATACAAAGCAAGGTCACGCGAATTTGATCTTGTTAAAATCGAAGGCATCGTTAGGTATTCAACAGAACGCTACTTTGACACGGAAACTGGGCGGCAGATCGCTATAGGATATCACGACAATCAACTCGTTATGATTCCCTATGAAGTACATCAGGATTCTGTTATTCCAATAACGGTTCACGCCACAACCCGTCAACAGATTAGATATCGAATTAGGACAGGGAGGTACACCCTTGAATAAAACAAAGATGGTCTACTTTGAAAAAGAAGATATATTGCACCTGGCGATTTCCGAGGAACCAGAAACCAACAGTCTCGAACTCAGTCCCAATATCACCGCAGAATTAAACAGTGACGGTGAACTTATCGGTATTGAAATCCTAAATGCCAGTACCTTCATTCGGGACTCTATTTTAGAATCCGCCCATGCAAAAATGCTCTTACTCACCAAAGTTCAACCGGCGTAATTAAGGAGAAATCACCGGTCAATAATCCCAGACTGAAGTCGAGGCAACCTGTGGAATCGGGAGTGTCCGAACCGTAGAAACCGCTCGTGAAATTACGGAAAAAATACAACAGAATATTAACCTTCAGATTCACTTCTATTTTTTATTTTTTGAAACTAAGGAAAAATCGTCTATGACCCAACATCCAGAACTCACTTTAACAGAAAACCGTCCCTTTCAAACCCAGCGTCGAGACACATGGTGGTTGCAACCCTTAGCTGTATTTATCGGGTTGGGACTCTTCGTCCTTTACGGACTCTTTCGCGTTTTTGAAGGGAATCATTTCATTCACGGACCCTACCTGTCACCTCTCTACTCACCGGTGCTCTTCGGTACTGAAGAGGTCGCGCACAGCGTTGAGCACAGTTGGTTTGGTATGATGCCGTCTTGGATACCAGGTTTCATTACCCCGGCAGTCCTGATTATGTGGGCACCACTTGGGTTTCGCTTTACCTGCTATTACTACCGCGGCGCGTATTACAAAGCATTTTGGGCAGACCCACCCTCTTGCACAGTGTCAGAACCGCGTAATAACTACAGGGGCGAACATTCGTTTCCATTGATTATACAGAATATCCATAGATATTTCCTTTATCTCGCAATCATTTTTCTCGGTATTCTCGCTTACGATGTATGGAAAGCACTCTGGTTCGACGATGGTAACGGTGGGACAACCTTTGGCATCGGCGTAGGGACCATTATTTTGGCAGGTAACGTCGTCCTTTTAGGCGGTTATACGCTCGGGTGTCACTCCTTACGACACTTGGTTGGCGGTGCTGTTGACTTGCTCTCCAAAGCACCCGTCCGTCGGCAAGCATACAATTGTGTCAGTTGTTTAAATCGTCGGCACATGCTCTGGGCATGGATGAGCCTCTGTTGGGTCGGTTTTTCCGACGTATACGTCCGTTTTATAGCACCCGCACTCGGTCAGGACTGGATTACATTTTAAGAAGTGTTTATATATAATAGAGAAGAAAGAGGAAACATTAACGTGGCATCTTACGAAACGCATGAATATGATGTATTGATAATCGGAGCCGGTGGTGCTGGACTTCGCGCTGCCATTGAAGCCGCTGTAGGCGACCTTAAAGTTGGACTCGTGTGTAAGTCCTTGCTTGGCAAAGCACATACCGTCATGGCAGAAGGCGGAGTCGCCGCTGCTTTGGCGAATGTTGATGAAAGAGACAGTTGGCGCGTCCACTTTGCCGACACCATGCGCGGCGGACAATATCTCTCCAACGCACGGATGGCAGAACTCCATGCACAGGAATCCCCTGACCGTGTCCGTGAACTTGAGGCATGGGGCGCACTCTTTGACAGGACACAAGAAGGCGGTATCCTCCAGCGGAACTTCGGCGGACATCAATACCCACGCCTTGCACACGTCGGAGACCGGACAGGATTAGAAATGATCCGCGCTTTACAAGATCACGGCATCCACCAAGGCATTGAAGTGCACATGGAAAATACCGTCGTTTCGCTCCTGAAAACGGGAGACAGAGTATCGGGTGCTTTCGGTTACGAACGTGAAAAAGGACGTTTCAAAATCTTCGCTGCGAAAGCCGTTGTCTTGGCAACAGGCGGTGTCGGGAAGGCATACAAAATTACGAGTAATAGTTGGGAATATACTGGTGATGGACACTCTCTCGCATACCACGCTGGAGCGGAACTTATTGACATGGAGTTCGTCCAATTTCATCCGACGGGTATGGTCTGGCCACCGAGTGTTCGCGGTATCTTGGTTACTGAGGGCGTACGCGGTGAAGGCGGTATCCTTACAAACAGCGAAGGCAGACGCTTCATGTTCGACGACATCCCTGCACTTTATGTGAACCAAACGGCAGATAATCCCGAAGAGGGATGGCTGTATACACAAGGTGATCGTGAAGCGCGCCGCCCACCTGAACTTCTAACACGCGATCACGTTGCCCGCTGTATTGTCCGAGAAGTTGAAGAAGGCAGGGGCAGCCCACACGGTGGCGTTTTCTTGGATATAGCGTGGATTAAGGAAAAAATTCCGAACGCGCCTGAACATATCCGTAGGAAACTACCGAGCATGTACCACCAATTCAAAGAACTCGCTGACATCGACATCACACAAGAACCGATGGAAGTCGGTCCGACAACACACTATATTATGGGCGGTATCCGCGTCGATGCGGACTCGCAGATGACAGCTGTTCCAGGACTTTTCGCCGCGGGTGAATGCGCCGCCGGTTTACACGGTGCGAACAGACTTGGCGGTAATTCGCTATCTGACCTACTCGTTTTCGGTAAGCGTGCTGGCGAATACGCTGCACAGTTTGCAGCGGAAAATGAGGCAGTTCCGCTTGAGGCAGCGGAAATTGATACAATCGCTGGGCATACACTAAAACCGTTTGAGAATCCGCCAAACGATGGCAATGGTGACCAACTGGGGCCTTATGATATTCAGGCACAACTCCAAGAAAAAATGCAGGAACTCGTAGGAATTGCCCGAAGCCAAGAAAGTCTCACACAAGCCTTGGCGGAGATTCAAGACCTTCGCGAAAAAGCGGAGATCGTCCACGCCATCGGCAATCGAGAATACAATGCTGGATGGCATACTGCACTTGATCTCGACTGCCTCCTCACCGTTTCCGAAGCGATTGCGCTTGCGGCGTTAGAACGCAGGGCAAGCATCGGGGCACATTCACGAGACGATCACCCGGAGAAAGAGGAACCCGGCGCAGGCAAATACAATACCATCATCAAAAAATCAGACGATGGCACAATGGATATCTACCGACAACCCGTTGACGAGCTCCGGGCGGATTTGCAGGAAATCATAGACGAGATAGGTTAACACTGGAAGCCTCTCCCAAGTTACAACCATTAGGTCAATTGGGTTTCTAACTGCACCGCACTGCTGGAAGAAAAAGTGTAGTCAAGAAAATGTAGCCCGTAATGTAATGGAGGGCGGATATACGGAAGAGCACGTGAAATCCCAAACCCGCCTCAACGAACCGCAAGGAAAATTAAAAACATGGCGAAAGCAACTTTTAGAATCTGGCGTGGTAACGCAGATGGAGCCGAATTTGTCGATTACGATACCGAGGTCTCCGAAGGCATGGTGGTTTTAGACGCTGTCCACCGTATCCAAGCCGAACAGGCAAACGACATGGCTGTCCGATGGAACTGTAAGGCGGGGAAATGCGGCTCCTGTTCCGCCGAAATCAACGGGCAACCGAAATTGATGTGTATGACGCGTCTTGACACCGTACCGCTCGACGAACCCGTTACAGTTGAACCCATGCGCGCCTTCCCGCTCATCAAAGACCTCGTTACAGACGTGTCCTGGAACTACAAAGTCAAAGAGAAGATGAAACCGTTCACGCCGCGTCCGCCCGATGCCGAAGACGGCACATGGCGGATGGAACAAGAAGACATCGACCACGTCCAAGAGTTTCGGAAGTGCATCGAGTGTTTCCTCTGCCAAGATGTCTGCCACGTCCTCCGCGAACACGATCTTCACGACGAATTCATCGGACCGCGATTCTTTGTCTACGCCGCATCTCTGGAAATGCACCCGATTGACACCGAAAATCGATTGGAAGAATTGAAGGATTCAGACGGCATCGGGTACTGCAATATCACCAAATGTTGTACGAAAGTATGTCCAGAGCATATTACAATTACGGATAATGCCATCATTCCACTCAAAGAACGCGTGGTTGATCAGTTCTACGATCCAATTAAAAAGCTTTTTCGCGTTTTCAGTCGTTAAGCATATTGCTGGGATTAAAAAAAAATGAATTGACTTTCTTCAAAATTTGTGGTAAACTTTACTTGCCTTTGACGAAACCACCATAATTGTGCTATGGGTCTCCTTGATGAAATTTGTACCAAAATCGGAAATTGGCAGTTTGAACTCTCGCGGCATGCCACCAACCAAAGTATCATACGACACATCACAATGCGAGAGGTCCGTGAAGCAATAGAAACGTGTGAAATGCTTGAGGATTATCCGGAAGACAAGTACGGTCCAAGTTGTCTTATTCTTGGATTCACGAAATCTAAACGACCTTTGCATATTCAGTGCAGTTACCCATCAAGACCTTTGGTCAAAATTATCACTTTGTACGAACCAGATCCGTTACAATGGATTGATTTCAAAATAAGGAGAAAAAATGCCTAACGAAGCAATCCAGAATGAAATTCTAATTGAACAGAAGGTTACGTACACCCTTGAGATGGATGGCAAATTTTTCTTAATTGAGAATGTACCTGCCCGAGTCAACGTTGAAACAGGAGAACAATATTTTTCACCAAAAACCGTTGACCGTTTACAACAAGTAGTATGGAAGGGGCAACCAACTCGAACTGTTACGCTCCCTGTATATGAGTTCACAAACTCGACATAATGATGCCCTAATTTTTTTTATCTACCCTGGAGATGTTAGAATCATGGAAACCAGCAAGAATGATATTTTAAGAGTCGGTGTGATTGGACCCGGCGGCGCAGGACGTGGTAACACGCTCGGTTTCGCAACCCGTCCAGATGCCGAAGTTGTCGCTGCAGCAGATACACACGAAGGCAGTTTAGACGCTTTAGAGAATGCACTCCAAGAACGCGTTGATGGCTATAAAGCAAACAGTCTCAATCGCTACCTCGGCGAACATGAATTCATCGAGATGCTCAATCACGAGGATCTGGACATCGTTGGTGTTTTCTCACCACATTCCCTGCACGATATTCATGTAAAGTACGCACTTCGCGCGGGCTGTCATGTCATCGTTGAAAAACCGATGGCAAACATTGTCGGCGATGCAATCTCAATCACCAAAATTGCGATGGGCAGTGGGTTACACCTCGTCGGTGGGTATCAGCGCCATTATGAAGACACCTACATAGCAGGGAGACGCGCAATCGCCGAAGGACGCATCGGAAACCTACAGAAATTCGAGGTTTATATGGCGCAGCGATGGGGCGCGGGCGGATGGCGTGGTAATCCACGTTTCTCCGGCGGTGGTCAACCCAACGACTCCGGCAGCCATCTCCAAGATATATTTTTGTGGATGACCAATGCTTTGCCAGCTGCAGTCTACGGCACAACCGACATGAAGTTTGAGGACGATGATGGAAATCTCGTTCCAAAATTCGTCGAAATTAATTCCTACTCTGATGTCACACTCGATAACGGTGCTGAAGGAACAATCACCATCCTCGGTAACACGCGCGTTGGGTTTGAAGAATGGGTCATTCTTGAGGGCGACGAAGGCACGATTGAAATCAAAGGCGGGATTCGGTACATCCCCAAGGGTGGCGAGGCTGAACCGCTGACTTACCCGCGTCCGGAGGGATACCCGCGCAATAAAGTCGATCAACTCGTCGGTTTAGCGAAAGGTGAATATGAAGCAAACTACACCTCCGGTATCAACGGCGTACGCACCAGCTGGCTGACAAATTCGATCCTTGAAGCAGGTAGAGGTCCCGAGGCAAAAAATCGGGTGGACTGCGACGACCTCATCGAAAAAGAGGGTTACACCCGACAAGAGGTTTTAGCACTGATTGATGAATGCGCGTCTAATTCCTGCTACTAAAGCGCAAGTTGCCCGTTTTCTTATCCGGCGCACCCTACGGAACACGATCCTGATATGACAGAAAACCTACAGCAGATCGCAGAAAAAGCCCTAACGGATAGTGTTGTCCGTTTAGTCTGGCAAAAAACCGACGAAGAAACCGGTGAACCTCTTATCTGGCCACGGGCAAGCGGGTTTTTTGTCGCGCCAAATCTAATTGCGACCAATATTCATTGTGTTACAGGTGCCCCATCGGTTTTCGCAGAAATCGTCAGCACGAAGGCTCAATTTCCGGTTGAAGGTGTTGCAGAGTTTGATGCTGAAAACGACCTCGTCATTTTAAAGGTCACAGGTGAGGGGATACCACTTTCGCTTGAAGACAGCAATAGGGTGCAAGTTGGTGAAACTGTTTACGCTGTCGGTCACCCTCGCGCGCAGGAAGGCGAGGCCACACAAGTTACCATATCTGGTATTCAAAATAGTGGCAAACGTCTTGAGATTAAAGAGGAATTCGATCCGGGAAACAGTGGAAGTGCCATCCTGAACGATTCGGGGAAGGTTATAGGCGTTGCTGTTGGAGGCGGAATGGCGACTTCGGGTCTCGGCAACATCCCGCGCGGATATACCAGCTACGCAATTCCGGCAAAGGTTTTGGTTTACCTGCTTGAACGTAGAACAGAAGCGGAACCATTCGCAGAATGGCAAAAACGTCCACTCGTACGTGCCTATACAGAAATCAGACAAGGGCAGACAGAACTTCAACAAGGAAACCATCGAGAATCACTGGTGTGCTTTGACACTGCCCTCGAACTCAACCCAAATTTGGCAGATGCCTATCTCAATCGGGCAGCGGTAAATCTATTGTTAGGGCATTACAAAGAAACGATCACTGACTGCGATAATGCCCTTAGACTTAACCCTGACCTGGTGTTGGCATATATTAATCGCGCGACGGCAAAAACTTTCTTAGAGGCAGCAGAAGAGGCTATTGACGACTATAATGCCGTCCTCGAACTTAACCCTGATTTCGCGATAGTATATAACAACAGAGCAATGGCAAATATATCGTTAAAACGCTACAAAGAAGCGATTGCTGACTGTGATAGTGCCCTCAAACTCGATCCCAATCTTGTTCAGTCTTATATCTGTAGAGCAATGGCGAGGTCCGCCTTAAAACAGAATGAAACGGCACTTGCTGATTTTGATATCGCCTTAAAACTTGAACCAGATTCCGTTGAAATCTATTTTACTCGCGCACATTTCAAATTTGCATTAAAGGATTATGCCGGCACGATTGAAGACTACGATAAAATCGTCAATCTAAATCCGGAACTTGGTGCTTCTTTGAATGTTTACGGCCATCGCGCAGATGCCAAATACCATCTTCACGACTATGAAGGCGCAATAGAAGATTACGATAAAGTTATCCAGTTGACTCCTAAAAGCCACTCAGCTTATTTCAACCGTGGATACGCAAAATACCTCCTCGGAAAATCTAAAGCGGAGCAAGGTAATATGGTAGAGGCACAAGTAGATTATCAAGGGGCTGTAGTGGATTATACGGAAGCCATCAAACTCGACCCCGAATATGCCTCAGTCTATAACAGCAGAGGATGGATAAAATATCTCCTCGGACAATTTAATCACGAACGGGGCGATACAGCGGAAGCCAGAAAGCTTTTTGAAGCAGCGGTCGCAGACAGCGATGCAGCGATCCGTCTAAGGCTGGATAACCCAAGTCCCGCTTCCTATCATACGCGTGCTGCTGCAAAGGCTGCGCTTGGGGCATATCGTGAGGCGATTGAAGACTTCAATGAGACGATCCTGATGAAACCCGATGAGGCACGCTATTACTATGATCGTGGATTAGCGAAAAAGGCATTCGGGCAACATGCAGCAGCGAAAACCGACTTTCAGAAAGCGAAAGATTTAGACCCTGATGTCGAAAATAAGCCATTCTGAAAAATGTTCAAAGATAATAAAAAGGAGAAAAACCGTGAAATTTTTTGGACGACTCGAGATCAAAACTTATTATCGTTTGTCAGAACTTACCTTTAAAAGTGTAAAGTATTGCGTACTCATTGCTCTTCTACTGATAGCAGCACTGCAGATGGGATGTTTACCCGGAAGCGAATTGAGCAAAGCGGAAAAACTCGCAGAAAACAAAGACTATCACGGCGCAATTGAGGCTTATCAAAGCGTTGTCGATACCCAACCCGGCACACCGGCAGCATTTCAAGCCCAGTTTGCTATAGGGACTCTATTTATTAAGCAGATGAACCGGCCAGCAGATGGCATCAAAGCCTACGAAGCCGTCATTGCCGCTGCGCCGAAAAGCAACGAAGCCGCCGAAGCGCACTATGAACTCGGCATGCACCACTACAGAGAAAAGGATTATAAAGCCGCACAAACGCAATTTGATGCAATCGTCAACAACTTCCCACAACTGGAATTAAGCCAAAATGCACACCTGATGTTGGCGAAAAGCTACGAGGATGACAACAGCTTTGAACAAGCCGCAGAAACTTTCGATAGTTTCGCGAACCGCAATCCGAGAAGCAAGCGAGCGGCATTGGCTCTTGAGAATAAGGCGCGCATTCAACACCAACACCTCAACGACGAAGAGGAAGCGAAACGCACCAACCAATTGCTCGTTAAGAGATATGGAAAGATTGAAGGTGCTGAAGAATCGGTTGAAAAGGCGAAACA
>CAZQIP010000290.1:0-41956 GCA_964593655.1 uncultured bacterium | reverse complement strand
GATAACTATTCTGCCTTGTATCCGGCGATTACGCCCCAATCGTTAATTGTCCAACAGTGATTCTGATCTGTCGCATGAACGCCCTTGAAGGTCGCACCGCCGGGTATATTCGATACTGCCCATGTTTTACCACCATCGGTGGTATGTAAAATAGAGTTGTAACCGCCGACTGCCCAACCGACCATAGCATCAACGAAAATAATATCGTGAAGATCGTCAAAGGATTCGGCTTTCTGTTGGTTCCAAGTTGCACCACCATCCGTTGTATGCAGAATTAAGCCCTCCTGCCCACAGATCCAACCGGTGTTTTCATCAACGAAGTAGATCCCGAACAGGTTATTATCAAAACCAGGATCGCGTTTATCCCAGTTTTCACCACCATCAGTCGTATGCAGGAGTGTCCCGAATGAGCCGATCACCCAACCCGTTGTAGGTGAAACGAACCAGATATTCTCAAGATTGTTCCGGGTCTCACCGACGCGTGCCCGTTCCGAGCTGCCCACCCAAGTTTCGCCGCCATCCGTTGTTTTGAGAATCGTATTCTCCGAACCCGCGATGAAACCGGTCGTTTCACTAATCATCTGGATGCCCATCAAATTGGCGCGAATGCCGCCGGGTCTTCCACCACGTCCAGGGGTATCACTCCTCGCCATTTTCCGTGCCCACGTTTTACCGGCATCTTCAGTCTTCAGGATGGTGCCTCTACCACCAGTGATATATCCGACGTTTTCATCTACAAAGTAGATATTATAGAGCGGTGCGGGACCACCGCGACCGAAGCCACCACCGGGAGGTCCGCCGCCTCCACCACCCGGTCTTTGCCCTGCCCCTGGAGGACGCATATCAATTTCCACTTTCTCCCACGTTTTACCGCCATCTGATGTCTGCAACATAAGTCCGCCGTCTCCAACGACCAAACCGTTCTGATCATCCATGAAATAGACATCCTGTAACATTCCGTCAATGCCATCGCCACGGAGGATATCGTCCTCTCGCAGGACGGTCCAATCCGCATCGGCAATCGTCGCGTAAGAAAAAAGCAGCGCGAATCCAACACACACTCCGAAAAGGCTGATAACTGTTCTGATCATGATAATCTCCTTTTTCTAATGGTTTTCAGTTTTCAGTTTGCCTCGCAGTAAGAGTTATCAGACAAGAGACTTTCTGTAACAATCCTCATCTTCCTGAAGACTGCGAAGGTGGAGTTATTCGTTATGAAAGACTCTTAACTGAAAACTGTTAACCGATAACTGACGACTATTCTGACTGAAATGCGTCATAAATCTGCCGTGCTCGGTTTTCAACATCTCTTAAATAATTTTGACCAATTTGCTCAATGTAAAGTTCGGTCAAGTCGCCGCTCGCTTCACCGAAAACCTTGGCGAATTTTCGACATTCTTCCTTGTCACCACCAGAAGCGTAGGCTTTGGTCTTCGCATCTGTGCCAGATTTTCGGACTTCAACGAACTTATCACGAAACCTGAGATAACTCCCATCACCGACAAACTGGACATCCTCAAGTGCTGTGAAATCAAGACTCGGAAGGGCATCGGCAAGGATAGCTCGTGCTTGATCCATGCTTATTTTTTTCTCGCGAAGGGCAATAGCGATGCCGAGGAAAAACAGGTCATTCTTATCACGCTTTGCTTCACCTTCCAATTTTGCTGCACGGAGTCTTTCAGGATTTGGTTCAGACTCGTTATAATAGGTGATGTCCTCTCGCACATCACACGTTGCGGTGATCTGACTCTCTGTAAAAACGGAAGCGAGGTAATCAGAAAGAGGTATATCTACCTTTTTGCAGTGTGCTGCGAGTGCGGTAACCAGTACCATAGATTCGCCTGCCGACTTCTCACGCATTGCAATGGCAGTTCTACCCCTTTGACTCTGAATAAGTGCTTCGGGACCGGTAATCATTCCGCCGCTCTCTTCACCGGCGAAAATAAGTCTGGGTTGTACACCGAGTAAAATTGCCTCGCCGTAGACATCTTGGATAACGACCGGTGCATCTGGCGCATCTGCAAGCTGGCGTTCAATTTTCTTCATAATCGCGGCGATCTCTTTGAAACCGACCGGCACATTAATAACCTTAACACCGTTTGCAGCACCCCACTGATCCCAAGCGAGTGCGGAAGGTGTCGTCTTAATCATGAACCGCGGATGATTCTCCCAGAGTCCGGCAGTTTTGAGTTGCTTGGCATAGAAATCCATCAACATCAGAAACGCTTGATTCGGCGTGTAGATCGTCAAGAGTCGGTTATCACCGAGATCTAGAAAATCGACACCGAGGTGTTCCAACGTTTCTGCCTGCGACGCATCCTCTATCTCACAAACGATAAGCCTATCGCCATCTGGATCGGTCGCTTGGATAATAGTACCGACAGGTTGTGCTTTGAGTTTCGCCGCATAATCTGTGGATTTGACGACATCAAGGATACTAAAATCGCACCCAAGATCATAAAATTCAGCCGCACCGGTCTTCGGATTCCGATCAAGTTTCCCAATGTTGTGATAGAGCGGGTCCGCCTCAACGTGGAGCCAACGGACAGAATGAGCAATTCCTAATCGCTCAAAGATGGCACGCATCGGACGATACATACACCCACCGACACAATCGACGACAATCGGAGGTTTTACCTCGCGAATGAGGTTGAGATTCGCGTCTGTAGCGACACCGCTTTTAAGATAGCCAACGTAGAGCTGCACACCGTCATGGAGCTCGTCAAGCCTTTCAAAATCGATGTGTTCGTCATCAACTGCGCTGAACTGAATAGGGTAACCGCTGCCCTCAGCGGTTTTGAGAATCTCTTCAATCTTGTTGACGAACTGCATGGATTCTTCGGGTAAGTATTGACTGCCTTGATTGTTGAGGTCTTTGGTTGCGTTCTTCGTGCTGACAGAGTGGCTGGATGTGACATGCTCGCCACCGTCCAAGTCAAGCATAAAAATTAGAAACGATGCCATCCAGATAGGCAGTGTGCCGAACCCTTTCGGGACATACGTACGAATCCCTTGTGCGGCTTGGATCCGAGCGATGTGTTCGACATATTTCTGCGAATTGTAACGCACCTCACATCCTGCAAGTTTCTCAACCAACTTTCCATCGGCGGTTTCGTTTGCGACGAGACTCTTCCCGAGTGTTGCTAAAATAATCCCGATCTGGTTAATTGGGAAGCGGGTATCCCACGGATATAAGATATTCTGTGGACCCCGGATGCCGGCGGTCGAGACTTGCGCCTCCTTCGCATAGTTACGGAACCATTCCCAGAGATTCAAACGCTCGATCAATGCCTTATCAAGACGAAATGTGAATGCCTCTGATTCGTCTTGTGGAAAAAGGGGTGTTTTGATAGAATCCGGCGTATTTTGCTCAACAACAGCAAAGAGTTGGTGCTCGGTACGATTCCGTTTATGCCGATAACTTTCGCCAACCCTGATAATCATCAACGCCCTCCTGAAAAGATAGGAATCTGATAGACATGCTATCACATTTCCATGTTTTTTTCAAATCCGAATTTGGCTGTTACAAACCCTGCTAACAAGAGAAAGGAACACCCGTATTATCGTTCGCGTCCTGAAATGAGCAGGTCAAAGGAATTGCTCTGCCATCCGCCGTCCGTGACGATGTTATCTTTTGTTTCACGTAAACGATTGACCATGCGCGCTTTCATGCGGCGAAGGACATGCTTGTAACCGAGTTGGTTTGCCACGTTGTGAAGTTCGTGCGGATCGCTTTTCATGTCGTAGAGTTCGTCCTCGCTGTATGGATTATAGACGTATTTCCATGAATCCGTTCGCACCATCCTGACAGTAGCGAGTGTCGGCTCGTACCCGTGAAATTCGGCGAACACATCATCGGGCCAATCTTCTACGTTTTCCCCTTGCAACAGAGGCACAATAGACCTACCATCAAGATTATTAGGAGTTTCCGCACCACCGAGTTCCAAAAACGTGGGCATGAGATCTACAAGATTCACAAATTCATCACACGTTGTGCCGGGTGACGTTGCGCCGGGCCAACGGATCACGAGCGGAATGTGGTGCGTCTCCTCGTACATGTGAAAACCTTTATTGAAAAGTCGGTGGCTGCCGAGCATATCACCATGGTCGGTAGAAAAAACGACGACGGTATTCTCCGCCATACCGTTCGCTTCGAGGCAGTCGAGAATGCGTCGCACCTGAGCGTCAATGAAGGTGCAGAATCCCCAATACGCAGCGATAACCTTCTGCCAATCGGGCCATGTCAAATGACTGGCGTTCCACCGGAGCATCTCCTTCTGCTGGATGAGCGGTTTATTGATGAACTGTTCATCAAAGTTACCCCACCGTTCAACCGTGTCCGGATCGTACATCGTATCATAGGGTGCTGGAACGGCATAAGGAAAATGCGGTCCGAAGAAATTCGCTGCAATCATAAAGGGTTGCTCAGCATCCGCATAGCCGTCGATTAACTCAATCGTTTTATCTGCAGTCCACGCCTCCATTGTCCGTTCAACAGGGAGTGGCAGTCTGCCGTAGAAAGGTGCTTCACCTCCCCACTCAAAGGGTTGGACAGCATCTCTATCAATTCGGAAGTCGATTCCGTCGTCGCGGAGCCACTGATGCCACTCATTATAAGGGTGCCACTTGTCATAACTCCAGAACTCCGTGTCGCCTTGCTTGGCGAGATGCCATTTACCGATGCAACTTACGCGATAACCTGCCTCTGTTAGAAGTTTTGGATATGCGGGTTTGTCAAGGATCTGGTTTGCAAAAACGCCGTTGAAATTCCCCATGTTCGACAGCTGCCCGTGGTTGTGTGGATAGAGTCCGGTGAGCAGTGATCCGCGCGCCGGTGAACAGAGTGCGATCGGCGTATAAGCATTCGTGAACCGCATACCTGTTGCGGCAATTTCGTCAACGGCAGGCGTTCTACAGGTTGGCGCACCGTTGCAACCGAGTGAATCATAACGTTGCTGATCAGTAAGCAGAAAGAGAATATTGGGTTGTTGTGCCATATTTTAATTATTCCTTGCGGAGCAGTGAAGGGCATTCTGTCTATTGCGTGTATTTCTTAAATCCGCCTGCGCCTGCTTCGCAGTGAGAATGCAGGCTACACTTTCGTTTAATCTTTTGAAAATAAAGAGACATCAAAATGCCCAAATATGATTGAGATTTAACCAGAAATCTGCTCGTAACGAAGTGGAGAGCAGTCCAGGTCCCCATAGTTAAAAAGGTTCGGATACGATAGCGATATTCTTTGGTCCTTTGAAGTCGAGTTCAATTCGTTCAAACCGGACCGAGTGTTGCCGATAGAAGTCCTCAATTGCTGTCAATAACTCATACTGCCCCCGACGCTGTTCATCCCAAAAGTTGCAACACGGAATTATCACAGCGGGCCGAATGAGGGCTGCCTCTCCCAATTGACGCAATGCACCATCCGGATGGAGTCCGACTAACAGATCATAATAATCTGCCATTTCTGGCTCAAATTGCTCAGGGCGATGATCAATGCCCTTAAGCACTGTGCGGCGTGGATCAATGAGTTCGCATGCGAAGTTTTTCTTTTTCGTGAGAAGGCGAGTTAATATTCCCTTCCCGCCAGCAACATCGGCAATACAGTGGATTGTATTGCTGTATCGTGCGGCAATGAAATCGGCGACCACTTCAAACCGCCGTGGATCGCCATGTACGCGATGCTGTTCTCTACTCATTTCAAATTCTCAGGATTTAGTGCTTCCAATTCCGGATGAACAAATCGTCCATCCTTCCGAATAAGATTTCCGTCGAAGAACATCTCTCCACCGCCGTGTTCGGGTGTCTGAATCATTACCATATCCCAATGGACAGCGGATCGATTTCCATTATCTGCTTCCTCATAAGCCTGACCAGGGGTGAAATGAAAAGAGCCTGCGATCTTCTCATCGAACAGGATATCTAACATCGGATTTGTGATGTACGGGTTAAACGCAATAGCAAACTCACCGATATAGCGTGCGCCTTCGTCGGTATCAAGGATAGCGTTGAGTCTTTCGGTGTTATTCGCCGATGCCTCAACGACTTTACCGTCTTCAAAGCGGAGTCGGATATCAGTAAAGGTTGTTCCCTGATAGATTGTGGGTGTATTGAAATGGATCGTACCGTTGACTGAATCACGGACAGGCGAGGTGAAGCACTCGCCATCGGGGATGTTATACTCGCCTGCACACGGAATAACGGGTATATCCTCAATACTGAACCGTAAATCGGTATCCTCACCGACGATGTGGACTTCATCGGTTTCCTCCATCATGGATTTCAGTGGGACCATCGCCTGTTCCATGCGGCTGTAGTCAAGCGTGCAAACGTCAAAATAGTAGTCCTCGAACGCCTCCGTGCTCATCTTCGCCTGCTGTGCCATTGCCGGGTGGGGCCATCGTAGTACAACCCATTTTGTCTGTGGTACACGGATATCGTTGAGCGGTCGCAACCAATGCTTTTGATAACGTTGGATTGCCTCCGATGGGACATCAGACATTTCTGTGATATTATGATTACCACGAATACCTATATACGCCTGTACCTTTTTCATACGATATATTTCGTATTCACCCATCAATTTTATGCCAGCATCGTCGCCGCCAAGAATAATTTCACGTTGGATACGATTTTGTTTGAGTTCAACAAGCGGAATCCCACCCGCTTTCCGCACGGCGCGAATGAGGGCAATGACCATCTCCTGTGGAATATCAATGCCCTCTATGAGTACAAATTCACCCGGTTGGACTTTCGTAGAATGGTTTGTAAGTACATCTGCAAGTTTATCAAGTCGTGGATCGTGCATAGCCACCTCAGTTAATAATGTTCGCCTGATTCGAGAAGTTTTTCTGTATATTACCGACGAACGATGCCCACCACGCTTCATCTGCGTTGGCACGTAAGAGATGGGTACTGCGTGGTGCATCATTCGCGCCTAAACCTTTTTCAACGATCTGTGTATCAGCGTCGTTTTCCAGTAAACCAGCGATTGTATGTTCCAGACGTTCAGGAGAACGAATCACAATAATATTGACAATCTCAGCGGATTGCAAATCCAAGAGAAAATCGATGTTCCAGAATAATTTTTTGCCGTTTTTTGGTAGGAGGTCCCGGGGCCCCAAACCGCCTTCGGCGAACCGGTCTATCATTATTTCTCGGATAGCGTGTGGCGATTTATCTCCACTTCGCGTTGCGTGCCGAATGAGCCGTCGCGCCAATGAAGTTGCGCCCTTCTCCGAAAGCGCGGAACCGACATAGGTATAATCACCAGCGGGCAATGAAATCAGTTTTCCTTTTTTGAACCGCCCGAATCGTAACGTGGTATCTTCTTTAAGGCAGATCCGCAAGACATACGTGCCAGCCTGTGAGTCATCGCCGATGATACGGATGCTCGGAATTTCCACGCAACCCCCCATTAGCGTACAAAGCTGCAACAGATACAAATCGAAGTGTTAACTCTTCACTCTAATGCCGTAGTCTATCACAATTTGGGATAGATAGCAAGTCCAATATAGCAGTTTAGTTCTCGGTTTTCGGTTGTCAGTTAGATGTTGAAACAAAAACGAAAATGCATTAGAATAAAATTTGAGTAGGGTTGGAGAGACAAACGGACACTGATGAGGTCAAAAGGATAATGAAAGAACGTCTATTATCTATTGGATATATCACAGTCATTGTGCTAATGGTGCTACATCTTCTGCCGGTCTGGGGTTTCAAGTATTTCCCAACACAGGACGGGGCAAGTCATATCTACAACGCTTACGTTGTGAAGGAATACCACAATCACGAAAACTACCGGTTACGCGAAGTCTACGACCTGAACGCGACTGTCTTTCCGAACTGGACATCCCACGCACTCCTACTCTTATTGTTGTACATCTTCCCACCGCTCGTTTGCGAAAAGATAGTGCTTACGCTCTGCATCGCTCTTCTGCCACTCGCCCTATTCTATTTCCTCAACGGTGTCGAAAAGAAAAACACGGTCTTCGGACTACTTGGGTTTATGTATACCTATAATTACCTACTCCACATGGGGTTCTACAACTTTGTCCTCAGTATGTCTCTGTTTTTCTTTACGCTTGGCTACTGGTGGAGGGTCAAAGATAAACTCGGATTGACAAACATTGTGGTCATATATATATTGTTGTTGGCGACCTATCTCACACACTATCACTCCTATGCGTTGCTGATCATGTCGCTGACGTTCTTCGCGCTTTTCTCATCAGGCTACGAGGCACTGCGTGGGATGTGGGGTTATAAGGAGACATCACAGCCATTGACACAGCGTTTCAAGGAGGGGCTGACGAAACTCAAACCTGCCCTGACTTTTATAGGGAGTCTTATACCTGCTTACTTTATTCTGTTCTCCTACTACTTCTATCTTACCAACGCTCACGGTGGTGAAGGTAACCATAAGGGCTTTGAATGGCTAAATGACTACTTCTTCGGTATGAAATCCCTGGTCTCTTTTCGGGATGACCATATACTTATCGGACGGGTGTTGTTAGTCTTTTTTGCTGTCGCCTTTGTACTTACGGTCATCAATAGAATCCGGCTGTGCTATCAATTCCGTGAATCAGAGGAATGGAAAGAGACTGGCGAACGGATATGGACGCGCGTTGTGACGCAAATGGACGGGTTTCTGATCATGGCAATCGCCATCACTGCGATGTATTTTATAGCACCATGGTCAGGCTACAGCGGCGGTTGGATAAACGATCGATTTCATCTGTACATATTTCTTGTGTTGCTCCCGTTTTTCGCCATCAACGGGCATCGCTACATAAACTATGGAGTCGCAGGAATCATTATTGTCCTATCCTTATGGCATCTCGGTTACAATGTCCACACGTATGCGCTACTGAATCGGGACATCACCAACGCGCTCTCACTGGAAGGTATGGATGAAAAGGATACGATCCTCATGAGCACACCTGGGGAATGGGGCGGTTTTTCAGATTCGCTCGGTTTTCAACCGAAATACGTTGAACCGTTTGGACACATCGAGTGTCTATTGGCAACGCATAAGGGGATCGGGTACCTCAATAACTACGAGGCAAATACGGATCACTTTCCGCTGCAATACAAGCAAAAAGATCTTCCTGCTGACTATGCTATCATTTGGCGGACAGAGTACGATGATGTTGCTGGTTTGGAAGAAGAGTACGAACTCCTTGATTCCAACGACTACAACCGGCTCTATCGCCGTAAGCGCGCAGCACCAGACTCCGAAATGTGGGGTGGTAGAACCGCTGTCACCTTTGACATGCAACCCGACGATGGACAGATCGCAATGGGACATATCGCTGTTCATGCAGATACGGTCTACACCGATGGGCAATACGGTTGGCTGACTGAATCAGAGCGGGAAGATTTCAAGAATGAATCTGAAGTCTCCCAACCATACGAAGATAGCATTTGGGGGCAGGAAGATGGGGTTTTCCGAGTGGCACTCCCCAACGGAACGTACGAAGTGACCTGTTATTTCAGTGCCAGCGAATCTGAACCGTTAGAAGTAAACCTGATTGCGGGTGGTGAAAAGCAGATCCAACGATTACGGATACCTATAGGAAACGAAACGATCAAAAAGCATTACACTATCACGATTACGGATGAACACCTGACACAGGTGATATATACCCGTGGAAAAGGGAAATACAAAAGGTGGGGTTGGAGCGGTTTTACTATTCAATCAACCGACGGCGGTCCGAACTTCCGTCTTCCCGAAGAAACCGATGAATAATAATTGGGTGTAATTTTGAGTCTCCGTGTTCTATGGCAATGGTTTTCCCCAAGTAACTCTTGCTTCTAATTGGAAACTGAGGTGTCCATCATCGTCAATAAAATCAGACAAGACATGCGATAGTTCGGCATCAAAAGCCTTGACATTTTCCGCGCCCATGTGTTCCTTCGACATACTTTCTCTCGAATGAAAGGACTGAACATAGTCTGTAAGTGGTTGTGAGAAACTCACCGGTACTGTCCGTTTATCTCCAACCAATTCCAGATGCCCTCTATTCACGAGTTCTTGAATCAGATCGATCTGCTCATGGTGTCTATTAGTGGAATATTTGTGGATTAACGAAAGCTCAGCATCATGCCAAGATGCTCCAATCGGACGATCTCCATCAATGATGACGAGGTATCCATCTGACGTTAACACTTCCTTGAATCTCGGAAAAACGACGCGCCACTCCATCCAATGAATACTTGCGCCAGCCGTCACCATATCATAGGGCGGATCCAGTTGTACTTCCTCGACAGGTCCAACGATCCATTGGAGATTTGGGTGATCGCCGTTGACGAGTGCCTTCCCCACTCGAATCATTTCCTGTGAGAAATCAACCGCATCAACGCCTTCTACGTGATTGACAAGCCCCCGTGCTATTTTTCCGGGACCGCATCCGACATCTAAAATTCGCCCTCGCGATTCTCCGAGCAAACTTAGAAGTATCCTATACGTTTCATCTGGATACGGAGGGCGGAACTCGTATGTTTCTGCCAAACTTCGGTTCTTGAATCGGGATGCGTAATCGTCCCAGTATTGTCGTGGCTTTGTGCTTCCCATCTTCTAATCCCTTCTATTGGATAAACGTTTATATTCAAGGAATTTATCTTGCACCAAACCTCTGGCAAAGAGGCTTTTGCTCAGATCAAAGCCTTCCTTAATAGAATCTGTTCGCCCAAAACAGTAGAAGGCTGCACCAGCATTCAAGCAGACGAGGTCCAAGATGGGTTCGGGAGTCTGGTTCTGTAAAAGAGATAGGAATATTTCTGCATTCTCGTCACTATCACCCCCCGGAATTGTGCTGTAATCTCGCTCAGTGATTCCGAATGCCGAAGGTGTAATTTTATATTCTTTGGTTATATCTCCAACCACTTCAAATATATGCGTGGGGCCAGAGATCGAAATCTCATCAATTCCGGGTTCACCGATAACAATTAAGAATCGCGTCCGTCCGAGTTGGTGTAAGACTTCTGCCAACCGTCTGCCCATCTCTACATCAATTGTCCCAAGGATCTGATATTTCGGATTTGCTGGATTGCACAACGGAGCACTGAGATTAAAAATGGTTCTCCTGTCAGCCATTTGTCTGGCAGTTACAACCTTTTTCATCACCGGATGGTATGTACGAGCAAACAAAAAACAGACCTTCATTCTGGTGAAAATCCTCTGTAACTGATCGTCTTCAAAATCGAATTCACAGCCAAGTTCTTCGAGCAAATCAAAACTACCATTCGGTCGCTTTGAACCTTTATTTCCATGTTTGATAACTGGAACACCACCCGCAGACAGAACAAACGCAGCGGTTGTGGATACATTGAACCGATCCAAACCGCTACCGCCCGTGCCACATGAATCAATGGCGTTGGAAGGCAGAGGAATGGGTGTTGATTTTGCCAACAATGCTCTTGAAAACCCGAGAATCTCATCGGCACTTTCGCCTTTTTCAGAGAGAACTATAAGGAGTTCTGCTATCTGTCCATCCGGTACATCTTTTTCGAGTATCGTATTCAAACATTGCTCGGCTTCATCGGATTGAAGAGATTCACCGGTCTTGATTTTGTCAATGTACGCTGAAACCATGATTTTTCCCTATTCTGAGGCCAGAAAATCGAGTTCCAACGCATCGCCTGCAGGCACATAACCGATTTTGGTGTAGATGCTATTGGAAGTCGGGTTTGATAAATCGGTGTATAGGCTACAAAATGAATAGCCGTCCGAGAGTAGTTTCTTCGTTTCCGTCAAATCAACGTGAAAACACATCGTTGGTGTGATCGTCGTGCAGGATTTGAGGCGTTATCTCTCCAATACATCGAGACAGGATTTCAAGCGACGATCATGATTGGCATATTGTTTTAGCCACTCAACGACCGTTTTGCCATCCGAAAGTCTGGCTTGCAAATCCGCGCCCTGTTCTACCAGATACCGCGTCGTTTCTACATGCCCATGACCGGCTGCGCAGTACAGGGCAAAATGCGCGTGATCCGATGTTACATTGACATCTGCACCACTGCCGACCAACTGTTCTACAATTTCCAGGTCACCGTTTCGAGCAGCATGGTGCAAGGCTGTATCACCACGGGCGTAACGCTCCTGCACTAACGTTGGCTCGTCACGGAGCATTGCGTTGACCCGCTGTACATTGGCTAAGAAAACGGCGTATATAAACTGGCGCGCGGCTTCGCTCGACGGTTTGGCATGTGCATCCAAGCCGCCATAGGCAATGAGTAATGATACGACATCCTTATTGTCTGGTACCTCCCCAGCATAGTGAATCGCATAACCGTCATGCGCTGCCAAATCAGCACCACAGTCTATTAGATATTTAACAACGTCATAATGGCGTCTTAATCCGGCATGAAATATAGGACGCCATTCGTATTTGTCGTCTTGGTTGACGAGCTGGGGGTCCTGTTCAACGATTTTCTTTACGACCTCAAGGTCCCCGTTGGCTGCCGCGTCATGAATTGAACCGAGTTCCATATTTATTCTCCATGTGTTAGGTTAATTGTGTTCTCAAAAACGTGAGCTCGACATACCAGACGACGACCTTCACTTTGCTCTGTGTGCTCCAAGTCAACTAACTGGACAGCCCACGAAAAGCACATTAGTTGAGCGCATTCACGACAGCGGCACCGACTTGTGAGGTTGTGGCTTGACCCTCAAGGTCGGGTGGGAGGGTTTTGCCTGCCTCGACGACCTTTAGCACCGCTGCATCTATTGTTTCCGCCGCTTCCACCTCACCGATGAAGCGCACCATCATCGCACCAGAAATAATTGCCGCCAGCGGATTCGCGATACCCATCCCCATGATGTCTGGAGCACTCCCGTGAACCGGCTCGAACATCGACGGGAATCGACGTTGCGGATCGATATTGCCGCTCGGAGCGAGTCCCATGCTTCCGGTGATAATCGCGCCGATGTCGGTGAGAATATCGCCAAACAGGTTGCTGGCGACGACCACATCAAAATCCTCTGGTCTCCGCACGAAATCCATACAGGCTGCGTCCACAAGCAACGATTCCGTCTCTATATCGGGATACTTTGCAGCCACTCGCTCGAAGGCTGTATCCCATACAATCATACCGTAGCCTTGCGCGTTTGACTTGGTGATCGAAGTGACTTTGCGCTTCTTATCTCGTACCCGAGCTTGTTCAAAGGCATAAGTGATAATCCGCTCGCAGCCGTGGCGCGTAAATACACCAACCTGCACGCCGATCTCTTCGGGGAACCCTTGGTACTGAAACCCACCGACGTTGGCATACTCTCCCTCTGTGTTCTCTCTTATCACCACCAGATCAATATCCCAAGCCCCTTTGCCCTTGAGCGGTGTGTTAATACCCGGATAGAGGACGCTTGGTCGCTCACAGACGTACTGATCGAATCTCCGTCGGATCGGCAGCAAAAGTCCATTAAGCGCAATGTGGTCTTGGATATCGGGGTGCCCGACTGCGCCAAGATAAATCTGGTCAAACTCCGCGAGGGTATCAAGGGCATCTGCTGGCATCATGTGCCCATGCTCAAAATAGTAATCTGAACCCCAAGGGAGCTCCACAAAGTCCCATTTGATGTCATACCTATCGGCGATAGCGTTGAGGACCTTGATGCCTTCCTCTATCACTTCAATCCCGATTCCGTCTCCTCGAATTACCGCAATCTTGTATTCAGCCATACTTTTCCTTTCTAAGATTTCTAACCTAAGTTGTCACTTATCGCCCCGCTGGGGCTATGTCAAAAACGTAGTTTCTTGGCTACAAAATCAAATGCCAACGCATCCCCTACAGGCACATAACCGATTTTGGTGTAGATACCGTCGGCTACAGCACTCTTAAAAATATGTTACTCTACCATTTTTGCAAGGGACCAGCCTTTGGCCATCCTCTTAAGCTCAGGTAAATGCTCAGACCAATCATGTAAAGTTGCTGGATCAAAATCAGCCCCATTCGGCCATACTAATGTACGGACTTCTGGATCGATCCGAACTTGGTTGAATAAAGTCCGATCACGGAGTGGACCGAACAATTCGCCTTCTAATGTAGGTCGAAAGTCTATAACTTGTTCCGTATCATCATCGAAACAGACGCGAAGTGTGTAAGGTGCTTGTATTTGAAAAGAAACCACACGATATAATCGACAAATCTCAGGCATTCAAATCCCTTTTAGACTTATTGCACACATTTCCAAACGGGCTAACTGTGTGAGCACTATTTATGTACTTGATTCACTGTTTGAATAATATTTTAACTGAGTTCCGCTCATTATTCAAGGCATAAAATATTTACACACATGCGATTTTATGCTATGCTTTAAAGCAAAACTGGGGATTGGAAAATCAGCACAACTTCTGACACCAAAGCAAAGGAGAAACCGATGTCAAACACGCAAGAAATAGGTTGGAAAGCCGTTAGTAAAACTGGCGTTGTTGCTGCGGGTGGCGCGAAAGCAGTTGCAGCGGGAATTGAGATTCTGGAAGCGGGCGGAAATGCAGCAGATGCAGCAGCGGGAACAATTCTCGCGCTCAATGTCACAGACCACGGTGCCTGTTCTATCGGGGGTGAGGTACCACTCCTTATCTTCAACGCGGAAAAGCAGGAAGTGAAATCACTCTCTGGACAGGGGCGCGCACCGCTTTCGCAAACCGCAATTGATTGGTATATGGAAAATGGTATCCCGAATAGTGATATTAAAATGGCACCGGTGCCATCGGTTGTGGATCTCTGTACGACGACACTCAAACTGTATGGCACGCAGACATTTGCGGAAATTGTCACACCGACACTTGCTCTGCTTGATGCTGGTGAGGCGGACTGGCATTCTGATTTGGCGATCACCTTGCGTCGGATGGTCGAGTCGGAACAGACGACATCTGGGAGCCGTGAGGAAAAAATCCAAGCGGCAAGCGATCGGTTTTACGGACGGAACGGGGCTAATACCGATATTGCCGATGCTTTGGAAGGTTTTTATATTGATAAAGGCGGGTTTCTTCGTAAAAGGGACCTCGCCGCTCATGTCACGCTCGTTGAAGACCCCGTATCGGTGGACTACCGAGGGTATACGGTGCACAAGTGTGGTTCCTGGACGCAAGGTCCTTACCTCTGTCAAGCACTACGTTTATTGGAAGGCTTCGATCTCAAAGCGATGGGTAACACTTCGGCAGACTATGTACATGCGGTCACGGAGGCACTCAAATTGGCGATGGCTGACCGAGACGCGTACTACGGCGATCCGGAGTTTGTAGATGTACCATTATCCAAGCTACTCTCCGATGCTTATACTGAGATTCGCCAACCCTTAATTGATATGCAGAAAGCATCGCACGAAGCGCGACCGGGTGATGTGGATAACATGGAACCACTAAAGGCGGGCGGTGTATTTCGCCCCGGAGTAGGTGGAACGACAACTTGTGCGGTCGCCGACCGATGGGGAAATGTCGTTGCTGCGACACCGAGTGCTAACGTTTACCACGCGGGTGGTATGGTCGGTCCAACAGGTGTCAGTTACGGCAACCGTTTACGGAGTCTCAATACAACGCCCGGGCATCCGAACTGTATCCAACCCGGAAAACGTCCGAGAATTACGCTTACGCCTACGCTGGTGCTTAAGGACGGTGCTCCGATTTTAGCCATCAGCGTTGCGGGTGGTGATCTGCAAGATCAAGCAACGATGAATTTGCTGCTCAATTTCGTTGAGTTCGGTATGCTACCGGAAAGTGCCGTTACAGCACCGCGCTTTGCCACTGCTCATCACGAAAATTCGTTCGATCCGAATCCGAACCGTATAGAGACATTCGGGCAAGCGGGTTCGTTAACCATTAACGATAGTATAAGTGAAAATGTTAGGGAAGAGCTTGCCAGTCGCGGTCATCAACTCAGGGCGCACGGAGGTGCCATTGCTGCGCCTTCGATGCTTCATATTGACAAAGAGAGTGGGACGTTCTATGCTGCTGGAGACCCTGCTGCGGGAAGGCATGCGGACGGATTGGGGTAAACCGAGATCGGACTTTCAATTTTCTGTCTGCTGCCAAATCCTAAGTTGGCGTTGCAGTGCTTCTAAAAGTCTACCAATAGAACTATCGGTTTGCGCCATACGTTGAAGATTCATTTCGCTGACGAGATCTGCCATGTATTCAAGGTCAGCTGAAAATGGATCTATGCCTGCTTCATAAATTGCGTTTAGCAAGAGACGTTTGTATCGATCTCGTTCACATTTTTGATCGGGAGTTGGGCAACCTTTTCCAAAAATTTCTCTGAATGCTGCTGAGTCTAGGAGCAGCCACCGTTCAGTCTGTGGATCAGGGATTGCACTAATAACCAAATGCGCAAAATCGTCGGAGATTACCAGATTAATTTCTCTTTCTCGTTCAGGAGGCTTCTTGCAATTTCCATCTGTTCCAACGATGATGAGGTCCGGTAGATCCTCTCGGTTGCTTTGCAAGTCTCGTTGATATTTCTTCAACGCTCTCATAACCTTTCCACGTCCACCACGCACATTATAGAGTGTGAAATTAATTTTTACTTCATGCATATCTGCAAGACGTTGTGTTAGCGTTAGAATAAAGAGCTCATGGGCTTGATCTTCAACAAATAGGCTGATATTATACATCAAGATCCCCCCGCAAAATGCGTTTGGGAATGGACATCTCATCTTCGTCTTCCAACTCCTCCTCTATATCTAACTTCGGCCATAATGATTGCACACGCGTGAGAAAAGGTTCAATAGCTGTGTTGCCATCAACCTTGCGACAAACATAAAAAAATTCGGGACGAATGAATTCTAGCAAAAGCGATGAATGCGTTGTCACAATGTACTGGGTCCGTTCAAGAAGTCTACGAGCATCTAAAAATTTAGCAATTCGATCAATCTGCCGCGGATGGACACCATTCTCTGGCTCCTCAAAACCGATTAACGCAGGCGGTTCTTTGCTGTCAACGAGTGCCAAGAGCCCTAAAATCCGGAGCGTGCCTTCCGATAAAACTCGGATCGACACAGACTTTTCCCCTTCACGAAGGTTGAGTTCAACTTCGCCCAAGTCGCCGATGTCTACTTCGATTCCAGTTATAGAGGGAATAATACGATGGAGTGCTTTTTCAATAGATTCAAATTGCCGCCTATTATGGATTTTCAAGGTATGTAGATAGCCTGCAAGTTCTTCACCCATCAAGCCGATGTGATTCACCTCCTTGGCAGGCATAGGGGACCGCATGCGTTCCCGCGGTTCAAAATAGTGGGTAAACCAGCTCGCTAATTCGTGATGCATCGCAACTACGTGTGGATAATGAACAGGAGGATGCCGCATTGATAAGACACTTTGGTTGAGCGGACACTCATAACAGATTGAACGTGCTTCCGCTTCCAAACGCATAAGCAATCGATTCCCGACCCTTTCCAAGAACGGCTTCCTATTCTGTTTTACCTCTCCGTTGGCAGTGAGCGCAGCCAGATATTCATCTGCCACATACAGAATGCCCTCTTGGGGTAGCATCTCAATCTCAATCCGATATCGCAGATTTTTCTCTCGGACGGAGTATAACCGTTTTGAAGCAGGGCTGCCTTTATCCTGTGCATCCGTTTTCGGGCTCGGTTTCATTTTCTGAATCTGAAGATTGACTTTTTCAACAACTGCTGGAGACAACTGAACATCTATCTCTATACAAAACGAGATTTTTCCCTGCTGCCGTAGCATCTTGATGCCTTCTCTGCCAAAAGTGAAGGCCTCCAGTGGATATCCCCGATGAGGTGGTGCGAAAGCCTCCCTTAACGTTCGGCAAGTCGCTATCTGAGACAGAAGTTGCAAGGCATCAAGGAAATTGCTCTTTCCCGAAGCGTTAGGACCAATAAGCACAGCAAGGTGTCCAAGATGCACCTCAACATCGGAGAGTGATTTATATCCTTGAATTTTGATGCGCTTCAGCATAATAGCGCCCCTCCGTTCAATATCCGAGACCCCGCAGATATTCTCGGTTTACGACAGCGGCTTCAGCTGCGGGACGCGGCGGATACGGACGATCAAGTTCCACAGAGACCCATCCATCATAACCGACATCTTCAAGACCTTGAAGTGCGGCTTTGACATCAAGCCCTAAATTTCCCGCGCCAAGTTCCGCGAAACGCGCATGCTCACCGAAGCGTTGGGTTCTGTAATCCCATGTTTCAGGATCATCTGCGTGGCAGTCTTTGAGATGGACATGCCCAATCCGATTCCGCAAATTTTCGCTCTCAAAGACTTGCATCGGATCACTGCCTGCAGCAAGCATGTGTCCGGTATCAAACAGCAGCCAGAGACTTGGTGCTGCTGCTAAGAGACGTTCCGCGTCATCGACCGTTTCAAGTAATGTGCCGAGATGCGCGTGGTGGAAGCCTTTGATGTTGTGAGCATCACAATACGCGAGAATGTCGTCTAAGGTTCGGGCGGCGTTCTCGAAATCTTCATCGCTCGGATCGGGACCACCCCATTCTGCACGCCTTAACGACGGCACTTCGGCAGCATTATTGCCGAGGGTAATGTTGAACCTAACCCTGTCGAGTCCTGCCCCACCGGCGTTGACGATATGGAGTCCGAGACTCCGGGCAAGCGTCGCCATCTCAACGAGTCCGTCTGCTCCCTCAAAAGGAACACTTTCAACGCCTTCCCAACCGGCATCGGCGACTTCTCGTAACACTTTCTCTGGATTTTCTTGCTGTTCGCCACCAAATTGGATCAGGTGGCAAGCGAATTTCAATTTGCTCATGAATATACCTCCTTACTTATCCGACTGATAAATATAATGTCTTCCCAAGCACTTTTGCGTACTTTCCTAAAGTTGACAATCTAACATCTTCTGCATGATTTTCTATTCGTGAAATAGCAGATTTTTTGGTGTTCAATTTTTGCGCCACTTGCTCTTGGGTTAAGCCAGCCTCTTCTCTGGCTTGCCGAAGGAGAACTCCGATCTTGAATTCCAAATAACCGGTTTCGTAATTCTCGGCAAATTCAGGGTCCCTGGCTTTACGTTTTTCGACGTATTGTCTTAAGTCACTCATTTTTTCGTGAAATGCGTAGTACTGCGGAACAAACTAAAAGTTTATTCTACATAAAGAGAGATTTATTAACAGAAATGGTATTAGACTTTCTATACATAGCACTCCGCTGGAGTGCAAGAAGTCGCGCCCCCCGGTCTCTATAGATATATCACCCCGGCGGGGTGAGGAAATGCCCAAGCCTCTCGTTGGAACGTGTAGAATTTGTTGCAAGTTAGGTTATTTTAAAATCTACCCTTATTGAGTGATGTTAAGGATAGTTGCTGGTCAGGGTTTTGGTATAACCACATCTCCATGTTCCTCTTAATAGCACTCCATTCGCTATCCAACATGGAATACCAAGCAGTATCCCTGTTTCGACCTTTTACGATTATATGTTGTCTGAAGATACCTTCAAACTTAAAACCGAGCCGCAGTGCCGCTGCTCGAGAACGTTCATTCAGAGAATCGCATTTCCATTCGACACGGCGGTATTTCAATTTATCGAAAGCCTCACAAAGCATTAGGTATATGGCTTCTGTGTTCACGTTCGATCGCTGAAAATCCGGTGAATACCAAATATGTCCAAGCTCCAATCGTCGCATATCCGAGACAATATTCAGAAAACTCACCATCCCAACGCCTTGCTTTGATTCAAGACAATGGACCGTAAAGAAGAGTGGATCTTGAGATCCAGCACTTTCTTCAAGCCAACTTTGCATACTGTGTGTGTTATCAAAGGGACCGTAACTCATGTAGGTCCATATTTGCTCTTTGCTAACTGAACCGTGAGAACAGTGGTAAAGTTCTGTAATATCGGTTTGTGGATTGACAGGTG
Source organism: uncultured bacterium (assembly GCA_964593655.1). Taxonomy (GTDB): domain Bacteria; phylum Poribacteria; class WGA-4E; order WGA-4E; family WGA-3G; genus WGA-3G. Next base: position 22,121 of record CAZQIP010000290.1, on the reverse strand, counting down.
ATAGCCTAATGAATTTACCTTTATAGTCTGTCCTTTGAGGTAAACCAATAGGAGCAGTAGAGTGGACGATATTTCCAACCGGTAGAAACGATTGTGGCATAGCAATCCTTTTCGTGTTAGTTATTATGCGATAGGTGCATTCAGGGCGCGGGTCGTCTCATTGTCTCATCAAATTGTTAGATGCGATGAAGATTTTTAAGTGCAGGATTTAAACGAAATCCTTCTTCGCGTCTTTGAGCCAAGTCTTCCCACGTAGCGTCACACGCAATAAAGTGTCTCAAAACCTCCTTAGCACCACGAACAACTGGCGATCCGTGACCGAAACACATAAGATCAAATTCAAAATGTAGCAGCACGCTGAGGGACAAGCGGGCTGTGTCGAGATCCACCAGATATTCAGGCGCGTTAAAGCCCACTTTTCCATCCGGAATGCCGCTGTCTTTTCTGCCACCACTGAGGAAATCGCCGATTATCAGTGCCCCTTTGTGATTTTTTAAGTAGAAACAGACTTCCTCACGATGGCGGACATTCGGTACACGCACGACTTCAAGGAAATCCCAAAGCATATCTCTGTCCGCGAACGTCTCGTCAAAAGTAAATTCGACCTCATCTACCTGATTTTCATGGACTAAAATCTGGCAGTCCCATTTTTGCTTGAATTCTGTCAAACTTCTCTCGTGATAGGCGCAGGTTAGCATTAGATGTGTCGGACCGCCAAGTTCGTCAATCTGCTGAATCTGACTTGCTGAGAGTGGGAGCGGATCTATCAATGCTCGGACACTGTTGCTCTCGTCTTGCACGAAAAAACTATTCCAGTTGTACGCTTGATTTCGCGACGCGCCGTGAATTTCCACCCAAGTAAACAGCTGCGGGGTCAGTTTAGTCAACATCTCTATCTCTTTTGAGCAGCCCCCAAGTTGTGGCAGCCTTATCTAACGGCGACACACTCAAGACCTGCTCCATATCTTGCTGAATCTCATCTTCCGTCAGAACACGGTTATAGATGACGAATTCATCAAGTTTCCCGCCATAGGGCCACGGACCGTCAAGGCGATTGCCGAACCAGTGATCTGATTGAGAAACCGGAATTTCGCCTTCCAGTTTATAGGTATTATCAAGTTTGCCATTGATATAAAGTCGGAGTTCCTTATCAAATTCGTAAACAGCGGCAACGTGTGACCACTTATCGGTCGGAATCTCGTTCTTTGTGCTGTTCCATGTCCGTCCGCCCGCACCGGGGCATCCCATCCACACGGATGGCCTGCCTTGATGGATACTCAGGTAATACGTGTGCGGTCCTGCTTGCCCGCGTACATTGCGATAATCGCCGACACTTTCTGGGTATACCCATACCTCCATCGTCAAATTCTTGGTAATCGCGAGACTATCAGATGCTGGGGCCGCAACGACCCCTTTCTGAATCTGTTCATTAAAAAACACGCCCGAATTGATCTTTCCGTTTTTCTCCCATTTGGCATCACCTTCGAGCGTGCCGTGATTTTTCTTTCCGCTCAGGTCTTCGATCTCTTTTCCCTTTCCCTCATCGAACGAGTAGTAAAGGACCATTGCGTCGTCCTGAATTGCTTCGCTCACAAAGGGAAATATGAAAATGAATGCCGCGCTTAGAATATAGGAAACTATTCGGCTCATTTTGAACCTCCACATTTACGAACAATAAAAGAATTGAATATCCTACCCTCATGAGGCTCTAATCTTCGGTAGTATTCTAACCTAAAGAACCGTTGTAAAACTTCAAGAAGTGCCTCAGTCTTCCAAAAAGAGAAGAACCGCTTCGGCTCATACTTATCGTGTTCCCAGGTGCCCTCAAAGTTTTCGTCTCTCCAAATGCCAAGATACATCAAGCCCCCTTTGTTGAGCCGTCTTGAGATCAGATGCAAAATCTGATCAATATCCTGCTTGGGTATGTGTAGGAGGCAATTCATGGTATACACCGCATCAAAGTGCTTGTTAATCTCGTCGAGATCGTAGCAATCCAAGACTTGCGCTGGGACTCCCTTTTCAGCAGTAAGTTTCACCATCACTGGTGTATTGTCCACCGCTAAAACTTGGAATCCTTGAGACTGAAAAAACTGGGCATCCTGACCGGGACCACACCCAATTTCAAGGAGGGTCTTTCGTTTCTCAGCCTTCAAGAATTTGAGAAACTCCGCCCGCTCCTGGACTTTGAATTCGTCAGGAGAGTGAGATGCCCTTTCATGCGCGTACTTTTCATAAGAGTTAACAAGTGCGTCAGTGAATTGCATCATGTCGGTCAACTCTCCTATCGGATACCAATCGGCACTTCAACGCCCAATAGGTAGGCAGGCACTAATATCAATTTTATAGATCTTCCGGCGTGCAAAGCACGGGATAGGTGGTTCTATGCGCCGCACATTTGACAGTTCCCAACAAACATAGTTAGGAATCCACGCTACGCCTTGCGATTTCGCCTCTTCGCGTGTCCATTCGTGAACACCGGTAATGTCCACGACTGCGCGTGCCAGTCCATTCGGGTCCTCCTGCCCGTCTTCGGTCAGGTAAATCTCATTCTCAACAAGCACGAGATTAAGAAACGGAATCTCCGGCGGCAGCCACCGTCGTATTTCGACGACCTTCTTTCCGGCAACAATGTGCTGTACGGACGGTGATACGATAGACAGGGCATCAACTATCAAAATTACGCTACTTCCAAGCGTCGTCTGGCGGGTAGATGTTGGAACTTCCGCCGCCTGCGCCTTTAAAATCGCTCTCAGCGAACCAGTCTTTGACAGTATCCCGCCATTTGATGAAGTGTGGGGCTTTCAGATGCTCTTGGAACGCCGCTTCGTCTGTATAGACTTCATAAAGCCAAATCCGATTCGGGTCGGCACCGTCCTGAATCACATCAAATCTGAGACAGCCGGGTTCATTCGCGACAGAGCCTTTCGCATCGTCTATCATGGCTTCGATGAACGCGTCTCTATGACCTTCTTTAATCTGAATAGGTGCAATGATAACAAACATAACTTTTCTCCCATGAGTGATTTTCTTTCTGATTTCGGTGTACTGCACCGAATGCACATTAGCATATCATAATTAGGGATAGATGTCAATTAGGTTGTCAGTTTACGGTTATCAGAAGTCGCGACCGGGAGTGCTTCACAGTGAGAATCCTACAGCAAAGAAATCTTACGCTGATGCGACTGTTAAGGCGTTCAACTTATCCGCATCCAATTCGATACCGAGTCCTGGTCCTTCGGGTGGATAAAGGTGGCTGGCTTCTGCTCGGATGCGTTCCTTCGCCGGTGATGCTGTATAGAGTACGGGTCCCATCGGATCACACGGTAGAGAGAGGTTCGGCATCGAAACGCCGACGTGGATTTGCGCAGCCGTCCCAAGCGTCGATTCCTGATCCGTGCCAATCAGACATTCGAGTCCAGCGGCTTCTGCCAACGCAAACAGGCGACGGATATGCGTCGGTCCTCCTGCTACACACGCGACATTGAAGACAGTGCAAGCACCACGTTCAGCCGCCTCATATCCATACGCTAAACTACCGATGTGCAGACTCACAGGCAAATCCATACGTTTGGTAAACTCCGCACACACTTGCAGGTCTCGTGAGGGTTGTTCAAAATGGTAGGGCGCGTGATGGCGCAGGACATCCGCATAACGTAGGGCGGTCTCCCAGTCGCTAAAGCGACCAGAGCAGTCGAGTTGTTTGAGCTTAATCTGCTCGCCAAATCTGGACTTCATTTCAGTCAGGAACCTGTCATCCAAGGCACTGTCACCGGATATATAATAACGGAAGAGATGGTGTCCGAGATCTATCAATCGTTGCAGATAGCCCGCGGTCTTTTCAAAGTCTTCCTTTACCTGCCATCCGAAGATTGGATAGCAGCAATAGACGCTGTCGCGCATCTTGCCACCGAGCATTTGGTAAGCGGGTACGCCCTGTACCTTGCCGTTTAGGTCATAAAGTGCAAGATCAATGGCGGAGGCGAGGTGTGGATTGCTAACTGTGCTACCGAAATCTTGTGCTCGTAGGAATTCATTGATCTCCGTGATACGGGTCGCATTACGCCCGACGAGTAAATCGCTGTAGCGTTTAGTGACTGCCGCTAAATCTTCGGCTCTGCTGTCCGAGGCTTCGCCTAACCCGACGGGACCGTCGTCTACATGGACTTTGACGATAACATGTCCGGATATGTGACCGTAATAACGCGGGGTCTCAATCTGGAAGACTTCAACCTTTGTGATTTTCATCGCTGTCTCCTTTCACTTCGCTTGCCGAAGGTCAAGAACGGCTTCGTAATGTTTGGTTATCTGACCGTCGTACTTTGTCTCAATGAGATCGGCAATCCCTTCAAACAGAAGACGTTTATTTTTATCTGGCAACGCGATGTGCCCTGAATATGTACCCAAGAGTTTGATGTACTGCTCAGATGAATACGTTTGCGTCCATGGGTAGACGCGTTTAATTGGAACTTGAAAGGCTTCCACACCGGGAAAGTTTGTGGCGTGTGTAGGGTGATTCGTGGTCAGCGGAGCGTAGTATTTATCATAGAGACTCTGGCTTTCCGCAAAGAATCCCTCCTCCTTTCTGACATGCTGATTGGAGAAAACAGCAAGGAAACCCTTTGATTCGAGAACCTCATGTGCCTTCATATATCTTACTTTTGGATCTACCCAATGAAAAGCAGTGGCAGAAATAATTAGATCGAATTTGCGTTCCAGCTTCGACATCTCAAATGCTTCTGTCATAAACGAAACATTTGGAAAATCCCTTAATTTTTCCCTTGCAACTGCGATCAGGTCGGCACCAATATCCAAGCAGACTAATTCGTATCCGCGTTCTGCAAAGGATTGCGTCGCTTTTCCGGTGCCGCATCCGATCTCAAGAATTCCACTGTGGTCTTCAAGATCGGAAAGGTCTATAACATCTTGGATTAGTTTTTCAGGGTATCCGGGTCGGACATCTTCATAGAGCATTGGGGCGGTATTAAATGTGGTTTTGAGGTTGGTATCCGACATAGGATTCTCCTTTTATGATAAATTATGAAGATAAGCGATTCCCCAGTATTCGAGATTGAACATAAAACAGTGAATGTAACACAGCATTTCAAGATCTTTCAGCGTCCTGCGTGAAACCTTACGGTATAGACAGTATAACCTACATAGAGGAAAATTCATCAGAAAATTCGGGGAATTCGTGGCAAAAATGCACAGAATGGCTCAAATTTTGCATCTGACCGAGCAAGGCCGCTGCATCCGCGTGCGCTGTGGAAGGTATGTCAACTGTCATTCGTTCCGAAAATTAATCCTATATTTCAACAACTCGTGTTAGAAGGACTTCTTTTCATATATCTCTTTTACAACAGTTTCGATCGTCGGTTCTTCAATTTTTATATCCCGCGGATGAAGAAGGTCCAAGACTTTTTGAATAATATCAATTGCTGAGATCTCATCTTTGTGAAAAGAAATAGTTAAAGAGTAATCGTTTTGCCTTGTGAATTCGAGTTCAGCAACCTTAAATTGGTCACGAATGCCGTCTATATCAACACGCTCATAAAGATCAACCTGAATTTTTCGTTGTCTGGCTAATTCATCTTTTGCCTGTTGTAGGTTCCCATCAAAAATAATCTTTCCTTGATCAATGATGAGGCTCCTTTGGCAAAGGTACTCAATGTCACTGAGGTCATGTGTCGTTAGGATCATAGTCGTTCCGAGACTCGCATTCATCTCTTTAATGAATTCCCGAATATTCGATTTCACCGCAACATCAAGCCCAATCGTAGGCTCATCGAGAAAAACAACGGGCGGATTATGTAACAAAGACGCAGCAATATCGCACCGCACTCTCTGTCCCAGGCTTAACTTCCGGACAGGAATGTGAAGTAAAGGTCCGATGCCTAACACCTCATCAAACTTTTTTAACTGCGCTTGGAAATCTGTTTTGCTCACTTCATAGATGTCTCTGAGAAGGGTAAAGGCTTCAATGACGGCTATATCCCACCATAACTGGGTGCGTTGCCCAAAAACAACACCAATATTTTTCACATGTTGCTGTCTCTGCTTGTAAGGCACGAGTCCATTCACCGCCACTTTTCCTGCCGTTGGGGTAAGGATACCCGTTAAGATTTTAATCGTCGTCGATTTACCAGCACCATTAGGTCCAATATAACCAAGAATTTCTCCTAGCTCGACATGAAAACTGACGTTATCCACTGCCTGAACGAACTCATATTCTCTTTTAAAAAGGTTAATGAAGGCACCTTTTAATCCCTCCTTACGCTTGAATGTTTTATAACTTTTGGTTAGGTTTTCAACCTCTATTAAAGCCATCACATACTCCTTCAAATGATCAAGAACCCGAACTTTCGTACCTTCGCAATCCTAAATTCCATACCAAAATCCCCAGACCCCAAACCAGAATGGCGATAACAGGGGTTAGGTAGACATAAAGGGCATAATCTTGTCTGCCTAAAAAGAGCGTTGCGGGATAAAAGGAGGTAAACGCCAAAGGCAATATCCAACTCAGGAACACCTGTAATGCCGGGCTGTAAATGGTAATCGGATATTTCGCGAATTCGCGGACAGTCATCAAGGGCCAAGCGAGTGCCCCTGTTGGGTCCTTTATCCAAAACGTCAAACTCACCAAAATCAGCACTAACCCTGCGAAAATGAGCGTCGCTGAGAGCACCAACCCGAAAAAGATGAGGCACTCAAGGGCAGATAACGACATACTTAACTTCGCAGCAGCGTATAGTAAAGCACCGACTCCCATCACTAAGGTAGAAAACGAGCCGATATCCAATCGCTCAATGATAATCTGGAACAAAGGTGGCAACGGACGCAGCAACACGCGATCAAAATTGCCATCAAGAATGTAAAAACGTCCCAATTGGATGAGATTTGAAAAGAACATCGAAAACAGAGCGATTGAAGTTTGCGCGAACCCATAGATAAAGAGAATCTCCCCATAATGCCAGCCATTGATATCTGGAATATGGTTAAAGATTATGAGAATAAAAACCAGAGAGGTGATCTGAGTCGAGAGTGCGAACGCCATCTGAATCAGAATATCCGATCGATAGGCGAGCCTACCTTTGAAATACTGTCCAAAGTAACGAAGGTAAATTTTCCCATAAAAGAAGATTCGAGGCATCGACATAAAGTTTAACCGCCTTGTATGGTCAGTTTTCGCACGGAAGTTTTGAACAAAAAGAATCCCGCTATGGATAAGGTAAATGTCCAAATCGCTTGGACAATCAACGCGCTTACCGTTTCTTCAACACCCAATCGCCCCAAATAGATCTGCATCGGTATGTAGAAAATCATCTTGAATGGCAGGTAATCCAATATTGAAACCACCCAACTCGGAAACATTATCAACGGTATCAGTGTCCCCGATAGCAGTTCAATGCTTGCAGTCGTAGCAAAGAGAACGCCCGCATTATTCTCTATATGAAAAGTCGTGAGACCGACCAAAAAAGCAATGCCAGCATAAATCAAAACCCCCAACACTAAACTCACAATGAACGTCGCGGGACTATCGGGGGGCATCAATCCGACGAATAACCCCCAGATCGTTAAGACGGTAGCCCCCCTGAAAAGGAGCTGAAAGAGAATTCCGCCAAAAGCCCGGAAATAGATGTAGAGCTGGTAACCGACAGGCTTTAAGAGATTCATAATGAGTTCCCCACTATGATACTGACCGCTCATCTCACGAGATATCCCACCAGAAAGTTCATTGACAATAAACCGGAACACACCGGCAATTGCTACGTATGTGACCATATCCTCTAAAGCATACCCGCGAATCGTCCTGCCGTTCGCCAGAATCGCCTTCCAGAGGAAATAATTGACAATTATTATCAGAAGATATTCCGTTAAGACCAAGAAAAAATGGGCGCGGTAGCTTAAGCGATCAATAAAACGGATTTTACTAAATCTCGTGTAAATCCTGAAGCGGGTCCAAAATTTTCTAAAGTATACCATTCCGATGTGTTCCGATTTAAAGTGTTAGAGATCCCACAAATAAGAAATTTTCGCGATGATGACTCGATTTTCTAATCGAAGCCGTCTTGTCAAGGTGTCCCGACTCTCATTATAAGCGAAGAAAAAGTGACTTTTCGGACTATATTCCCAACCGATAAGCCCACTAATAAGATATCTGAGATCCGTTTCTTTTTCGCCATAATATGTTTGACCCCAAAAGGCTTGGGTGGATAACCGAAAAAAGAAGTCTCTGGTGAAAAGATAAGTAACTCGGACGGAATTGGACATAAATTCTCCATCTGTTTCACCGGCTGGAGTTGAGGTTTGGGCAATTGCAAGCACTAATTCAAGCGTCAGATTATCTTTTGGGCGCAAGGTACCTTGGATGTCCAGACTCCTCTGATTTCCGACATACTTTTGCGAGAAATTATAGAAATTACCGATACCTATCTGCAAAGTTGTGAAAAATCGCTTAGCGGTATCCGTCCGAAACATCATTTGCGCTTCTTTTGCCCAGAAAACCTCAGTCAACTCCGCTTCTCTCGCATAATTGAAGATGAAGTCAATCCGCTCCAGAAAGAACTCCCGAAATTTTACCCGAGACCAAATACTGTTCGACCAAAGCAGAAGATCCGCATCAAATTGCGAATTCATTTGAAGACCGGGGTGCTGATGCTTCCAATCCGAGAAGTACTTGTTTGTGTATAGCCCTTGGGATAGATAGCTTCCGGTGCCTATAACCAACTTTTCATGCCCTAACACAGCGAGCCGTGGGGTGTATTCCAGTTGCGTCCCAACGCGCTGCCGGCCGCGATACGCTTCCTTTTGAATGAAACCTGTTTGATTTACCGAGAATTCCGCTTCAATCCGTTCCATAGAGATTTCTGCGTTAAAGAAGTCGGCACCTCTCGTGAGTGTCAGCAAATACGCCCGGGGGAACCGCTTATCTCCAGTGTTCCAACTTTGGGCGATTTGTCCAGTCAAAATGAAGTTTTCTCCGCTCGCAATACTGGTATCCAAGCCAATGACGCGACTGTTTTCTTCAGCTATCCCTTTTCCGGCATATAAGATGCCAACGCTGGATTTTTCAAAGAGATCACGCTTTGCCCGGAGAACGGTAAATCCTGCGGTTTCTCTCGCTGCAGTTTCCTTTTGAAGACCAAAATAATCCCAACTTCCCGTCCTGCTTGAAATGATCCCTAAGGTGTAATTCCCTATCTTACCGGTGGCATTAGTCCCCCACAAAATATCTCCCTTGCTACCAATCCGCCGGCTATAGTAAAGTTCCAAAGGCGTTGCAAAAACGCTATTGCCCTGAATGAAAAACGGGCGTTTTTCTGGAAACCGGATCGGAAACCGAGTTAAGTTGATCTCCAGTTGGTCTGCTTCCACTTGCGCAAAGTCCGGGTTGAACGTCCCGCTGAACCGAAGCTTATTAGTGAGTCGGTATTGAAAATCAAGCCCCATATCCGACTGACCACTTATGCGTGTTCCCTCACTTTCCGTCCCACCGCTTATGATATGCGGATAAATCTCTACCTGTTTTCCTGATTGGATATCCTCTATCCCTACCAAATGCCCCAATGAAGACATTCTCGTCCAAAATCCGCCGTGATCCCCAGGTGGCTTCCAAGTATCTGTTTCCCGCTTCCGTCGGATAAATCGTTCAAAGTTGATGCCCCACACCTGCTTTTTGGCATCAGAAAATCGGAAGTTGCTGAACGGAATTTTAAACTCAGCCGTCCAACCTTCGCTATCAATATTTGCTTCAACCCACCAAACCCCCTCCCATGTCAAATCCACTTCGGAATCATTATAGCGATAATTATCATCTTTCACGCCGCCAGGCGTGCTGACAAACTTATATCCAGTGCGATGATCGTGATATGGGTCGATAAAGAAAGATATAACATCAGAATAGAAAGCATCACCACCGCGCCGAGTAATCCGGTTTACAATTTTATGGGGCTCGGAATCGTAACATCTGAATCCAACGTACAAATGATGCCGATCATAAACAATATAAACGACTGTTTCTTCAGAAGCCGGTTTGTCTGGAGTATCCTTCCAAACAAAGCCGCTGACGGGTAAGGCTTTTTGCCACGCCTCATCAGTTAAAATCCCATCAATGTTAGGTGGAGGCATCTCCCCTAATGGATACGCTCTCGCCACATAATGTCCTAAATCACCTTTATGAGCATAAAGTGAAGAAGCAAATGAAAAAAGTATAAGAACAACCGTAAATAATAAATTCATTTTCCACACAGTCCAAAAATTAAGCAAAACGACCCCAGCTTATACCAATTCTGATTGATGATTCCTCTTAAAAGAATCTACTGTTTTTGGTTATACCCGGTGCGGTTGGGAAACCACACCTACCGGGGTTTGGGTAAACGGTGCAGTTAATGTGATATAAATTTTTAGAGATGGTATTAATACCCAGGTTGAGCCTTCACTGCCGCTGCGACAAGTCTTTCTAAATCCGCCCCTCTCGCTTTATGTGTAATTAATCTACCCTCCCTATCAATGAGCCACATTTCGGGAATATCGCCGATGCCATAGTGTTGCACAAGTGAATCCTCGCCAGCCCCCTGATCGAAAATCTGTCGCCAAGGGATGTCGTTTTCCTTAACGTAGTTTTGTAGTATCACTTCCTCATCATCAAGACTGACCCCGATAATGTCAAATCCGCTATCTTTATAGATATCATAAATCTTCCTGACCTCCGGCATTTTCACAGCACAGGGGGGATCCCAGAATACCCAAAAGTTGAGCAACACAACTTTTCCACGATAGTCCCCAAGCGAAATCGGATTCCCATCAAGGTCGGTTGCGGAAAAGTCGGGGACAGGCATCCCAAGCAATTCGTATCTCGGATCAAACTTGCGCCCATACGCTTCGGCGAGTTGAGTATTGCCTAACCTCTCATGAATGAAGGAAAGTCTCTCAAGGATGAACCTCTCATTCGGGGCCTGCTGCTCGGCTGCCGTAAAAATCTCAAGCAGGTCCTCATATCGTTCCATCATCACAAGTATGTTCCACAAGTGCCATAGGGTACGATAACTCGGAATTTCGAGTTTCATGGCTGACTTTAGCCGCTCAATACATACATCCGCCGATGGTTTGTTCCCAACTTTGACGTAGAGGCGGGCAAGTCCCGGATAGAGCAAAAAGAAACGCATATCATCAGGGTATCGTTGAAGTGTTTCTTCAAAAGCAGTGATAGCTACTTCATGGCTACCGTACATATCTTCCGGCGTATACTCCCAATTCACTGATGACCCATAAACCATATAAGAGAAGCTCAAGTTCAAAACATGTAAATCTTCATTCGCGTGATGCCGACAACGGATAAGCGGCATGACATCACCATACACCATGCGTTGTTCCGTTTTCTTCCCTCGATATTTGGTATAAAATTGATAGTCATAACTCACCGACATTTTCGGATCTCTGTTCCAAGGGCGACCTGCCTTCCCATTGTATTTATCTGCAGGACAGATCAGGACGTTTGAATCTACCAAGTATTTGGGATACAGATCGGAGAGCCACCCTGGAAGGTCAGCGTGTGCTTTTTCATAAGTTTTAATCGCTTTGCCAATGGCAATTAAATTTTGTGTGCAAAGTTCTATATTTTTCTTGTCCACCACGGAATCCTCTGTCGTAGCAGCGGTCGCAAACGTTTCAGAAGTCTGTGAACCTGTCCTGTCGTTTTTACCGCTGAACAGCACCCGTCCTGCCTGATTCCGGACATCCGGTTTTGAATCCATATTAAGGACGACAGAGGCATCAACGATTTCAATCGTATGTTCCGATTCCGCCTCAAAACTATATGGATGTTGAAAATGAAGAAGATATTGGTTGCCTATACCCATCATCAGTAATATCACCGTTACAGTTGAAACTGCAATTGCCCACGGTACTAACGGCTTACCCCGGGACGGTGCAACGGGTTTGATATGCGCGATTTCTCGCATGATGTTTTCGGTTAGATTCGCAGACAACTGGAAACTATCCAACGCCTCTCGAATTATAGGTTCCTCCTTTTTCAAGCGTTGGCGCGCTCGACTGAGCCGACTTTTAATCGTGTTTGCAGATACTCCCAAAAATTTGCTGATTTCTTCACACGTCATCTCGCCAAAGTAATACAGGGTCATCACAGTGCGTTCGCTTTCCTGTAACTTGGCAAGCAACTGTTTAACGACTGTTTGCTGTGCCTCAGTCGCTATTTTTGCCTGTTCGTCTGCTACGTATCGGGAATATGCTGCTTCCCCCTTCATTGCCATATTAATACCCTCCACCAATCGGACATGCGATCGATTCTTGCGGGACCAGGCAATGCAGCGATGGTTTGTAACCACATACAACCACCCCGGGAACCGATCCGGTTCTCTCAGGGTCGCCAGATCTCTATAGACTTGCAGGAAGGTTTCCTGTGTAATATCTTCAGCAATGTGAAAATCGCCGATTTTGTGCCATGCAAGTGTGTGCACATGTTTACGATATTTTTTCACGAGCATAGTGAAAGCAGTTTCGTCGCCTGCAAGCGTGCGGCGAATTAATTGGGCATCATTATCTCTCATCCTGCACCTCCAAGTGTAGATTTTCAAAGTGAGATTCAAATCAATATATAATGGCGCGCGTTAAGGGAAAATGGTTGCATAATTCTGCAGAAAAGGAGAAAATTGCGGGAAGATAGAAAAAATTGTCAATATTGTTAGTGGCAAGTCTTTTTGGATCATCAGACCCGGTGGAGTTTGCTAAAGTCTTTTTCTCGGTTTGTAACCGCGCTGATTATTGTTAACAGCCAGTACAAATGTCGCGTACCCAATCCGTCAACTCTGATGGATGGGACAATACTGGATAGCCTGCCGCTCGCTGCATCACAATATCCTCTCCGAGCAAGTCTGTGTGCTGACGGAGGAACCACGCGGCGCAAAATGGCGACACCCCAACTTGGGCTGCGCCTCGAAGTTCGTTACTATTGCCGTCGCCTATGAATATGCAGCTTGACGGGGCAACGCCCAAATTCTTACATGCGTGTTGATAGATGTGAGGGTCGGGTTTGACCATTCCGACCGCATGGGAGAATATTGTCACTTCAAAAAAGGGGACCAAAGGGCTACTTGCCCAATCTAAGACTTCAGATCCATCGGTATTACTGATGAGACAAAGCCTAATACCTGAAGCGGTGACTTCGTTAAGCATATTGAGGATTTCGGGTTCTATGCGACGCAGATGGGCGGTAAAAGCGGATTGGCGGCGTTCAGCGAGTGTCTTAATAGTACTTTCAGGAGATTTTCCGCCAAGCTTCCGAATGATATAACGTAGAGACATCGCATAGTCTAATTGTCCCGTACATCGTGCCGGTCGAAGATTCACATATTCCCGCTGAAAATCCTCTACAGGCAACTGTAGCGTCTGCGTGACTTCGGTGATTGAAGGGTGACCCGCGTCAAATTCTGAGACGAGTGTTTCAAATAAATCGAAGATGACTACCTTTATAGCCATTTCTATACTCCTATAAGATGGATTTGGAAGAGAACCCTCTAAAATCGTCTGGATTTCCATAAAGTTCTCCTTTTGACATGAGCCCTTTTGCCTTCAGCTCGGCGTAATCTGAAAGATGTTCGTGGTAAAAGTATTTTTGTTTCGTCATTGATTTTCGTGAACGATTGCCACTTGCGCGAATATATGCCCTATCCGCGACAGGTACTCAACTTTGTGGCTCAGACGCGCCACCGCTTTACATCGACTTACTAATTCATCAGCCACCTTGATCATGTTCGCACGCGTCCGGGGCACCGGTCCAAGACGTAGCAACCAATATATCCAAGCTGTCAGTATCCCCTTGTAATAGATATCATCATCCAGTGCACCGGGAAAACCAGCGGATAATTCTGACCGATAAACAGTCTCGATCTCTCTCGCCAGCACTTTATCATATTCCCAGCGCACTGGAAAAGGATAGGGACCGAGAGGCGCATCAAGCAGAAAATGCCCGTAATCACTATATTCAAAGTCAACAAGTTTCACACCATCATCAAGCAACAAATAGTTCTGCGGTGCAATATCCACGTGTCTGAAGGCAGAAAAGGGTTCAGCCTCCGAAAGCATTCCCTTTAGCTCAACTAACTCAGTCTCAACAGCAGCTGATACGGGTTGCTGGACCAATGTCGCGAGCCTACGAAAAGTTCGGAGAATCCCATCAAATGAACCTGTGTCTGCTTGGCGGAATGTACCAAGATTCGTCCGCAAACGAAGCCATTCCTTTTGCCTACCATAGGTGGATCCATGCATGCGTCCCATTGTTTGCGCGTAAGTCAATAGGGCATGTCTTCGCTCGTTTTCATTAGCGTCGCGTAATATATCCCTGAACGAGCGCGCTTTCGGGACGTATTCAAATGCGATGAGTCCTTGAATAGCATCGCCCGCGATGAATTGCGGAGCCAGTGTCCGGGTGCTATCAATTTGACTCAAAAATTGAAGTGCAGCCCATTCGTTGAAAAATTTCCAAGCTGGGCTTCCAACGCAATCTAATTCGCGATTGTAGGGTTCACGTTTAGTGTGTCTCGCCATTTTGACGAGAAACACCTCTGGCAAAGAACTCGGTCCATCCGCAACCCAGCAGCGAAAGATACGTTTCTTCTTGAACTTCGTGCATTTTGCAAGCTGAATCTCGTATTTCAGAGAACTCGACAGACTTTTCTCTACGAGTGGTAACGGAGCATCCATTTATGATAGCTTCCTTAATACCGCGAAACTGGGAGCACACAAGACAGTTCGGAAAATAGATAGTTGCTGTCGCGGTGAGGGACTTTTCCACTTGGCTTTCAAAAGGTTGTAGTGATCTGCTTTATGCCAACTTACCGCGTAGCAGCGGGTTGTCTTTCATCACCTCGCCCTCGCGATTTTGCGTACCGGATGGCATGTAATGGATAGCCAATGCCCGACGGTCTCGGGGTGAGCGGTTCGGATTCGTTTGGTGGAGTGTCATGCAGTGATGCACCATCACACATCCGGCTTTAACTGGCACGGGTACAGCACGGTCTACATCGGCATTCACCTGCAACAACGCTGGCAACTTGCCTTTCTCTGACTCAGCGCGTCCATGCGATGCTAATCCTTCCAAATAACTGCCGGGGATAACGTTCATACACCCGTTCTCCTCGTCGGCATCATCGAGTGCTAACCAGATGCTCACAAGATCCGGCGGGGCACACTGCCAATATGCGTTGTCCTGATGCCAATAGACTTCGCCACCGTGATAAGCGGGTTTGTAGAGTGCCTGATCATGAAATAGCTGGATATCGGAACCAATTAAACTCTCGACGATATCTAACAGCGGTTCGTGGTAGAGTAACTTCCGATATTCCTCATCCAAACGCCACATCTCCATAATCTGTAACATCTCTTCTTCACGATCGGCATCTGCATCGCCTTCCGAGTCCCCGACGACTGCGAGGTTCCGCAACCCTTCGCCGATTGTGCCGCGTCTCTGTGAAAATTGGGCATCGTACTGTTCGCGTAGCACGGTAAGGTGTTCGTCATCAATGACGCGTCCCTCGATTTTGAGATAGCCTACCTGTCTGAATCGTTCGATCTCTTGGGGTGTAAGTTTCATAACATTGCTCCTTATAGTAGATTATAAAAATATCTGATTGTAGACTTCAACGGCTTCTTCAGTCAGATTCAGGACTTTCTGCGCTTTAGATTCATCAAATCCAAATTCATCCAAACATGCATGAAACAGCCCAATACAAAGCCTGCTAACAACCAAAATGGCAATATATCAAACATCGCTCTCAAATCCCATTCTCTTTCTTTCAAAACCCGCCACACCACGAAAGCCACCCACATGCCTCCCCCGTAGTAGAAGGTGCCTTTTAAAAACAAATTTAAGTTGCCTGTTGAAACCCAATTTATGAACGTTGGTCGAATCAAGGGGCGTTCACGATTTGCCAATTTTTCCTTTTCTTTTTCAGTTTCTTCTTCAACCCATTTCGAGAAACAGATCACTGCAAAACCTACTGACATCCAAAGTGACAACCTTTCGAGCATCGTTTTCAAATCCCATCCGTTCCAAATGCTTGACACAACTTCAAAAGTCATCCCCATCGCCACCACGGATACAACGCCAGCGAAAACGCCTATCCAACCCATCGAATATATGGACGTTGCTTGGAGCAGGGGACGTTCAAGGACCTTCGCCAATCTCTCTTTTTCTTTCTCTATCCATCTATGGCGAAAAAACCGAACGGGAAAATACCACAGTGGGATAGTAATCGCCAATACGGCGAGACTAAAAATGTTCCATAGGCAAGGAATTATTTGATGGCAGCTTGGACAAACAAGACCAAACCAATGTCCAAAGGCATTTCCTTTTGTTGCCCACAAACGGCGGTCATTCAGCGTCTCACAGTGCGGGCAGGGAACGTAAGAGCGTTCCTCCGGCGGTTTATCACTCTCTTTCTCAATCAAGGTGACTTTGGGAACTCGTTGTCCAAAAATTAGTTCGTTGACTATTAGTACTGGGAACAATACCCAGAGTAAAGTAAAGGGGTGAGGCAGTGCCTGTATTTTGAATCTGTTTTTGTCGTATTGCATCGGATTTATCTCCATGTTAAACGGTTGTTTTTCTCAATGGATTTCATACATTTAGTGTCAATTTAGTATCGTATAGTGTCAATTTAGTATCGTAGGTGTTTTTGCTTGGGTGTTTCCGTTAGGTTGAACGGAACTTAGAAGACTGATGTGTTCCTCAAATACCTCTCAAATCCAGCCTGTTGTTGTATAGAATCAAGAACGTAGTGAACCTAACTTCATACCCTCAGCGTCTCGGTAACCACCAAAATGTTGGGTTCACTCGATTTTTGTTTGACGTAACATCTCTGGATCAGGTAGGTTTTTCTATTGTTTTTCAGGGTTTTGGTGGCATCCGTTCAACCTGGGGGAAACACCCAAGCAAAAACACCTACTGAATTGTTCAACCTCTTGAGACGTAAGTTTCATAATACGGCTCCTTATAGTAGATTATAAAGATACCTGATTGTAGACCTTGATGGTTTCTTGAGTCAGATTCAGGTCTTTCTGCCCTCCAGTAGATTCGCCAAACTCGCCAAAACATACACGAAACAGCCCCACGCAAAGCCTGCAAACAAACAAAATGGCAACATATCAAACATCGCTCTCAAATCCCATTCTTTCTCGAGAGCCACCAAAACCACCCACATGCCTCCACCGAAGTAGAAGGTGCCTCTTAAAAACCACCTCATGGGCTTTATGATGGTGGACTTTATGGACTTTGCTCGAATTGCTCGAATCAAGGGGCGTTCACGAACATTTGCCAATCTTTCTTTTTCAATTTCTTCTTTATCTTTTTCCACCCATCCCATGAAACAGCCTATCCCAAAGCCTGCTAACAACGAAATTGGCAAACTTTCGAGCATCATTTTCAAATCCCATTCCCCTCCGTTCCGCACAACCTCGAGAATCACCCACATCACCCACATAGATATACCGGAAACGACGCCTATCGAAAGCGAATCTATTATGGACGTTGCTTGGAGCAGGGGACGTTCAAGGACCTTCGCCAATCTCTTTTTTTCTTTCTCTATCCATCTATGGCGAAAAAATCGAACGGGGAAATACCACAGTGGAAAAGTAATCGCCAATATGGCGAGACTAAAAATATTCCACAGGCAAGGAATTATTTGATGACAGCTTGGACAAACCAAGCCAAACCAATGTCCATGTCCCAAGACACTTCCTTTTGTTGCCCACAAACGGCGGTCATTCAGCGTCTCACAGTGCGGGCAGGGAACGTAAGAGCGTTCCTCCGGCGGTTTATCACTCTCTTTCTCAATCAAGGTGACTTTGGGCAGTCGTTGTCCGAAAATCAGCTCGTTGAACATAACTGCTGGAAACAATACCCAGAGTAAAGTAAAGGGGTGAGGCAGTGCCAATATTTTGAATCTGTTTTTGTCATATTGCATCGGTTCATCTCCATGTCAAATGGTTGCTTGTCTCAAGGGATTTCAGTTTCAGTCCACATCAGATTCTTCAAGAATTTTTTGATATGTCTGTGATGCTACGTTGTATGCTTTGCGAGCGGCATCGCGTTCTTCTTCTCTGATGCGGTTGACCTTTTGGTTCCAGCAGACCTCTACAGCATCCAAGCACCATTGGGCACTTCTGCGACTTGCTCGGATCGGTTTACCGTCTACAATGACGAAAACCGGATTCGTATGGGACGATGGGAAGATACGCAAGGCAACCCAACTCGATCTGTCAATAGGTGCATCGAATTGAATGGGTACGATTCCGCCATCAGCGACAATTTCTTGCGTTTCAACCGCCTGACCGTTGACAATGAGTTCAACAGGCACCTTTTGGCTCTCCGCAATGCGTGCCCGCTCAACATCCCAATACGGTTGCTGATCCAAAGCGCGGTTCTTTATCTCAAGGTTAGGCGTTTCGTTAAGTCGTGCAGCGACGCGAGCCGTGATGGTTACTGTACTGGGTGCATCCAAATTCAACTGGCTAAGCTCTCCAGTTGCTGTCTCCTCACCAACCGGTACATCGCCAACAGTGAAATCCATGAGGTGACTTTTGCCATCTCCGACATAAGAACGACCGTCTTTCAATCCTGCCACCCATGCATCGAAATCAAGGGCACCGGCAGGCATTTTCACATAAATACGACCCAACCCGACGCGCTCGCCGTAAATGCAAGGGAAATCTGTCTCACCACTGATTCGCGTGCGGAAACCGCAATTCAGCGTGTGATACCAGATATTCAGTTCCCAAACAGCGGGTGTGTCTACCGTAGAGATGAAATCAACAGCGTCATGAACGACATCGACGATATACTCGTTCGCACCGATACCATCGAAAGGCGGCATGTTGTAATTGGGGAGCTCATCGCCATCCACTTTCAACCCCCAACCGCTGTGGCTGAAACCTGTCACCGCGCCTTGTTCCTTTGCCCACTGGAGGACGGGGAGATCCCAACTGGGCCACTCTTCAATCCGTTCAACACCATTGTAGTCATCCTCAGTCAATCCGAGTAAGGAGAGATGCCCAGCGTGTGAGGAAGGGAAACCTGAAACTTCCACATCGTATCGCATTACGTAGTCATCGGTCGAGAGTTGGTGTACCTTGCCGTCAAAAAACTGCTTCTGAAAATACCAGCAGGGACCCCACGAAAGCACACACCCGACATTGAGGTCTTCTCCGAGAATGTGGCGCATCATGTCTTCCGGTGTAACCCCCTCGGTGGGACTCTCATAGTGAGAACAACCGGCTGCGTGTACATGATGATCGCCGGAACGCCAACCCTCTGCTGCGATATGAATCCATCTTTCCAGATGAAAGGTCTCTTGATGTGTCTCGGCATTCGGAATAGTAATGGTTTGGGTTTTTACCTTATATTCCGGTCCGCGTGTGTATTCAACAGTATACTCGCCCGGCGGTAAGAGGACGGATTCGCCGCTGTGTCGATAGATTTGGTTATGAAAGAAGAAATCGGGTGCGAGTCGCCGTCCGCGCGATGGATATACCCGATTCAGTGTATCGCGAATGATAAAAGCAGCTGTTGTCGGTTTTCCGTCGAAGTCCAATACTTCCAGCGTTACCTCCACCGCTGGCACACAATCGAACAGGATCGGCACTTCGCTGCGGAATCCGATGTCTTGGGTCCCCTGACCGACGTTGAAACCGAGCATCGCCTCTCGTTTACCGGCATCGCGACTATAGAGTTGAACGATACGATATTCCAGTTCCAATCCGGACAGACTTGCCTTCAAAGGTGGATTGCCATAGACTTCAATATCCAGAAAACGGTGTGGGATGTCGCTTTTCGGGACGGTTGTCTCTGGATCAGGACTGCCGGTGGAACGTTTATAGAGTGGCGCGGCATTCTCGCTCTCTGCCACCAGCGGTGCTGTCACGCCTGCTTCGTTGTGTACCTTCACCAAAAAGGTCCGCCAACCCTGTTGCATCAGTTCCTTATTCACTGGACCTTCTTTAACCTTCACGCGGCTTTCAGGATTGATATTGACACCGGTCAAACAGTATGGGTCAAGAATTTTTTGGATATCAGCGATCGCTTGTTCGTGATTTTCAGAAACCAAGGCTTCTTTGATTGCTGAGAGATCGCCCTCAGACAGAGGTGAACCGAGATAATCCAACGCCTCAATGAGTCGTTGGGTTGCTGCTGCTAAAGGTTGAAATTCCACTTCAGTGACGAGATTCAGTTCATCGGTGAAACCTACGGAAATAAAAACTGAGAGCAGCATCCAGCCGATAAGCAGGAGACGAAATTGGCTGCTAACTCCGTTCCATGAGATAGTTTTATATCGTTTTGTTGTCCGTTGCATGGTGCATTCCTCCTAATCGCTGGAGAGGCTGTTTTCGGCGCAATTTTAAACTCACTAACATCATAATCTATCATAATGTGGAGTAGATGTCAAGCGGTGTGTAAATATTTTGTCACAAGGTTAGGTTGGATGGGTGGAAGGTCGGAAGGATGGAAGGGTGGATGTCTAATGGGGTTGATACGTTGAAGGCATCCATTTTCATCTTGCGTGAATAGCACCTCAACCTGTATTTTCATCAGTTCCATATTAGACCGCATCCGACAGATTTTGAAATTCACAGTAACTCTCATATCGAGACTGTGAGATGTTCCCTTTCTTCAACGCCATCTCCACCGCACAACCTTTCTCATAAGTATGCGTGCAGGAACCTTTTGTACAATGCTCTCGGAGCGAATTCATTTCTGGAAAATAGCGATCCATTAAGCGAGGGTCAATGTCGTAAAAGTGCAACTCGCGAAGTCCTGGTGTATCGGCGATAAAACCGCCGAAATCCAATCTGTAAAGTTGGGTTGCAGCAGTTGTATGCCTTCCGCCTCGTTTCGGATTCACTGCGTTCGTCCTCAATTTCAAACCGGGCTGGATAGCATTCAAGAGCGAGGATTTTCCAACGCCTGACAACCCAGAGACTGCAGAAGTTCTCCCTTTCATCCACGCTTTCAAATCCTCAATTCCTTCACCAGTTGTGGCACTCGTGACGATGGCCGGATAACCGATTTTCTCGTAAAGTGTGACCATCGCGTCTATTTCTGAACGGTTTTCAAGCATATCAATTTTATTAAAACAGACAAGCGGCTCAATCCCCGATGCTTCGGCGATAACAAGGAATTTGTCCAGCATTCGCTGCCAGATCGGTGGCTCTTTTACGGAAGAAACAATGACCAGTCCATCAAGATTCGGAATGAGAATAACCCCTTTAGATTGTGTTCCCTTGCGTTTATATTGACGCTTGCGATGCATAACGGCTGCAATGACACCATGCCTTTCATCAATCACTTGAATTTTGACGCGGTCCCCGACATAGACCTGCTGATTTCTGCTAAACGCATCTCGTTTTCCGCGTAGCGAACATTGATATTGATTCACATCACACTGTACAAGGTAAACACCATTGCTCGCACGCATCACGACCCCTTCAGGAAGCCCAACCAATTTTTCGTTATCAAAGAGATAGCCTGTCCGTTTGAAAAGTTCCTCGTCTGGTATAATTCGTGCGGTTTTGATGGCACTGAGATGCTTGACCCTATTTTTGACAAGCATTTTCTCTGATTTGAGCAGTAGTGCGACAACGGCAGGTTTGTCCGTGTCGTTGTCAAGCGCATTCTCCGCGTCCCGAATCGCTGGGTTCATGCCAAGATACACCTTGCGATAGGCGACACGCTCCCGCCAATCAAAAGCTGAGTAATCACCTTCAACAATTTTTTGTGCTTCACTTAAAGTTGTGCCTGCGTAAACGGACATTGCCATAGGTTTCAATTACCTTTGCTTTGTCTACCCCAAATCACCGCGAATTTCCGCGAAGGATTCAAAGGGACGTTCATTAAGACGATAATAAAACGTGATAAGCTTTCACCTACATACAATTTTGGATGCACTTTAGGCGGCATCCCGTAAACGATTCAAGGTGCTTTCGCTGCAACCAATCTGACCTTTGTAAAAAGTCAAAGGATACACGATCCGTCTCTGTGTGTCAAGAAAAAATTAGACCGATTTTTCTTGACGTGTTTTAGGAAATTGGTTATTCTTTTACCGAGTGAACAATTG
>CAZQIP010000289.1:0-19538 GCA_964593655.1 uncultured bacterium | reverse complement strand
GGGCAACGTTTAACCACAGGGGCGAAGCGGTCTGATTTTAGAGTGCTCACACGCCTGAACTTTTACTATAGGAGCGGGCATTCCTCCCAAGCATAAATACTTGGGTTTCCTGCCCGAAGATTAGATGAAATAGATCGGATTACAATAGAACTTAAAAATAAGGTTCGATCTATAAGCGCGCATAGGGCTATTCGTAGTTATCAGAATATATTTCGTTTTTCCGAACTTAGACGTTTTCATGTCACTATTAAGTGGATGGAATTGACGCAATAGCCGGATGGCGTAAGAAGGAAACAAATGTTTTTCAGTTTCAAGTCGGCACCGAAAACGGCAATCTGATGCTGTCCGCCCCGCATCACGCACCGCGAACGATTGAAATTGTTACCGAAGGTGTCTTGACCACCTTCGGATCAACACTCCAACGTGAGTCGGACGGAAACCGGTTGACGATCGATGCACAAGTTCAACAGTTGCCAGTGACCCGTAACTTCGTAAAGCGTTCCCTTTAACGAAAATCCATTTTCTGACAGCGGCAGAAAACGGAGCAGAAAGGCCCATAGTTAAAACACGGTATGGAAAGAAAAGCAGCAATTGCCCGCGAAACAGCAGAAACCCGTATCCGGCTCAATCTTGACCTCGACGGGACAGGGGCATCCACTATTAACACCGGTGTCGGCTTCTTGGATCACATGTTAGAACTCTTTGCCAAACACGGGTTCTTTGACCTTGAGATTGAGGCAAAGGGTGATTTACATGTAGATGCGCATCATACGACGGAGGATGTCGGCATCTGCCTTGGACAAGCCCTCCAAAAAGCAGTACTCGACAAAGCGGGGATGCAACGGTTCGGCAGTTTCACTGTTCCGATGTATGAATCCCTCGCCAAAGTTGATTTAGATGTCTGCGGACGGCCTTACCTCCACTTCGAGACACCGCTGAGTTACGGGAAAGTCGGTGATTTCGATATTGAACTTGCCGAAGAATTTTTTCACGGATTTGTGAACCATAGTGGTACAACCTTGCACATCAATGTCCGCTACGGCACGAATCAACACCATATTATTGAAGCCATCTTTAAGGCAGTTGCGAAGGCGTTGCATATTGCGACGCGTCTTGATGAAAATATCACCGGTGTGCTGTCCACTAAAGGGAGTCTATAGTAATGAGTAATGGGAGCGTTATTGCAGTTATTCTTGGCGGCGGTCGCGGCACACGCTTATTTCCACTGACACGGGATCGAGCGAAACCGAGTGTCCCGATCGCAGGTAAATTTCGGCTGGTGGACATACCGATTAGCAACTGTCTACATTCAGGGTTGGAGAAAATCTATGTCTTAACCCAGTTCAACTCTGCCTCCTTGAATCGACATATTGCCCAGACGTACCGTTTTGATACGTACCGCCGCGGGTTCGTCCAAATCCTCGCAGCGCAACAGACGCTGATGGGCGAAGAGTGGTATCAGGGAACGGCGGATGCCATCAAGCACAATGAACCATATATTCTGAATCCGAGGTTCAAAGATGACTATGTCTTGATTCTTGCGGGCGACCATCTCTACCGGATGGATTATGAAAAAATGCTGCAGGTTCACACTGAATCCAACGCGGCCATCACTGTGTCTGTTCTTCCTGTGAGAAAAGAAGACACCAGTGGACTCGGCATTCTCCAAGCAGATGCGAACGGACGTATCGTCGATTTCGTTGAAAAGCCGCAAACAGAGGAAGAACTGCAGCGCCTACGCGTTGAATCTGAGGTTTTCACCTCGCGGGGCATTGAATCGCACGGAAGGGAATACATCGCCTCAATGGGGATCTATATCTTTAATCGAGAGGTCCTGCAAGAGGTGCTTCAAGATGATTCAAACGTGGATTTCGGTAAGGATATTATTCCGAAGAGCATTCAGACGCGTACAGTTTCAGCCTACTTTTTCGATGGCTATTGGGAGGATATTGGTACGATCCACGCTTTCTATTCGGCGAATATAGCACTCACCGATGCCACACCAGCGTTCAATTTCTACGATGAACAGGCCCCGATCTATACCAACCGGCGGCACCTTCCGAGCACGAAAGTCAATAGCAGTAGTGTCCGTTCTTCAATTCTCGCTGAGGGTTCTATCATTGATGATTCTGAACTTGATAGAACAATTGTCGGTATCCGCAGCATTATCTCCGGTGGTAGCCGCGTTTACCAATCTGTACTCATGGGCGCAGATTATTACGAATCAGATGCGTCGCGTGCGGAAAACGAACAGTCAGGCATCCCGAAAGTCGGCATCGGTCGAAATTGCTTGATTCAGAATGCAATCATTGACAAAAATGCGCGTATCGGTGATAATTCAGTACTGGTGAATCGGGATGGCATTGATAATTACGATGGCGAAAACTACTACATTCGGGATGGTATTGTGATTGTGCCAAAGGATGCAACAATACTTCCCGAAACTGTCGTCTAAAGGATAGCCTTGAATTGGAGAATTAAGGTCGGTTTAACTAAGGAGAATTCTGATGCATAGCGTACTAACATTTTTAGTCCTAAGTCTTTTCGCGTTAATACATGTCGTGGCGATGCCTGTCGCGGCGTTAGATACAGACGGTCTTGTCGGCGCGTGGTTGTTGGATGACGGAAAAGGAGAAACTGTTACGGATTCCTCCGATAACGGACTGGATGGAAAAATAGCGAAGGGCAAACCGAAGTGGGTTGATGGCAAATTTGGGGGTGCGATGGAATTCGGCGGGCAAGACATGGTGACAGTCGATGATGATAACGCGCTTGATTTAGAGGAATTCACAATTGCCGCATGGGTGAATATTCCGAAAATCTCCGGCGCATGGCAAATTATCGCCTCTAAAGAGCACCGCGGCCCGACCGGTAGAAACTACGGACTTTTCGGCCATATTAATAGCGGCGTTGTCCATTATTCTTTCACAACAAACGCAGGTTGGAAATCCTTTGATGCCAAAACCGTTGTGACAGATGGGGATTGGCATCACGTTGCAGGTACTTATGATGGTTCTGACTTCAAACTCTATCTTGATGGCGGTGTCGATGCACAAGTATCACCCGGGACGAAACCGGATAACCACGATAATTTTCTGTTTATTGGTGGGTGCGACATCGGTAACTACTGGATGACAGGCACTATTGATGAGGTAGTTCTCTATGATAGAGCCCTCAGCGAGAAGGAACTCAACGAACTCATAGAAGATGGGATGTCTGTTGCATTAGACGTGCAACCTGGTGGAAAACTGGTGACAACTTGGAGCCGAATTAAGGCTCAATAACGTCTAAGGTGGTATGTCTCATACGCGCGTTTACAGCGCGCGTTTCAAGGAAGGCTAATTTTCAACATGTCTGAATTAAGACAAAAACTTCTGGTGCTGCATTTGCACACACCTGATCTGAATAGTAGCGTTGTCGCTTGGGCAATGTATGACGGTACAGGCGAGAAACGTCATACCACAGGCGACAGCGAGACTCCGCCGTATAATTCCGTTATGGAAGCGATGCGCGATGGTTGGCGGGTGATTCAGTTTCCACAACAATTCCCTGCCTACCCCGGCATGGAATATCATACCTCATATCTCAGGTTTGAATATATCCTTGAGAAATTGGAGGAGATACAATGATTGACAAAAAGTATTTGCTCACTACGGAACAGATGGCGAGCTTCGTTGCGGACGGTTACCTCCGCTTCGATAAGTTAATCCCGGATGAATTGAATAAAGCTGCACACGCGGAGATGGAAACCGGTGTGAGTGTCCGTGGTGGTGGCGGCACGGTTTTAAATGATGTCTGGAACGATGGGTCCGCTGTCGGCAAAGTTTTCGGGTTACCGGAAGTTCAGGGTATCGTTCAGAGTTTAGTTGGTGAGGCCCCGCTTTACGATCACCACGCCGTTCACATCGTCCGTCCACAAAACGAGGTCGGTCAGATTTGGCACGCCGATGCGATCATCGACCTGCGGATGCATTTTGACATCCAATTCTTCTATTTCTCGCACGACACGCCGCGTGAAATGGGGGGGACGATGATTCTACCGGGGAGCCACTATCGTCGTGTCTGTGAGACGGACATCGCGCGTTATCAAAACTTCCTCGGGCAGCTGCCGATCGCGTGCGAGGCAGGAACGCTTTTTGTGGTGCATCACGGGATGTGGCATTGTGCGCAACCGAATTTAACGGAAGATACACGCTACATGTTCAAACTCCGCCTGAATCCGACGGTACGTCAATGCTAACTCTGGAACACAGATGATATTGACACTGCACCCATCCACGGTATCTTAGGTAGGAATCACAGATGGTATGGAAACGATGTCCGGCTTGAAATCGTCAACAGAATTAAGCAGTGGCGTTTCCTTATCGGTGATGAATCGTTTGATGTCGGCTACTGGCTGTCTCGGCTTGAAAACATGCCGGAAAACGCTCAAGAAGCAGCATAGTTATTTCAACAAGAAAGGCGCGGTTAGAAACCGCGCCTTGAAATAAATTGAAATGTGCCTCTTGAGGTAATCGCAACGTTATCAATCGCGCCCGCGACCTCTCCTACCCCGTTCTCTCCGGAATTTCTCCATCATCTCTCGCCGCTCCTCTGCTGAGGCGCTCTTCATTTTCTCCATCATCTCCCATCTCATTTTTTCAGCGCGCTCTTTCTGCTCCATTTGCCTGCGCTTTTCGGCGGCCGCCTGATTGCCTCGATTTTGTCCAGCGTTGTTATTACTCGCCTTTTCGGACTCACCCCCGCCACGATTTTCACCTCTGTCACCACCGCGTTCTCTTCCAGCCGTGAGCGGTTGGAACCCACCGGTTTTGAGTTTTATTGTCTCTCCTGCTTTGTCCAAGGTTACCTGTTTGGCTTGGATGTCCTTGACTGTCATATCGCCAAGTTTTGTCCCAACGGTGACAAAGTGATAGCGATTAGACCTCTTTTCCAGCAGTGTCGCTTGTGATATTGCACCGTTTGCGCCAACAGCCTTGGTACCAATCAGACTGTAGGAAGGTTCGTTGTTTGGCGGTGTCCACCCTAAAGGTCGAAAGAGATTGTGGTCAATGATGGTTTTGTAAAACGCTGCGTTCTCTCCGAAATCAACTTGTCCGCCACGATCCCGGCGCCCCCAAGATCTGTTATTACGTTGTGGTTCGGGTTGTTCTTTTGCTTCCACCATTGCCTGCATTTTAGCAGCATTTGCTTCCTTCATCTCTTTCATTTTAGCGAAGTCCATCTCAGGCTTTGTGCCGATGAACGCTGATTTTGTTTTTTCTTGCGCATAGAGTAGTATCCCCATACTAAGGAATAAGCACACAACACAACCGATCCCGAGTTTTGCAATGATACTGCCCCAGTTCGTGGGAATTTTCATTTATTTTCCTCCATTGTCTCCAATTTTTTGCATACATTTTTCGGAATTGAGTATAGACATCTCTTTAATTGTACCGTTGATTTCGCCAAATGTCAAATAAACTTTAGATATTCTAACAAAAAAGGCACGGTTTGTAACCGCGCCTTGACATTGAATGTAATGATTTTGAGATTACGAAGATACTATCTATCTCGACCTCGCCCCCTTCTACCACCGTCTCCGCGTCTCCGGAATTGCTGTATCATCTCTCGTCGCTCTTCCCCTGAAGAATTGCGAAACCTCTCCATCATTTCCCGTCTCCTTGCTTGTTGCGCAGCGTCTTGCTCTCCGCGTTCCATTTGCCCGCTCCTTCCAGTATTCGCCTGATTCGCTCGGTTTTGTCGGGTATTGTTATTGCTCGCTCTTTCGGAGCCACCTTCATCACGACCTCCACGGCTATCACCACCGCGTTCGCGCTTAACCGTGAGGAGCTGTAGTTCACCGGTCTTGAGCGTTACTGTTTCGCCTTCTTTGTCCAGGATAACTTGTTTGCCTTGGATATCTTTTACTGTCATACCGCCAAGTTCCGTCCCTATGGTGACAAAATGATAGCGATTGGACCTTCGTTCCAGCAGCGTTGCTTGTGATATTCCCTCGTTTGGGTCAACAACTTTAGTACCAACCAAACCATAGGAAGGTTCATTGTTCGGCAGGGTCCACCCGAGCGGACGGAAAAGATTATTGTCAATAATTGTTTTGTAAAATGCTGCATTCTCTCCGAAGTCAACACCGCCGCCGCGATTTTGACGACCCCAAGCTCTATTGCCTTGCGGTTGTCCTGGTGCGCCATCCATCCTCTGCATCCTGGCAGCATCCATCCGCCTCGTCTGAGCGGAATCCATCTCAGAACCTGTGCCGATAAACCGTGGTCTTGTTCGCTCTTGTGCATAGAGCAGTACGGCAGCCCCGAGGAATAGGCATATAACACAACCGATTCCAAACTTAGTCATCACACTGCCCAAATTATTGGCACTTTTCATCTACTTGCCCTCCATTGTCTCCGTCTTTACTACACATATTTATTCGGAATTGGGTATAGACCTCTCTTTGAAACTTAAGACAGATTCGATTGCGAAAAGGTTCTCTTTAATTTTACTTAGAACTTACGCATTCCTCTGCTTGACTGCAAAAAGCGTTGACTTTGAAGAAAAAATAGGGTAAACTTTATAGAAATAGATCTTCTCATAAAAGGAATACACTTGACATGAAACGCTTTAGTCCGAATCAAAAATACATCGCATTTGTGTGTAGTTGCGTCCTCATTTTCGTTTTAACGAGCCAGCATGCGGCTGCGGCGCGCCGGTCTCGCGTGCTCTCAATTGGACTCTTTGCCTCTGGCATGAGTCTCCAACTTGGTGCCACGCTTCTCAAATCCTCCGCCCAAGAGCGTTACGATGCCTATCTCAACGCCGCAATCCAAGCAGATATCCAAACGCACAAGGACGCTTTCCTCGTCAGGCGAAATGCCGGTAAAATTATGTCGGGTGTCGGTCTCGGATGTGTAGGACTCGCCGTACTTTTCTCAATCTATAACCAACTTGACACACCTTCGGAATCGTCTGAACTTGCGGAAGGCGATGCCTTTTCTGGGTCCCGCTCGCAAACCGTAAGAACAAATCTACGCGCTCAGAAAATTGATTTTACAAATTACAGATTTGGAAACACAGGTCTGTCATCTCCGCGTTCCGCGTTCCAATTACTGCCGCACTACGATTTCCAAAACCAACGGGCAAGTTTGAGGCTTCTACATTATTTTTAAAGATCAATTTCCATCCGATTTTTCCTACGCCAAAATAGCGTTTTCGGTTGGTTTGAAGAACACTGGGCTGTAATTGTGTTATTTTTAAGGAGCAAATATTATGTGTCTATTTCACACCTTATTCAACCGTAAAGTCGGTGTACTAAGTTTTCTTATATTCCCTGTTTTAGTTTTTTTGTCCGCCTGCACAAATAGCGAGGACTTTGCGAACCCGCTTGACCCAGAAAATCTACGCACCTCTGGTGCTCCCGATGGACTCACGCTTTATGCGGGTGATAAACAGGTGCGGGTCACGTGGAACGATATTGGACAGGAGGGTATCAAGGCTTACCGGATCTATAGACGCTCTACAGGTGGAACGGATACGGCGTTTACGTTAGTCGGCTCCGTTGATGCACCGGCAAACGAATTTATTGATACCCAAAATCTCGAAAATGACAGGCTGGATACCTCTGGACAACTCCTTGCTTACGAATATCGCATTACCTATGTTGATGTCAACGGCGTGGAAACGCCGGATCCGACGCATCCGCCACTTGAGAGTGATGAACCGCGTCGTATTTGGAAAACAGCGTTAGCCACACCGAGTGTCCCGCCACCGGTTCCTGTTGTGACCGTCGGTGATCCGACCGACCTCACCATTAAGCTCTTTTGGGAAGGTTATGAACTCTCTGATGATTTTTCTGTCTTCCGCATCTATGCCGCGCTTGACAATGAAGATGGGAAACCGTTACAGTTCAAAGTGATTGCGGAACCGAAACGAGACAAATTCCACTATTTTGACTACGATTTTGAGGTAGATGGCACTCGAAAAGTCTATCGCATCGCTGCTGTGGATGTATTTGGCGCAGAAGCATTTGCTACAATCAACGCAGCGACACCCAATGTCCCGCCTGCACCGCCGAAGAACGTTCGTGTGATCTACCGACCGCGGTCACTGTTTAACACAAAATACGATGCCGTTATTTCATGGACTCCGAATCTCGAACCCGACCTTGCTGGTTACCAACTCTATACCGAGGATGCCTCCGGAAATTATCTCCCGCGTCCTGCACCGGGAAAAAAGGATCGCACGTGGACGATCCCCGGTGAAGACCCAATCCTTGTCGGACAAAACCTGCAATTCAGGCGGTACTGGATAACTGCATTTGACAATACACCTGGACCCGATGGGCAGCGAGACGAAAGCGCGAAGCAATTAGCGCAATCGCAATAGTTGTAAAACTTCACTTCAATAAAAGACTGAAATAACAACACAACCCTAAAGGATAAACATAATGCACCTTAACTTTTCCGGCGCGAATTTTCGGTGGACAGGTTACGCCGAAAAAAAGAGACACCATAATACACCAGCCTTCATATATTATATGATCTGTGGACTGCTTCTCGTTGGCATAGCATCGCCGCTCTCTGCGCAGTTACCAGCCATTCCACATCTCAGCACCATTCAGACTGCAGAACCGGTCGGCAAAGGCGGTTCCAGCACCTCGTTTGGGCTCCTTCAATACTCAAAAGTCGATCTGCTACCGGATCAACGCCAAAAAGTAAATATTGGCGGATTTGAGGAACTGCATCGCGTATCGCTGCAAATAGAGACCTTCCTCATACCGGTCAGATTCAATTACGGCTTAAGCGACGAACTTGATTTGGTGCTGGGCGGCACGTTTTCAACCGGTGGTGTCCGAAAAACCGTTCACGATTTCTATAATGTCGCTGAAGAGACCGATGTCGATCCAACTACCGACCGCCGCGTCTATGACCAACCGCTATTTGACGGTGTCATCGGACTCAAATATAATATCAAACCCGATCGGAATGATGGCTTTCCGAGCATCTCTATGGGTGGCGACGCGCAGTTCGGTTACACCGCCGATGATCGGCTCAACACGGACAACGAATTCCTCGATTATAGCCCCACCGATGGGTTTCCGTTCTTCGGAATCAATACCTATATGGTCGGTACGCAAAGATTCGGGAGCCTCTTTAAACTCCACGCCGGTGTTGGCGTTTTTCTAACATCAAAATTACTTAAAACGACAGACTTTTTTTCGCTCAATTGGCAGGTCGGTGGTGAAGTCGCTATCGCGGATAATATGTGGTTGCTGGCGGACTTCTCGCGTGAACTTCCGTATGCGGGTATAAACGTAACGAACTTCATTGGTCTCGCTTTCCGCTATGAAGTCTCGAATACATTGGCATTCCAACTCGGATTTAACAGTCAGCCCGGATTCCAGTTCAATTTGACTTTCGGCGGCGAGAAGGCACAAGCGATTGATGAAGGGAATCTGCTGTTTTAGCGATAAAAATTGAGAGAATTATCAGATACCAGCAGTATTCCACAATCAGAGTCTATCCCCGTCGGATATCAACTCATCAGTAGTCCGTAACGTAGTGGAGGACGACTCGAACACAGAAAACGTCAAGGTCTTAAACCCCATTACTTATCCGCAAGGAAAATTAAAAATATGCGAGCAGTTGTTCAGCGCGTTAAATCTGCGAGTGTTACAGTAGACGGTGAACTCGTTTCCGAAATTGGGGCAGGTGTGCTTATCTTCCTCGGCGTTGCACATGACGATACCGCAACGGAACTGGAATATATTGCCAATAAAATCGCTAACCTACGTATCTTCGAGGATGAAGACGGTAAAATGAATCGTTCACTTCTCGAAACAGGAGGGGCTGCCCTCGTTGTCTCGCAATTCACGCTCTACGGTGATTGCCGTAAAGGACGACGACCGAGTTTTATTAACGCTGCCCGTCCGGAAGTCGCAAACACGCTTTATGAACAGTTCATCACCCTCCTAAAACAGCAGGGTATCCCAACGCAGGGTGGTACCTTTCAGGCGCTGATGGATGTGCAACTCATTAACGACGGTCCTGTCACCATTCTATTAGATAGCAACAAACAATTTTGAACCGGCATAGGTTTATCAATCAATTCTTCCTTAAAAGCACTCCAGCGGAGTGCCATGTCTATAGGAGAAGGTTATGGCTCGGAAGATGCGTCTCGGTTTAGGTCAATTCAGTGAACTCAGTGAAGAACGGTTGAAGTTTATCAAACAACTCGGTGTTGAAGATGTCTTGCTCAACACGGCACAACTCCCCGGTACAGCGCGGTGGGAATTTGAGGACATCTTGCAACTTCGGGAAGAGGTAGAATCGGTTGGACTCCGGTTAGCGGCACTTGAGAACGTGCCTGTCCCGTTTTACGATAAAGCCATGCTCGGTCTGCCCGGTCGTGATGAACAGATTGAGAATATGGCGACAACGATTCGCAATATCGGCAAGGCTGGCGTTGAAATTTTTGGATACCACTGGATGCCAAGTGGGGTCTGGCGAACTTCTCGAACCACACCCGGTAGAGGTGGTGCCGAAGTTACGAGTTTTGATATGGACGAAGTTAAAGACGCACCCCTATCGCACGGACGTGTTTTCACTGAAGCCGAAATGTGGGAAAACTACGAGTATTACATGAACGCAATTCTACCGGTGGCAGAAGAGGCAGGCGTTAAACTGGCACTCCACCCCGATGATCCGCCTGTTGAATCGCTTGCAGGCGTACCGCGTCTGTTCCGCAATTTTGAAGGCTTCAAACGCGGGATGGAGATCGCCGACAGTCCGATACACGGACTCGATTTCTGCGTCGGCTCGTGGTCCGAGATGGGACCGGGTGTTACGGATGCGATCCGCTATTTCGGGGAGCGCGACAAGATTTTCTATGTCCATTTCCGTGATGTGGAAGGACACGTCCCAAAATTTGCTGAATCTTTTGTTGACACCGGCAATTGCGATATGTTTGATGTAATGCGCACGCTGAAAGAGGTCGGTTTTACAGGCTTCATGATTACCGACCATGTGCCTCACATCGTAGACGATACCGGCTGGGGACACCGCGGTCGCGCGTACGCGATCGGATACATGACAGCGTTCCTCGAAATCTTAACAGCAACGTAGACTTGGATAGGTGATGAAATGGGACATCCTGAGTATATTGACACCATCAAGCAGGGAGACTGTATTAAGTTGATGTCCGAAATGCCGGATGAATGTGTTGACCTCATCATAACGGATCCGCCTTTTGCCATTGATTTCAAAGCGACTCGCCACAACTACAACCGAAAAGGGGATCGTGTCCTTCAAGGTTACAACGAAGTCAAGGGAAATGATTACCTTGCTTTTACGCTTGACTGGCTTACCGCTGCAACAAGAATGCTAAAGGATTCTGGCAGTATGTATGTCTTCTCCGGTTGGAACCATCTAAAAGACCTTCTGATAGCCATTGATCAGTGCAAGCTCACGACTGTCAATCACCTCATTTGGAAATATCAGTTTGGTGTTGTTACGAAGCGTAAGTATGTAACCTCTCACTACCATTGTCTTTTCTTGTGCAAAAATGATAAGAAACGAAAGTTTTATCCGTATCGCCGATTTGATAAGGATGCAAAAACTGAAAACGGCGGATCGGCACACTATAAAGACAAAGAAGATGTCTGGGAAATCAAGAGAGAATATTGGCAAGGCGCAATCAAAACGCCAACGAAATTGCCTGCTGAACTCATTGAAAAGATACTTGATTATTCCAGCGAAAAAGGCGATGTTGTTTTGGATCCGTTTTTGGGTTCTGGGCAGGTTGCTGTCGTCAGCAAGATGAAGGAACGGCACTACATAGGTTTTGAGATTGTGCCAGCGTATTATGAATTCGCTCTCGATCGGCTTGAGTCGGGGAAATATTTAATTCAAAAAACAGAGAGAAAACCCGTCTGTCTGGAATCTGTTTGGTGAGGAGATGTAATTTTATTATGATAAACCAGAGGTGGCTGGTTCCCGGAAATTTCCTTACCTTAGTAAATTTGTGAAAAGGAGTAGAAAATGGCTCAAGTTGTTCCCTTAAGATACGACACCGCTTTTAAGAAAGCATTCAGCCAACCGGAGATTTTCTGTCAATTTGCTGAGGATGTCTTAGGTATCAAATTTCATACCGATGAGGTACATCGCGGCTACAAATTCCTTGAACCCATTGGGCAGGTAGATATTGAATACGATTTGTTCGCTGAGGATCCGGAATCTCGAATTGTGGTTGAGATACAACATGTCAAAGAAGGCCACTTCTATGATCGTTTCCTATATTATCATCTGATCAACCTCGTCGAACAGGTGAAAAACAGCAAGGCGTATCAGTTTGACCGGGCGGTTTACACGATTGTTGTCCTAACAAGTCCTTACAGCGAAAACGAAATAGACTTTAGTGTTGCCATCACGGATTTTAACCCGGTCAATGAATTTAGCCGTAAAGTCGATGTCTATCCGCATCAACTGGTGTTTGTAGTGCCCCGTATGGTTAATGAGAAAACACCATCTGGCATCAAAGCATGGTTGGAACTGGTTTTGGATTCCCTCGATGGCGAGATAGACGAGAGCCACTACAACTCCCCAATTTTCGAGCGGGTGATTGATGCGGTTAAACTTGATAACATTTCGCCTGCGGAGCGCAGGGTACTCAAAGATGAAGAGTCTTGGGAAGATACCCTCATAGATGTGAGACAGAAAGAAAAGGAAACGATTGCACGTTCACTGATTCGCGAAGGCATAAGTACCGAAGTTATTACACGAACAACGGGCCTCACAGCAGCAGAAATCGAAAAACTGAGGTAATCATGAACGCCGAGGCGTGCTAATAACGGTGCTATACCATGAAGTGCTAAAAAAACAGATACACACAACGAGGTGCTCTCATGTTTAACAGACCCCCAACCATCGGCGAATACTTAATCAGAAAACTCGAAAGTTACGATATTGAACACATTTTTGGTATCCCCGGCGACTATGTGCTGCGGTTCTATGACCTCATAGAGAAAAGTTCAATTCGGCATATCGGTATGACCCGTGAGGACGCAGCAGGGTATGCCGCCGATGCCTACGCACGCACAAAAGGTATGGGCGCAGTGTGTGTCACCTATTGTGTCGGGGGGTTATCAGTAGTGAATGCTGTTGCGGGTGCTTACGCTGAAAAGTCTCCTGTCGTTGTCATTAGCGGTGCACCGGGTATCAGAGAACGCGGGAAAGATGCGCTCCTACATCATAAAGTTAGGGATTTCCATACGCAGCAACATATCTATGACGAGATTACCGTCGCGACTGCACTGCTGGATGAACCTTTTACGGCTTTCAACGAAATTGATCGGGTGCTTGATGCGGTGTATCGCTATAAACGCCCTGGTTACTTGGAACTCCCGCGCGATATGGTGGATGTCCGCGGCACGCTCTACCAACGTCCGTCAACGGGTGGACATCTCAGTGACCCAGACACATTAGATGCCGCTGTTGAGGAGGCTATTGATTTCATTAATCAGAGTAAAAAACCGGTGGTGCTCGCGGGCGTAGAGGTACACAGATTTGGCTATCAAAACAAATTGATCCGCTTTGTAGAAGAGAAACGTATTCCTGTGGTAGCAACGCTCCTCGGAAAATCGGTGATGCCGGAATCACATCCGCTTTACTTGGGTATCTATGAAGGTGCGATGGGGCGGGAAGAAGTTAGACAATTTGTTGAAGATTCGGATTGTGTTATCATCCTCGGTGCTTTCATGACAGACGTGAATCTTGGGATTTACACTGCAAACCTGGACCGGGCGCGCTCGATCTATGCTACGTCGGAAAAAATCACAGTTCGCTATCATTCTTATGAAGAGGTGATGTTTGATGATTTTATTGACGGC
Source organism: uncultured bacterium (assembly GCA_964593655.1). Taxonomy (GTDB): domain Bacteria; phylum Poribacteria; class WGA-4E; order WGA-4E; family WGA-3G; genus WGA-3G. The sequence goes on along the minus strand of CAZQIP010000289.1, from coordinate 5,662 downwards.
ATCCATTCGCCGAAACTCCGAAAGCGAAGGAAACCGAATTTGGAATGGGCGCACCGGGATTCAAAGCCGTTTGTTGTCGAGCCTGACGCACGTCTAACAGTGCGCCGTCTGTTCCGACACCTCAACGAATTTATTAGCGAGGGGTTGGTCGTTATTGCGGATGTTGGCGATAGCCTCTTCGGTGCTGTGGAGTTGCGAATGTCTCAAAACACGGATTTTATCAGTCCTGCCTACTATACCTCAATGGGATTTGCGGTCCCGGCATCAATTGGTGCGCAACTTAGCATGCCGAACACACGTCCGCTTGTTATCGTCGGCGATGGTGCTTTCCAGATGACTGGCACCGAACTCTCAACCACTGTGCGTTACGGGCTTAATCCGATTATCCTTCTTTTAAACAACCACGGATATGGCACGGAACGGCATCTTCTTGAAGGTCCGTTTAACGATATCGGGTGTTGGAACTATAGCAGCATACCCGCACTCTTTAGTGCAGGTCGCGGCATTCATGTCCGAACGGAAGGTGAGTTTGAAGCTGCCATCAAAACTGCACTCGCTGAGACGCAACACTTCACACTGATCGAGGCGGAACTTGAAAAGTTGGATACATCGCCTGCACTTGCTCGGTTAGCAGAACGAATGTCCGGCACAGTTTAAAATTAATAGTAGTAGGCACGCTCCGTGTGCCGTATACATTTGTCTTCTACAGCGCAGCGATTTTCTCACGCAAGAAGTTCGTACAAAAAGGCACTTGCGCTTCCGACAGTCCGTGCAGCACGACTGCGCCATCATAGCCGTTTTCCTTTAGCAAACCGAGATATTGATCGTAGTCCAGAAGCCCTGTGCCCGCGGCGAGGTGTCCCGCCTGACCGTCCGTGTCCAAATCTTTGGCGTGTGCGAGCGCGATGTCGCCGCCGAGTAATGCGAAAGCTTCATTGAGGATTTCACGCATCTTTGGCAGCTCACCTTTGTGGAAGATATTCGCGCCGTCCATACACACCTTCAAGTAAGGGGATTGCATCTCGTCGAGCAGACGCCGCGCTTTCTGTGCCGAGTCAATCACGTTTGCCACTTCAGGTTCAAGTGCAAGCACTACGTCGTATTCTTCGGCTACGGCCAACGCCTGTTTCATAGATTCGACGAGGTCGCGCCATGCTGCTGGTGTCCTGTTATCAGGATGCGCGCGCCACATGCTCTGCGGGTCACGAGAGCCGGTGCAGAGCGTAATGACTGATGTTCCCATCGGCGCGCATTTCTCGGCGACGGAACGCAACATCCGCAGCCCGGCGTGGCGTTTCTCGACATCCGGATCAATCATGTTATAGGTGCCTGAAAGTGCGGAAATTGTAATCTGTCGAGCGTCCATCTCTTTGCGGATCTCGGCGACCGACGGGCCCGATGCTGGCACATGATACTGTAGATGATGGACACCGTGTGCCACAACGGCATTAAGATTCTCAGTGAGTGTTTTTCGGCGAATTGTTCCTTCCATGAGTCCAACGTGCATAAATCTCTCCTAATGCGCAAAAATTGTCTAAATCTCGGATTTTCGTAGATAATGGTGGCTATATAAGTCCTAATGAGAAACAAAAACTGCTTTTTCTATGGAGTCTCTTCTCTTTTCATTTCGCCCCATGTTGTTGATAGCAACGCCGGCTGTGGTGAAACCGGCAACGCATACGTAGGATCAAACCAATCCCCCCCAGCATTCGTTTCACGAAAAGGGCCAGCAATATGCGTCAACTGCGTCCGAACGCCGGTGTTTATATCAATCTTGAACATTTGGCGATGTCCGTTAATCTCCTGTGTATACAGCACCTCCGAGCCATCCGGCGATAATGCCGAAGCACCTACCCGGGGACCGTCTTCCTCAAGAAGTTGCTGGAGACCGGTGCCATCGCGGTTGACGATAAAGACTGTGTATTTATCCGCCCATGCGTTGTGCAGATCCCGATCCAAGATAACCGGTAACATATGCCTGTTCCCAGAAATCGCAAGCCTATCTCCGGCAGCAGACCAAGATGGCCCAGATTGCCATTGTAGTGTTTTATCGGGGAGCGGTTGTTCCAGTTTTCGTGTCCGGACATCCATAAATGTGAGTCGAGACCCAAATTGATGAGGTATAGAATAAGCGATTTCGGAACCGTCAGGAGACCACTCAGGGGAATTTCCATACCGAAGGAGTTCGGCATCTTCTTCGCCAAACGTTCCAAGATAAAGACCGAACTCCCAACGATCCCAGTCTGTGTAGCTGTAAGCAAATTGTTTGCCATCGGTAGACCATGCCGGATTACTTCTCTGCCCCTTTGCTTTTTTCTTGAAGACACGGCGGACATTGGAGCCATCAGGATCCATCAAATACAGGTCCCGCACACGCGTGCCTTGTCGATTCGAGACGAAGAGGATCTGCTCACCCGTAGGAGACCAGACAGCCCTCATATCCTCGGCGGGGTGCTGTGTCAGATTCACCTGTTCAGAACCATCTGGGTTCATCATGTAAATCTCTCGATTGCCATCCCGTGAGGACGTAAACAAGATTTTCGGCGTTGTCGGGGCATTAGCAAAAAGCGGACACATCGTTCCACACATCAGCATTAAAAGGATTAGAGAAAAAATCAATTTCAATCTCATACTTGTTTCTCCTACGGTCAATTTTCAGACACTCTCGCGCAGATTCCGTAAACTCTGAACTATATCGCGATTATACAATATAAAAGATGAGTTGGCAAGCAAATTGCTTAAAAACATGTCTCGTAGTAGTAGCAGACACATCTCTAATCCTGAAATCCCGTGAACCCTGATCCCGACAACTCTCGCCGTAAGGTAACCTGAAAACTACTTCATCATACTTGACCTTTTAAGCTGTTTATGATAAGATATTTTCATTCAGCAGTGCGGAGGTGCTATTCGTGGTAAACGCGGCATTGATTATCACTAAAATATGCAATGCTATTGATCTGATGATCGAAAGTAGTAAGCCATACAAAGGGCTGTTCCCATCTATTCTACATCCGAAAACGGGTGAGATGCTAACAGAGAAGCCGCCTAAGATTCCAGGGCAAAGGGATGGTGACCGCGCGCACCTCGGTTGTAATCTTATTCACGATGAGCCGTTGCTCGCCACGATGAACGCACTTGCTGAAACTGAATCGAAACCGGAATACGCCGAAGCAGTGGATCGCTACTTGGAACACTTTGCCCAACATTGCACGCGGACGGCGACCGGTCTGTTCCCTTGGGGTGAGCATTCGTTTTGGCAGCTGATTGAAGAACGGGTCGGGTGTTCGCGGAATCCGGCGGGGGGTGCCGCTATTCACGACCATCTGCGTCAGGTTCCGCTGTGGCTCTGGCAAAAATTGAGGACGTTTAATTCGGCATGTGTGCAGAGTTTCGCTGATGGGCTGGATTATCACTGGACAGAGGGCGACGGACTTGAATACATCCGTCATGCGAATATCGACACAAAAGCACATCTCGTTCGCGGTGGCCGTGCGTGTGATTTTCCACGGCATTCAGGTTTTTACATCCTCGATTTGGCGTTCGCGTGGACGCAAGAGCAACGTCCTGAAACCCATCAACAGATCCAGAATTATACCGATTACTGGTGGGAAAAACGGGATGACCGTGGACTTTTACGTATCGAAAGTCGTTCACCCAAAGAGGCAGAACGGTTTTTTGAGATGAACGCCCCCACGCAAACGTTCTCATTGGGGATCAGTCTGCTTGAATCTGCAACGTTGATAGAACCGCTTCTACCTGAATTGGCAGATCAGATGCGGCAATACGGCTCGGTTTACATTGACGGATTTCTCGCCGCACCGCATAACCTCGAAACGCGTGATTTTATCAGTTTATGCGAGTGTGAGACGGATCGAGTTGTTGAACGTATGTCCGCATGGGGCAGTGTCTACGGTGCCGGAACTTCGTGCGGTACGGGGGTGTTATGCCTCGCTGGATGGCGATTGACACAAAATGAGAGGTTGATGGCGTTGGCACGCGCAATTGGCGACACCTATCTCGATGAGAAGTTTCCAGTGGATCGCGTTCAGACGGAAACGTTCAAGATTCCAGCATCGGATGCCGGTCTTACGCTTGAATTGTTTGCTGACCTTTATGATATCACCGGTGAATCGGTGTGGTTGGAAGGCGGCATTGAACTTGCAGAGACAGTATTGGAAGTTTATTTCCCGGAAACACTCCCTTACGGTGCATCGGGGATAGATTGGTATGAATCACAGATGGGAGTAGCGTTCCTAATTCACGGTTTGGCACGAGTGGCACTCTTATCACTTCACCGAACCTGTCCACTTGCACCCAATTATACGGCGCGATAGAAAGATCAATAGAAATGTTTGTAGTAAGGCGATTTTTGCGGCATACTCGCCCAGATGCGACGTGCATTATCGCCCGTTGACATTACAGCGTCCATTAGTAATTGTAGACTTTACTATATACAGATTCCATTTAAAAAACGCCAGTTTGATAATAAATGATGTGCGTTCAATAATAGGTACTTTCTCCGAAGGTCCACCTCGCGACCCCTGTAGCACAAACTTTCCAGTTTGTGTGCTATGGGCGCAAACTGGAAAGTTTGCGCTACAACATGCTTTATCAAATTCACGTATTAAACAAGAAAGGAAAATCATGGCAAGAGTACCAATTGGTTTAGAACTGTTTTCTGTCCGAAATGAGTTGGCGGAGGATGCCCGCGGCACGATAAAAGCGGTCGCAGAGATGGGTTACGAAGGCGTTGAATTCGCCGGTCCCCCGCAACACCCTGCCGAAGAATTAAAAGGCTATCTTGACGAGTTCAATCTGGTCTGCTGCGGTTGGCATACACCGTTCAATCTCGTCCAAGAAGACACCCTCGCCGAAACGATTGAATTTAACAAAGTTTTGGAAAACCGTTATGTCATCGTCCCGGGTATACCGGGTGAACTGCGTCAGTCGCGTGCAGATTGGTTGAAGTTGGCGGAGGTCTTCAATGGGATCGCTGATAAACTCGCTGCACACGATATGGTAACGGGGTATCATAACCATCACGTCGAATTTACGCCACTGGATGGTGAACAACCGTGGGACACCTTCTTCGGGAATACAAACGAAGGTGTTGTGATGCAGCTGGATATGGGCAACGCGCTATCTGGTGGTGCCGACCTCGTCGGTATTCTGGAGAGATACCCGGGACGCGCCGGCACAGTCCATCTCAAGCCGTATGACGCATCAATAGGCGAGACAGACAGACACGCCGCTTTCCGTCCGATTATCGGTGAGGACAGTGTACCGTGGGACGAGATCTTCCGCATCTGCGAAACAACCGGTGGCACGGAATGGTATATCGTCGAATATGAAAGCGATGCCTACCCGCCAATTGAGTCTGTCGAACGCTGTCTAACCGCACTCAAGGAAATGGGAAAATAGCAGTCAGCCATCAGCAGTCAGCGGTCAGCAAGGGAACCTTGTGGCAGTTATGTTCATTTGATAGTTTCCCGCAAACTGAATGAAGATTAACGATTTAATTCGGTAATTTCTTAGCGAGGTTTCCCAGTGCGGTTGGAATGCAGGTCGCATTTGGGGTTTTGATAGGGTGTTTCTTCAAGTACACCGCAAAACCGCATCATAAGTGTCAATTTTAGAGAAAATAACCGTCTTGGTCCCAGGC
>CAZQIP010000288.1:0-55290 GCA_964593655.1 uncultured bacterium | reverse complement strand
CGACGCACATTTCATCAGATACAGCTTCAACTCACCGGAGAAAGACAGATACTTACGGACTTCATAACGCATTTTCATACAATAATACCAAAAGAACCTTGATAATCACTGCTTTACAATAACTTTTGAGAAATATCAGTTGTTTAATTTTTATTATGTCGTAGCATAGCAAATTATACACGAATTCAATTTCTAACGCAACTCAAATCTGATTTCAGTAGGAAATGCTATGGATTCACAAATGGCAACTTCGGTTAAGATCTACCCATAAGTCTGGGCAACAAGTGTCAGTTCTGTTTGACCACCAAGACCAGCAACGACAGGAAATGTTTTTTCTCCGGGTTTCCCATCTTTCGGGACATATCTGACTTGCGGCGAGAAGTAGGCATACAATGCTGTATTCCGAGGTGTCGGCGTAGTATTGGGACCAGAACCGTGCACCATCAGGCTATGGAAGAACAGTGCACTTCCTGCCGAAAGTGGCACGTCCGTCTGTTGTTCGGCAACCTCTTTCCGATCGGTGAGTTGCTCACCCTGTTCGCGCGCAATGTGGCCCCAAGACTGCATGCCCCACAGATGGCTTTTCGGAATCACTTTGAAACAACCGTTCTCCGGCGTCGCGTCGTTGAGCGCAATGCTCACCGTAACAAGGTTCGGCGGCTCCATCGGCCAATAGGCCGAGTCTTGATGTAATCCATGTGAGGAACCGTGAAACGCAGGTTTGAACATCAGTGTGCTTCTAAAAAGCAATAGATCATCGGATCCGGTGAGCTCTTGGACGACGGCAATGAGTTTCGGATGCTCGGCGAGGTTCCGAAACACTTCGGAGTACTGCCGTGTATTTTCGGCTTTCCGTAACACCGGTAGGTTATTTCCTTGTGTTTCATCTTTCGCAAACGGTTCACGTTGCACGTGGCGGCGGGCAACCTCTGCGCGTTCTTTTTCGCTGTCGGATTCCTGTCCGGCAGCGAACTGATGCAACCTGTGGATCTCTGCTTGGCACGCCTCAATCTCTTCCACCGACAACAGGTCTTCAACGATAAGATAACCATCCTTTTCAAAAAACGCCTTTTGTGCTTTCGATTCCATAGTTAGCCTCCGATCAATTGTTTAACTTCCCAAATGATGCTTGAAATTGCGAACCCAATATAGACACATGAAGCAATAACCATCATGGCAGTAGAAAACCGTTTCGGTTTTGCGAAGTCAGGCAGAAAGCGATAGTTCATGTAGAGCGTGAGCGGGACATAAATCGCCATCGCGAAACCGCCCATGTATGCTGCATTAAAGAGGAACCCTAATTCACTCACATTTAACTGCTCCATTACAAAAGTAATCACACATCCACCGATGATCCAGACACCTGCGATGAGGAGGTACCACCAACTCAAATCCCGCTTTTGCGCGCCGCGGAAATTGGTGTAGATAATATCGGAGATGGAGCGTGATACACCGTCAACCAAGGCAAGTTGCGTTCCGAAAAGCGTCGCGACACCGACCAATAAAAAAATCTTTTGTCCCGCCACGCCCCAGATTTCACCCAATATCTGTGCTTCATCGTAGATAAGTCTGCCTCGCTCAGGGACAATTCCGTTGGGGTGTAAAACTGCGAGTGCACCAAAAATAAACAGCAAAATCGTAAGTGTGTTGAGTGCCCAGAAGAAAAGCATCTGGTCGTTTTTCACATATTGCCACCAGGCCGTGAAACGTTTACGGTTTTCCTCTGTCGCTTCAAAGAGAAAGCCTGTGGCGGGGACCTTTTCACTCCGGCCCCGAAGTGGGTTCTGTAACCCCGGCAGCTGCGCCCCCATACCGATGTTTTTGTCGCGTAAATAGAAAGTGTAAAAAAGATTTGCTGTGCCACCAGCCCCCGCGAAAACTAACGCAATAAACAGTTGTTTCACGGACATCCCCGGGTCTTTGTAACCAACATTTATCAAACCCGCACCGAGTGCTTTCCACGTATCCATCGAACCCACCATGATCGCAACTAAAATCAACCCAATGGTTACGATAGCGACTAACACCTCAACCGTGTTTTCGACAGATTGGTAGATCATTTTCGGTCCGAAGAGGATGAGCGCGACCGCTGCGAATGTCACGATCGTCCAAAAGGTATCGGAGCCCCAACCGCCGGGGCCAAGCACAAGTGCTTTGAGGGCGAGCCCGGAGGTCCGTGCCCATCCGGGGGCTATCCACCCCACGACTGTAAGTAGAATGAACAACGGCGCAAACCCTCGCCAGATACGGCTGTAGCCTGTATACACCGTTTCACCTGTAGCGATTGTCCAACGGCCGACTTCAAAATTAATCCACAGTTGAAGGAAGACGCCGAGAACCGCCGCCCAGATCATGCTCCCACCATATTCCGCAACGATACGGGGCCAAATCACACTCTCACCCGCACCGATCGACAAACCAACCAAGATAGCACCGGGACCCGCAATCTTCCAAAATGGCAACTGCTTCTCTGGCAATTCAACGACCTTAAAATCGTCAATCGGTTGATAAATTTTAGCCATTGTGTCTTCCTCCGGCGCGGAACTTTTAATCTGTGATTATTGATTCGCGTAGCACTTCAATCGGGTGCTTCGGTTGCACTCCTGTGCCATGTTCAAGTTGATGTCTACAGGAAAAACCCGCAGCACTGAGCGTGAAACTATCCGCCGGCTTCTCACGGACGGCACCAAAAAGGCGTAACTCGCCAATCTTCATAGAGAGATCATAGTGTGCTTTCTCATACCCGAACGCGCCCGCCATACCACAACAACTTGAATCAATCACTGAGACGTTGTGTTGTACAGGTAGACTGAGCATCTGAACAGTCGGTTGGATACCAACGAGTGCGCGCTGATGGCAGTGTCCGTGCAGCAATATGTCGCGGGGTGCTGACGAGAATGCTAACGGCAATGCGTCTTTTTCTGCCAGCTCCGCAAAAAATTCCTCAAACGAATAGGTCGCCTCAGCGACCCGTTTCGCATCAGAAGTCCCGATCAACTCAACGTAATCATCAGTAATAGCAGAGGTGCAACTCGGCTCACATCCGATAATCGGGATGCCTGCATCAGCATACCCCCGAAGTGCGTCAATGTTATAACTCGCATTCTCAATTGCCCGGTCAAGCATCCCTTCTGAGATAAGTGGGCGACCACAGCACCGCTTCTCAGGGAGCAGCACCTCAAATCCGCAGGCTTCCAGCAGCTCCACCGCAGCTTGACCGATAGAAGGCTCGCTATAGTTCATGAACGTATCGGAGAAGAGCACAACCTTTTGGTCTGATGTCCGTCGGGAACGACGTTTTTGGAACCACTGTTCATAAGTCGGGCGCACGAAGGTAGGCATATCCCGCCGCCGATCAACACCAACTAATTTTTCGGCAATCCATTTTGAAAGCCCATTATTGACTGCCCAATTGGAGAACGGAGAAAACATTGAACCGAATGGCGCGAGCGCACCGATTTCACCAAACAGCCGCCGATGCAAGGGCAAACCGTTCGCTTTGTGGTAGTGTGCCATGACCTCATATTTAATCTTCGCCATGTCCACATTAGATGGACACTCTGCTTTGCACGCTTTGCATCCGAGACATAAATCCAGAACTTCTTGGAGCCGTTCATCTGTGAATTCCGTGTGTGGCAATGCACCCGAAATAATGGAACGCAGCGCATTCGCACGTCCACGCGTTGAATGCTCTTCTTCACGTGTACCGATAAAAGAAGGACACATGGTGCCGGTCAGTGTTTTTCGACATGCCCCGACACCGTTGCACATCTCAATCGCCCTACCGAATCCATCTTGGCTCGAAAAATCGAAGTAAGTATCAATTTTAATAGTGTTGTAATCTGCACCGAAGCGGAGATTTTCTGTCATCGGTGGGGCATCGACAATTTTGCCCGGATTCATAAGACCCTTTGGGTCAAACGCCCTTTTCACCTCAGTGAGTGCCTGATATATCTCTGCCCCGAACATGCTCTCTATCCATTCACTCCGGACGAGGCCGTCGCCGTGTTCGCCGCTCATAGCACCGTCAAGTTCCATGAGCAGATCTCGGACTTCACGAGCGATGTCGTGCATCTTCTGAATATCGGTTTCGGATTTGAGATTGACGATAGGACGGTTGTGCAACAACCCAACGCTTGCATGGGCATAGTAGGCGGCGGTGGTATCATGTGCCGTAACGATTTCATCGAACCGGCGAACATATTCTGGCAGGTGTGCTATCGGCACCGCGGCATCTTCAACGAAGCCCACCGGTTTCGCATCGCCTTTCATGCCCATGAGCAAGCCAAGTCCGGCTTTCCGAGTTTCCCAGACCCGCGATTTCTCTTCGGCGGTAAAACAGCGCACGAACGCATAACCGAAACCGGCACTTTTCAACATCTTTTCCAGTCTCTCTAACTGCGATGCTAATTCTGCTTGGGTCTCACCGTAAAATTCGACAGCGAGGAGCGCAGCCGGTTCACCTTGTATGAAGGTGGTAAGCCGTGAAAATTCCAAGGAACCTCGCGCCATATCAAGGATCGTTTTGTCTATGAGTTCTACAGCCGTCGGGTTACATTCCAGGATCGGTTGCATCGCTTCCATAGAGGCAATGAGGGATTCAAAATGGATAACACACAGCGCAGTCAGCTTAGGTACCGGAACGAGATTCACTGTCGCTTCAACAGTTGTCGCGAGTGTTCCCTCGGAACCGACGAGAATTTTTGCCAGGCTAAACGGGTGATTTTCATCGCATCCATCGCGGCGATACGGCGTAACCTCTTTTGAACCCGCATCTTTAACAAACTCGTCGAGGTTATAACCGGCAACACGGCGCAGGATACGCGGGTAACGTTTACGAATCTCTGATTCATTATGCTCACAGATACGGCATAACTCGCGATAGATGTTCGCCTCTAATGTGTTACCCTGTTTTTTAACTTCTAATTTCTCAAGGGAGATAGGCGATGCTGTGATTTCGTCAGCGTTGGAAAGCACTAAGTCAAGCGACATGACGTGATCGATGGTTTTCCCGTAGATAAGGGAATGTGAACCTGCGGAGTTATTGCCGATAGTGCCACCGACGTTCGCACGGCTGCTTGTCGCAACATCTGGCGCATACATCAACCCGTGCGGCTTTAACTTATGGTTCAACTCGTCTAAGACGATACCGGGCTCCACACGCGCCCAACTTTCAGCGACGTTCACCTCAAGCAGTTGATTCATGTATTTGGACATGTCCAACACGATTGCCTCACCTACGCTCTGTCCAGCAAGGCTCGTACCACCCCCGCGGGGAAGGATCGGGACGTTATGTTCTGAGGCAATTTGCACCGTTTTGATAATGTCTTGGCGGTCTTTCGGAATGATAACACCTATCGGTTGTATTTGGTAGAGACTCGCATCTGTGCTGTAAAGTGCTTTAGAATACAGGTCAAAACGCACCTCACCTGCAAGTGTATCCGATAAATGTGCTTCAAGAGTGCCCGATGTAGCGGTGTTCATGTTGCCATCCGAAGCAGTCGTGTGCATGACTGCCGGAAATTTCTAAAAAAATCTAAAAAATTTGACATTACTATAATAAATAAAGTATAATTAATCACACAATGCCCCTGTGATGGAATTGGTATACATAGCAGGTTGAGGGCCTGTGCCTTAATTGGCATGCTGGTTCGAGTCCAGTCGGGGGCATCTTTCTTATTCCTTGACCTTCGCAAGCAGCTCTTGATACACTTGATACGTCCGTTCTGCGATTGTCTCCCACGTAAAATTTTCGATACGCTCAAGCCCGCGCGCAACCAAATCCTTTCGGAGATGTACATCGTGGGCAATTTGATGTATCCGTTCCGCTAAAGCATCCGTATCCGCTTCAGGAAAGACAAGCCCCGCGTCATCAATTACGTGCGGAATCTCGCCAGAATCTGAACCGATGACTGGCACTTCGCACGCCATTCCCTCAATAAGCACTCGACCAAAGAATTCCACCCATCCTCTTGTTGTCCGTGAAGGCAGGATGAGCGTATCCATACAATTAATATAAGCAGCGACCTCTTCTGGCGGCACCGCATCTATCCACACAATCCGTTCAGAAATGCCAAGCCTCTCCGCACTTTTTTGGAAATCCGGTTTATCTTCGCCTTGCCCGACGATTAAAAGTTTATAGGGATCCGAATTATCGCGGTTGACAAGCCGTGCTAACGCTTCAAGGAGCGTCTCTATTCCTTTCATCTGAAGGAGTCTACCGACATAACCGGCTACAAAACAGCCACTGAGCCCGAGGGAATCTCGCAGCTCACTGACATCCATTTTATAGAAATGACGCACATCAACACCATTTGGAAAGGGCGTCTGTTCGCCGGTGTAGCCGCGTTCAGTTAGAATTTTGCCAGCGTTTTCACTCAGTGGAAACGCTTTATCTGCCGCTCGAAAAACAGTGCGTTCAATCCATACGGGCAATACCCCAAACCGCTGTTTCGTTGGTATACTCAAGGACGTACGAAAAATCAAACGACTGTTCGGACAATATTTCCGTTTCAAGCGCACCGTTTGTAACGCGTTCAGACTCCACGCTTCTTCCTCTAAGTGAACAATATCCGGTTGGAAGTCCCTAAAGTGAGTTTTAATGCCACGGTGATAGTAAAAACGACTCCCATAACCGGAAAATCGGATCGGGCATGCAAATTCTTCACACGGCGTGTCTGGTTCCGGTTCAAAGACAATATCTTGGAAGCTTTCATACCAACGCATCGGTGTGACAACCCTTAGTGCAACATCCGGGCGTTCCGCAATGAGCGCGAACTTTCGCCGGTACGGCTTCATAATGTAAGAATGAGAAAGGACTAAGACACGCAAGGTGCTAATATGTCGGTTTACTCAGAGTGTCCTGAACCTACTGCAGATGCCGGTGATGCTTCGTCCGACTCATCATCCGGCACCGTAAAGGCGATCTCATCACCTGTCTCTGGTTCCTCTGTCTCATTTGATACAGCGAGGACATTCATTAAACCTTCAAGCCTCTCTTTGATTTCGGAACGTTCCTGAGAAGTACCTAACCGTTCTAAGTTGAGTTCTTCCTCAAGTTCGCTATTATGGGTTTCAAGTTCTTGAATCTTTGTATCTCGTTGGAGTACATCGTTATTGAGACGCGCGATTTCAGCTTCAAGCTCCAACTTCTCTGCTCTCAACTTTTGAACAGTCGAAATCGCAAGTTCAACATGTTCTTCCAAATGCGATACTATACTTTGTTCAAATGTTTCGGACATACTGTAGTCACCTCCAAGGTCATTTGAGTCTTTTTAACCCAAGTTGCTACCTAAATCAAAATAATGCATGTAATTATCTAATCTTCCGCTACAAAACCCCGTGCCTAATGAGCGACTGATGCTCCACATCTGCCCAATTTGGACATTCGTGGACGTAGTGAAACAGGTACTGCTGGGCATACCCGACACCGTCTCCGAAGTAACTGTGAGCGAACTCGCGTATTTCGCGATGTGTGGCACGTCGGCGAAGGTAAAGCGTCTCAAAAATCCGTTTTATCCAGACATCAATCGGCAAGGCCGCGAGATGCCCAAGCGAAAACAGGCAGATACAGTCAGCGACCTTTTCACCGATGCCGTTTTGACGCATTAAGACCCGTTTCGCTTCAGGATACGACATCTGTTGCAGTGCTGTGAGCGAAAGCTCACCCCTAACGACGGCTCGTGCAGCATCTTGAAGATAATTCGATCGATAGCCAGTACCGCATGCAAGAAGTGCCTCGTTCGTTGCTGTCGCAAGTGCCTCCGGACTCGGAAAACTGTAAGCTACGTATCCAGCGAGCGTCAAGGGTTCACCGAAGCGTTCGGACAACCGACGGATAATGCCACGAATCCGAGGGACGTTGTTGTTCTGCGATAAAATGAACGATGCCACCGTTTCCCAGAGTTCTTGGTTCAGAATGCGCATTCCCCAAAGTTTTTCAATCGCCCGGTGCATGTAAGCATCGTTATTGACTTCAGCAAGAATTTTCAGAACATCGCGTCCAATGTCGAGATAATGACGGAGATATGACACGAAGCTGGCCTCATCTTCGTCGGTAGAACTCTCAACACATAAAATAGTTCCCGCTTGAGAGATTTTGAGGATGCGCCCTTCTACAACACCGTAGTAGGCATTATCTATTCGGTCCCATCGAAATGATTGTCCTGATTCTAAGGTATATTTTAGACTGAAATCTGTTACGTTCTGAATCTGCATCGTACGTCTTGCCGAGTTTTAATGAAGGCTTGCAGGCAATGTTATTGATGTTATTTATATTAAGTATATAGTAAATTACAAAAATTAGCAAATTTTTATTATGCTGCGTAGGTTCTATAATTTGACATTTACCCTGTTCACGCGTATAATATTAACACCTCTTGATAAATTAGTGTGAGCATCTGTTAGCAGAATCAAACAGGAGATACCTTAAAACATGATTATCTTTCTACGCGAAAAATTTATTGCGCAACTCTTTATGTGGGTAATTGCCATCGTGTTTTTAGTCGGCACAGTGTTCCTCTACAGCAACACGCGTGGCGGCGGTGAAGACCCCGAGGGAGAAGTTGTTCTCAAGATCAATAATACAGAATTCAAACGTGGGACGTTTGAAAACGCCGTTGCCAATGCTATGGAAAATGAGAGACGCCGCCAGAGGTTCGGCGGCGCACCCGATAAAAAGCAGACAGAAAAAGGCATAATTGAGCGTTTGGTTCAGCGAACCATTCTTGGAAGTGTCAATATCGGGGACGCAGAAGTGAAGAACTATATCCGAAGTGATGCCAGTCGGGTGGAGCAGTACAACCTCTACCAACAGTGGGGGGTCGCGGAGCTCTATACCGAGGATATCCGTTTGCAACTCAGCACCGATGCACTCCGAAATAGTGTTCAGGCTCTGGAGTTGGTAACCGACGTTGAAGCTGAACGCGCCTACCAACTTGAAGCTGATAAAGCGAAAATCAAGTTTATCGAATTTAAATACAACGACTACACCTCAAGCATTGAGGTGGACGACGCAGAGGCGGAAGCCTATTTTGAGGAAAATCGGGATAACTATAAAGCTGAAGAACAGGTAAATGTCAAGTTTATCAAGGTGAATCCTGCGGATCTTGTTACAAGTGGAGAGGTCGAGGCATATTATAACGAGAATCAAAAGGAGTTTATGACATCGGAATCCGTTAAAGCGAGCCACATTCTGAAAAGATTCCCTCAAGACGCGACCGACGAACAAAAGGCGGAAACCAAAACTGCGGCAGAGGAACTCCTCGAAACCGTCAATGCCGAACTCGCTGCGGGGACGACGTTTGCCGAACTCGCGAAGGAGCATTCGGATGATACCTCGGCAGCACAAGGTGGGGACTTAGGCTATTTTGAACGGGGCCGGATGGTTAAACCTTTTGAAGAAGCAGCTTTTGATACGCTAAACCCCGGAGAAGTGAGTGGTCTGGTCGAAACCGTCTACGGGTATCATATCATCAAAGTGGAAGAAAAAAAGGCACCAGAAATTCGACCTTTCGCCGATGCTCAATACGAAATCCAACAGAAACTTGTTCAAGTAAATGGCGTTGACAAGGCGAAAAAAATTGCTGAAGACCTGTTGTTTGATATCGAAATTCGGGACTATGATCAGGCGCTCGCACTTGAAGCGTATCAGCAACTTTCTCTCGCCTCGCTGGAAACCGGATTTTTCAGCCGAGATACTACAAATATTCCGAACATCGGAGCGACATGGGGCTATCAAGGTTTAGTGGATGAACTTTTTGATATGGAAGTCAACGTAATAAAGACGGTTGAAGCAAAGAAACGGACTGGGCAAGAGGTGGAAGCCTATTTTGTCGCTACCGTCCTTGATAAGAAACCTACGGCGATTCCACCCTTTGAGGAGATAAAGACAGCAGTCATTGCGGAGGTCAAAAACGAGAAGGCGAAAGAACGTGCTTTTGCAGACGCACAAAACTTGTTGAATCAACGCGAGGCTGCCGCATCTTTCGATGCTTTACTCGAAAAGTATAAAGCCCCGGAAGGTTTAGCAGCAGACCGACTTTCCGTCCAAGAGAGCAACCCGTTCTCGCTCAGCCCAACGAGCGATTACATCGCCGGTGTCGGAAATTCGGCGGAAACTATGTTTGCAGCGTTTCAAATGAAGGTCGAGGATATCGCTGGCCCCTTCAGAGGCAGCAACGGGGTTTACATTATCCAGCTCGTTGAACGCGAAGAACCGGATGTTGAAGCGTTTAGAACGGATCCGGCGGAAAAAGCCCGACATCGCCAAGCACTCATCCAAGCCAAAAAGCGCGAAGCATATTTGAACTGGTTCGCCGCACGCAAAGAGGCAAGCGAACTCTGGATACATCAAGATTATCGTTAGATACGTAGGTGATTTTCAAGGCGCACTTAGAAACTTGGAATCGCCAAAACACGCAGAACACAAGAAACCCAAATCCGCTGCCCACCCAAACCCGGTAGGTGCGGTTTCCTAACCGCACCGGAACTTAGCCAAAATGGTGGGCACCTTTCATCTCACACTATAAGTACGGATAAGTCGCATCCGGTTGATAATCAGGCACCAACGCATTATGCGGTTGTCCTGCGATGAGTTTTGTGCCATCGGTAAAGCCTTCAGGACGCTCGCGGAGAAACGCAATTAGACGATTCCGCCAAGGTGTTAGAACGGTTTCTGCCTCGTTCAACCTCGCCAGATCGCGTGTTTCGTGTGGGTCCTCCTGAAGATTGAAAAGGTGTTCTTGTCCGGTTTGGGAGTACCAGATATATTTATGGTGTCCGTCTGTTATATAGTGGTTACCATGCTTATATTCGTAACACCCGGAGTGTTCACCGTGTAGGCAGTCCCGTACACGATCTGTCTCACCGCGCATGACCGGCAGCAGGCTTTTGCCAGTACAAGTGTCAGGAATTTCGATCCCGGCTGCATCCAGAATCGTCGGCATGATGTCCTGTAGACCGACAGGACTTTGACAGACGGTCTCTTTCGGGTAGTCCCATTTCGCTGGTGCCCGCATAAGGAAAGGCACTCGCGCCGAGGCTTCATAGGGCCAGGTTTTACGGTACAGGTTGTGATCCCCTAACATCTCGCCGTGGTCGGAGGTAAAGATGACGAAGTAGTCCCTGAATCCACCAGCAGACTGAATCAGACGACCGATTTGATCGTCAATGAAATTGATCATCCCATAATAAGCAGCACGGGCGCATTTCATGTCGTAATCGTCAAGACAAATTTCCCAAGCGTTTGGATCCAACCCTTTTTGTGCCCCTTCAAATTCCGGTGCCCAGTCGCCCACTATAGGCGGAGGCATCTCGCGTTGGATATAGCGTTGGTAATAGTGAAGCGGCGGTGTCAGTGGTGGATGCGGGTCTATGAAAGAGATGTTTAAAAAAAAGGGGACAGTCGGGTCACGTTTTCTCAGAAAATTGAGGGCGCGATCGATACACCAGAAAGTGTGCATCTGCTCTTCGGGGAGATGATGTGGACGACCGACCCAGCCGTTGGCAGAGACCCCGTGAGCCATACCCGGATCAACGTCGTTCCGATGGTAATATTGCTGCAACCAATCGACGTAGTCGTTGTCATCTCCACGGGTGGCATCTGCTAACTGGACATGATCGAAACCGTATCGTTTACGCGCTGGCATCAGATGTAGTTTGCCAATCATCTCGGTTTGATAACCGGCTGCGGACAATTCACCTGCCAAGGTGTGTGGCGGATCCCACTGCGCGCCTCTATAACCGACAGCACCATTCGCAGCCGGAGCCGTCCCCGTCATCAGCCCACGTCTGGCAGGGATACAACTCGGACACTCGGCATAGCCGCGCCGGAAATGTGTACCGGTGCGACCGATCCAGTCTAAGTTCGGCGTTTGTAAGCAGTCAGGACCGTCAGGATCCAAGCCCAGACAGTCACCACGTTGTTGGTCAGTTGTGATTAAAAGAACGTTCGGGCGTGGATTAGACATCTTAAACTCCAGAGCAGAAAATTATGCTACGAGCGTGGCAACCTGGGTCTGTCCTAATTAATTGAGAATGTCGTAGAAAAAATTACGGCGTTTCGGGATATATCCGAGTTCCGATATTGTCCGTTCAATCTCCTCAATCGGCATGCAGTAGACGGTGCCTGCTTTGCTGACAACATTCTCTTCTATCATCGTGCCGCCCATATCATTTGCACCGAACTTAAGCGATAGCTGCCCAATTTTGGGACCTTGCGTTACCCACGAAGATTGGAAGTTGTCGAAGTTGTCGAGGAATAAGCGGGAAATCGCAAGGGTTTTGAGGTATTCAAAACTCCCAGCGGGTGGAATGTGTTCCATACGCGTGTTAGCAGGTTGCAGAGACCAGCAGATAAAAGCAGTAAAGCCACCCGTCTCATCTTGCAAATCACGCAGGCGGACGAGGTGTTCAACACGTTCGGCGTAACTTTCTACATGCCCATACATCATCGTCGCGCTCGACTTGAGTCCAACAAGATGTCCTTGGCGCATAACTTCCAGCCATTCGTCAGCAGTGCATTTTTTCGGGCTAATCTCGTTACGGGCATGGTCAGTGAGGATCTCCGCGCCACCGCCTGGAATCGAATCCAGTCCAGCATCTCGCAAGCGGATGAGCATTTCGCGCAACGACATACGGTTTATCTTCGCGAACCAATCCAACTCCGGTGGCGAAAAGCCGTGAATATGAATGCGATAATTCGCCTTAATCCAGCGGAGTAAGTCCTCGTACCAGTCAAGTTTGAGTTTCGGGTGGAGTCCGCCCTGCATCAAAATCAACTCGCCGCCGAGGTCGAGCGTCTCCTGTATCTTTTTTCCTAACGCGTCGCGTTCCATGACATAAGCATCAGGATCCTGACGATGGCGGTAAAAAGCGCAGAAATCGCAATCCACATAGCACCAATTGGTATAATTAATGTTCCGGTCAACGATGTATGTAACATAGCCTTCCGGATGTGTCCGTTGTCGGATAACGTCCGCAGCGTGCCCCAAAGCAAGGAGATCATGGCTCTTGAAAAGCGTCAGGCAGTCATCAAAGTCTAACCGTTCCCCCGCAAGCGATTTTTCAAGGATAGGCTGGATGTGTGTATCCATTTAGGCATTCCTTAATTTTGTAAAACTAATACTTCAATTTTAATTTTAACATTCATGAGTCAATTTGTCAACTTTTCTGTCGTTTTAATTTGACTTTTGAAAGAAATTTGGTATAATTATAATACGCTTGTCTAAATCTGTATTTACAATGTGGAGGAGATTTAAAAATGAATGAAGTCGTTTACAATGAAGACTTGGTGAAAACAGTAAAAAACAAGTATCTTGCCGTGAATATTGCCGCGAAGCGAGCCAGAGATATAAACGCAAACGGCTTACCCCTCGCCCCCACAAACGCGGCAGACAAAAAAAAGAAACCCGTCGCCATTGCAACACAAGAATTAATAGACGGGAAACTCCACTTTGAAAAGGGAGAACCAAAAGTTCCTGATTCAAAAACGCCTTCAATCTTTACGGATGCTGAAGCACCAGGAGACGGGAGCGATATATTCGATGAGGAGCTCCTTGAACAAGAAGTCGATCCGGAGGTAGCGGAACGCGAAGAAGGACTGTAGCACGGATCAACCGTAGTCCTGAGGTGCGTAAATCGCGCCTATTACAGAACCTCGTGCGAAAAATGCGAATCACTTGACAATCGTGAGTAAAGTGAGTATAATTATAAAGTGCTGCTGACGTGGCTCAATGGTAGAGCAAGTGATTTGTAATCACTAGGTTGGAGGTTCGATTCCTCTCGTCAGCTTTTAATCATGGGGGTATGCTAGAGCGGTCAAATAGGGCAGACTGTAAATCTGTTGGCTATGCCTACGGTGGTTCGAATCCATCTGCCCCCATTTGCTCTTATGCTGGGCAGAAGCGTAGCGGAATCAACCCAGGGAGCCGGTCTTCCACAAAAATCCCAGATGGACGTGCCCGAGTGATACGCGACATGATCACTTATGTTATGCGGGAGTAGCTCAGCTGGTAGAGCATTGGCCTTCCAAGCCATGTGTCGCGGGTTCGCTTCCCGTATCCCGCTTGTTGATGTGTTTTAATTTTTGCCGACGTAGCTCAGTCGGTAGAGCGCGTCCTTGGTAAGGACGAGGTCACCGGTTCAATCCCGGTCGTCGGCTCCACTTACCGAAAGTAGGGTCTTATTATGCCGAGAGACATTGTAACATTAGCATGTGATGTATGCAATCAGCGGAATTATGTGACAACCCGCAACCGCCGGACGCAGCAAAATCGATATGAACGCAAAAAATACTGCCGGTTCTGCCGAAAACATACACCCCATAAAGAAACGCGATAACTTTGAGTCGGTGCAACGGATCACACGACCTTAACCGTTCAGTGGGTCTGTGGCACGCTATGGAAATCTTGCAGGCCAGTAGCTCCAACGGTAGAGCGTCGGTCTCCAAAACCGAGTGTTGGGGGTTCGAATCCCTCCTGGCCTGCCTTTTATAATTTATTATGATAACTCGCTTGAAAAAATATCTTCAGGGCATCCATCTCGAATGGCAGAAGGTAACCAAACCGGATATGAAAGAGGTACAGGGGAGTACCATTACCGTCATTGTCGCCTCCGCCCTCTTAGGGCTTTACATCGGTATCATCGATGGCAACCCTAAATTTCCAGAATGGAAGTATCCTTTATCTTGGATTTTTCTCGCAGCCCTGCCAGTCATTGTCTTTTTGATCGTAAAAAGTTGGGAAGACCACTCACGAAGCGATAGAGATCCTGAGGCTGCTATTGCCGGAAACCGAAAAATAATCGCAGCGGCAGTCGCCAGCATCCCACTCATCGCTGTACTTGTGAGCCAGTATGCCTTGAACACCTCGCTTGAGGGCTTCGGGATGACTTTTCTCAGAACGCTTTTTATTCGTAGCTAACACTTTTGTGCTTCAACCAGGGGTGAATCAGAATATGGATGGATACTGGTACGTTGTTCAGATATACACCGGACATGAAAAAAAGGTTAAACTCACCCTCGACAACATGATCGCACGGGAAGAGTTGCAGGACGCGATCTTGCAGATTAATGTCCCAGAGACCGAAGTCGTCGAGGTTAAGGACAGCCAACGGAAAGTCAGTGTCCGACCTTCCTATCCCGGATACGTACTTGTTAATACCACCCATGAACTTGGACCGCATGTTGAAAGCACCATTGGACAAAGAAGTTGGGCACTTATACAAGAAACCCCAGGCGTCATGAATTTCTTGGGGCCCCCCTCACACCCATCGCCCTTGAGTCCCGATGACGTTGAGGTAATGCTCCAGATGTCAACCGAGGAAGAGGAAGTTGTACCGGTCCCAGCGATGGAATACGAGATAGGCGATAAGGTTAAAGTCATCAACGGACCCTTTAGTGGATTCCCTGGCGAAATTGAAGAAATTGACATGGAACACCAACGGTTACGCCTCAGCATTTCGCTTTTCGGTCGTTCAACGTCTGTTGACTTAGGCTTGCTTGAAGTGGAAGAACTGAATTAAATTAAAATTAAACGGTGACGTCTAAGTACGGGATCGCCGCTTTATCACAATCCAGAATAGGGAAAACAATGGCAAAAAAAGTAGCAGGTGAAGTTAAACTCCAATTGGTATCCGGACAGGCAACGCCACAGCCGCCTGTTGGGCCAAGTCTCGCGCCCTATATGATTAACCTACAAGAGTTTATCAAATCTTTTAACGCCCAGACGCAGCATCAAACCGGTATGGTGGTGACAACCATCATCACCTGTTATAGCGACAGGTCGTTTACGTTTACCGTAAAATCGCCGCCCGCGGCAGTTTTACTCAAAGCCGCAGCGAAAATCGCGAAAGGTTCAGGGGAACCCAACCGAAACAAGGTTGCCTCCGTCACAATGGATCAAATCCGAGAGATTGCGGAGACGAAATTGCCTGACTTAAATACAACAGACTTAGATGCCGCGATGCGGATGGTAGAAGGCACCGCTCGCAGTATGGGGCTTACGATTGGATAGCGAGGTTCAGCGCACGCACCGCGCATACACATAAACTCGCTTCGGAACAGGGCTACACAGATATGCCCACTGACTATCGGAGAACAACATGGCGAAAAGAGGAAAGCGATACACCGACGGCAAAGCGCAGGTAGATAGACTCCAACTCTACACAGTAGATGAAGCCGTTTCGCTTGTCAAAAAAACGAGCGGTGCGAAGTTTGATGAGACAGTTGATCTTGCATCACGCCTCGGTGTCAATGCACAACATGCTGAGCAGAATATACGCGGTACCGTTACGCTGCCACACGGCACAGGAAAATCCGTCTGTGTCGTCGTCTTCGCCGAAGGCGACCCCGCACGGCAAGCTGAGGAAGCTGGCGCAGATTTCGTCGGAACAGATGAGCTCGTTGATAAAATCGTTGACGGATGGCTCGATTTTGACGCAACAATCGCGACACCGGATCTCATGCGGAGTATTATGCCGAAACTTGGACGAGTCCTCGGACCGAGAGGTTTAATGCCTAACGCCAAGGCTGGCACCGTCACAATGGATGTCGTTGATGCAATACAGAATATCAAAGCAGGTCAAATCGAATATCGGGTAGAACGGTCATCTGGTATCGTTCACGTCCCGATCGGCAAGACCTCATTTGAAGAAGAGGGTATTAAAGCAAACCTCAATGCTGTAATGGGGGCGCTCGTCGCCGCTCGACCCTCCTCCGTAAAGGGGAGATACATTCGGAGCGTGGCTATATCCGCAACGATGGGTGTCGGTATCCGGATAGACCCACAACAATTTGTATAAATGACCCGGGATACGATATAGAAATAGTCTTTACAGTTGAATAGAGTCGTAGAACGTAGGTGCCATCGGCTTAATTGCCTACCGAGGCTTGAATGGAATCGAACACAGGGCGTGCTGCTCAAAGCGCAGCTCCGATTTATTGCCCGCTGTTGCTTCTCTATTTATGTAAGCCTCCAGGTACCTGGAGGCTTTTTGCATGCAAATTAACCTGTTTGTATGGAAACCGAAGCGACCTGATGTGGCTTCCATACAATCTACACAGAAAGGAGCTGATACATGCCGAATGAGGCGAATGTTCAGCAAACAGAACAAATTCGTGAGATTTTCGACAGCGCCGACGTTGTCCTGCTAACAGACTTTCAAGGACTCACCGTCGCAGAAATTAACGAGCTCCGGAATCAACTCCGAGCCGCTGATATGCGATATAAGGTCTGTAAGAACACTTTAGTCAATGTCGTCGCTGAAGAGAAAGGCATTGAAGGGGTCAGCCCTTATCTCAAGGGAAATACAGCCCTCGCTGCCGGCACTGATCCCGCGGCCTCTTCAAAAATCTTGATCGCATTTGGCGAGCAACACGAAAATTTTAAAATTAAAGGCGGGATTCTCGGCGCACAGGTGATTGACGCAGCGGGCGTTGAAGCACTTAAGGATATGCCCTCACGCGAAGCCCTTGTCGCTAAGACCGTCGGACTTATCAGTGCACCGCTCACTGGACTCGTGCGAACCCTACATCAAGGGTCCCCTGCTAACGGGATAGTGAATGTACTGAGTGGAACAGTCCGTCAGGTAACCTCTGTCCTAACACAGGTTGCCGAGCAGAAGAAAGAGGCAGAAAACGCCTAACGCTTATACGAAGTATCACAGGGAAACCGAGGCACTGTGTCTCTATTTTCCTACACCACTTGATCGGAAAATTCTAATCAAGTCAATGGCTTAACTACTTATTTATAGAAAGGATATAAACATGGCCGCAGATATGGAAAAAATGATTGAGGAAATTAGCAATATGACCGTTCTGGAACTCTCCGAACTGGTCAAAGCATTGGAAGATAAATTTGGTGTCAGTGCATCAGCTATGCCGGCAGTCGCTATGCCGGGCATGATGCCCGCTGCAGATGGCGCAGCCGCAGCGGAAGAAGAAGCCGCAGCGGAAGAGAAAACCGAATTTGATGTGCAACTCAAAGAATTCGGTGCCAATAAGATTCCGGTTATCAAAGAGGTTCGCTCTCTTACCGGGCTCGGCTTGAAAGAAGCAAAAGAAAAAGTCGAATCCGCACCCGTCGTCATTCAAGAAGCTGTCTCTAAAGAGGATGCCGACAAGGCGAAAGAGCAGCTCGAAGAACTTGGCGCAGTCGTCGAAATTATCTAAATCGGTGTCAAGACCGCATGTTTTAGCTTGCCGGATATAGACACCGCGTGATGAATAGGAAGCCCATTATGGTCTTGAGCATAGCGATTTGCTACGGCGAACTATAATGGGTTTCTGTTTTTGTGAAATAATCCGCGTAACAAGCGCACGGATTAAAACTGCCCTATTGAAAATCACCAAGTCGCACCCATGTTTAGTATTCTTGATGTTTTTTATCTCGTTTTCAGCCAACTCGCAGTCGGCGGATTTGGTCTCCTCCTTTTAGTCCCGAAAGCGTTAGTCGGGGCGAACTTCTATCGTTTGATGGGAAGCATCTACTTACTTGTAAGCGGTTTATCGCGCTGCGCGGACTTGGCGCTCCATCGGCAACCCGTCACTTTTCTCAATTTTTTCGGATTCTGGCAGAACCCCGAGTCTGTTTTGGTCATCTCTTTTGTGATGATCCTTTTCATCTATACACTGAGTTGGTGGTTCAAAGTCCCGCTGCTCACACGGCTCGTTTTCTTTGCGGGCGTAATTTGTGGTGCTGCGTGGGTCGTTTTGAGTGCGCAGCGTTATTCCGAAATTGTTCAATTTCCAGGGGAAATGTTTCTACTCCCTGTTCAATTCGTGACAGCTGCTGTGTTACTCGGTGCCGTTCACAGCGGCATGTGGTTTGGGCACTGGTACCTTGTGACACCGGATCTACCGGTACGTTACCTGAAACGGTTTAATACCGTCTTACTCTATACCCTTTCAGCGATGGCACTGCTGCTCTGCCTGAACATCTTTTTCAGGCAGCAATCCACGGATGTTGTCCCTTTTAATCTTTTCTACCAAATCATCTTCAGCATGCGGCTGCTTATAGGTATCGCTGGCACGTTACTCCTCTACTTTATTACATGGGACTGCTTACGCCCTAAGTCTGTTGCGCGTGATGTGCTCGGCGCAACACGAGCCGCAACCGGTTTTCTTTTTATTGCCATTATTACAGTTTTCCTCGGTGAGTTTTGCAGTCGATTTTTGCTTTTAGAGATGCGGTTCCTCTTCTAATCTTGAAATTTCGTTGTAATTTAAATTCGGATATGCTAAAATAAACGCATCCATTTAAAGACATTAGGAGGCACACAATGAAATCTCAAATTTTCTATGAACCCGAATCGATGAGCCTCGAAGACCGACCTGTACCAGAACCCGGTGATAATGACCTTTTAGTTCAAGTACGTTCGGTAGGTATCTGCGGTTCGGATGTCGCATACTATTTTGGTAACAGTTCGCTTGAAACAGACGACGGAAAAGGACCCCTCATCCTTGGGCACGAATTTACGGGTGAAGTCGTCGAAGTCGGCAGTGAAGCAGGAGCAACAGGTGGATTTGAAGTTGGAGATCGAGTTGTCGTTAATCCCGTCCAATCAAACCCAGACTCCTTTTGGAGCCAAAAAGGGTTGTCGAACCTGTGCCCCGAAAAACGTGTTTTAGGCGTAGGTGTTGATGGCGGATTCGCCGAGTACGCAGTCTCTGATTATCGCTGGACTGTCAAATTACCGGATAACGTTACGTATGATCAAGGCGCATTAACAGAACCGCTCGCCTGTGGACTCTATGCTGTTAACAATCTCAACGCTGAAGAAGGACAAACCGCCGTTGTCTTCGGACCGGGACCTATCGGTTTAATGATGGTGCAGGTATTGAAAAGCCGCGGCTTGAAAAATGTACTCCTTGTCGGCACTCGTGATTATCGATTGGATTGCGGTAAAGAACTCGGGGCAGACGTTGTCGTCAATGTCAGCGATACCAACTCTCCACACTACGTTGAAGACTTGGGGGCTACAATTCAGGAACTCAATAACGGTGAATTGGCGGACCGCGCAATTACGGCTACCAGCTCGCTTGACGCAATTCACACCGCATTGGAAATTACGGGTAGGCACGCAACCGTCGTTATTTTCGGGCTCCCCGGCGACACAGATGTAATGCAGGTACCAATCCTTGATACCATTCTTGATGATAAAACGATTCGGTTCTCTTGGCTTGCACCCGATACATGGGAAGAGGCAGTACAACTCATTTCGAGCGGCGATGTCAATATGGACAAAATTATTAGCCACGAGTTCTCACTTGAATCGCTCGTTGAAGGGATAACAAAGGTCCGAAACCGCGAAGATGCTTGTACGAAAGGTCTAATAAAAGTTTCTTCCTAATCGGTGTTTAATATGGGTATCCCATTTTTCATCGTTTTTGTCCTTTCTATCGCTTTTCTATCGCTTGGGATAACTGGGTTGGGGGACTTTGTCTCGGTGGAGTGGCCTGAGCAGGATTCACCCGAGGCGGTCACCCCCTACCTCAGTTTGCAAGCCAATTATTCAGCAGTCGGGCGATGCATTTCAGGGTTTCTACTATTTCTCGTGAGCCTCTATGTTATGGTTTTCCTCCTCTATCTTGAGGAGCGAGAGAGCGGTAGGATTATGAAAAACGTTAAAAGTTTCGCGAAACTACGACAGTTCCTGGAACGCCATCAAAAAGGCAGATTGAAAGGGCATTGAAGGGGTAATCTCTCTCAGCATGGCACAGCAATTAAAAAACGACTTACTTCTTCGCGCAGCGCGATGTCTGCCAGTGGAACGCGTACCCGTATGGATGATGCGACAGGCAGGCAGGTCAGATCCGCTTTATCGGCAGATTCGACAAGAATTGAATGTCCCTTTAGAACAACTCTTCCGCACCTGTCCCGCACCGATGTCAGACACCGATGTCGAATCGGCAGTCAAAATTTCGCTGCTCCCAAGACGTATCGGCGTTGATGCAATTATCGTCTATAAAGATATTCTTACCCCGCTTGCACCGATGGGCGCACATTTCCGGTTTGACCCAGGCCCCATTTTAAGCCCACCGATTCGGACGCAAGCACAAATAGACGCACTCCAACCCGTCAATGAACCCGCCGCGCAGTTAGCGTTCACAGGGAAAGTCATTCGTAAACTCCGCGAGACCCTGAACGGAGAACTACCGCTCATCGGTTTTGCTGGCGCCCCTTTGACGCTCGCATTTTTTCTCATTGCGGGCGAAAGCCCTATCAAACGCGGTACCGGTGTATCGGAAAAGGCGACCCCTATTTTTCAAATGATTCAAGAAACCCCTGAACGCTTGCATCGTCTGCTAAGCAAATTGACGGAGATGACCGTTAATTATTTGAACTACCAAATTAGCGAGGGGGTTCAAGTTGTACAACTTTTCGAGTCCATCGCGGATGTCTTACCGAGACACATATATAAAGAGTTTGCATTTCCATATCACCAACAAATTTTCGCTGAACTCAACCGAGAGGCACCCGGAATACTTTTCGCAAAAGAGTGTAACCATCTCGATCTAATGCACCAAAGTGGGGCAGGCGTACTGAGCGTCGGGAAATGTGTAGACCTCGGCAAAGCCAAAGCTGAGACTGATGGCACCGTCGCTTTTCAGGGGAACGTGGATAACGATATACTCCGCGACGGAACACCCGATGACATCACTGCAGCCGTCGAAACCTGCCTAAAACAGGGCGGAAAGACGGGGCATATATTGAATTTGAGTCATGGACTTCACAGAGACACACCTTTTGAAAATGTTAAACATTTTGTAAATATCGCAAAAACACTTTAGGAATAGAATAAAAAACATGACAGAAAACCCTTTTGCGCCACGGCAATACGGACAACTCGTTAAAGTCACAGAGCGGGTGTATCTGTTTCGCAATATCGTCAACTCCTCTATTATCATTGGAGATAACGGTGTGGCGGTCATTGATACACAAGTAAACCAAATGATGGCACGACGACTGTACAACGCCATCCGTACTGTTACAGATAAGCCAATTCTGTATGCGATTAACACACATTATCACTGGGACCATACGAACGGAAACACTATTTTTCATCAGGCAGGCGCAACTGTCGTCGCACGCCAGATGACGAAAGACTTCATGGTCAATAGGGCACCACGGCAGGAGGCGTTCCTGCGGTCTCGTGGTTTCACACTCGGCGACCCGCCCTTCCTTCCACAGCAGACATTCACACACGAAACCGAACTCGATTTGGGAAATCAACCCTTGCACCTCGTTCATTTAGGAAAGGCAGAAACAGACGATGCCACTGCTATCAGAATTCCCGCAGAAGATGCTATCGTCTCTGGCGATACCGTTATGACGGGGAGCTTTCCGATCTTTGGGCAACCGGTTATGAATGAAGGGCTCATGGCAAACCACGATTGGATGAATACAATTAAAGAACTGCGGACATATACACCGAAATCTGTACTACCGGGACACGGGCCTTTAGCGCGAGATGCTGAAATAGATCTGTTACTCCAGATAGAGTCCTATTTTCTAACGGAAGTCCGAAAACGCGTCGAACAAGGCATGTCTTTAGCCGAACTGCTCCCTGAGATGGAGGCTAACTTTCCTGACTGGATTCGGTCTATCGCCGAAGTTTGGGGAACACCCCGCTACGCGATTCTAAGGGTGTACCGCGGGTTGATTGACGACCCGGAACCGGGCTGGCAACACCTGAAACCTTCGGCTATTCCGGCTGCGGATATTGAAAAACTTCACCAAAAAACACGCGCACTTGAAAAATTTGAAGCGTACCGCGAAACCGCCGAAGAGGTCGCGGAGGGCAATGATTTCGGTTTAGCAATCGCTATCTTGAAAACCGCAACCGAAAAATTTTCTAATCTGCCAGACGCATGGACAGCATACGCAGATTTGCTCACGCAAGCGTCCCGCAGCGTGTCAAGCGTCCTTGAGAAGGGTGATTTCTTCGCCGAAGCGAAAAAAGCACTCAATACCGCACTTGAAGTGGACCCCGATTACGCACCAGCGCACCTTTTACGCGGGTACAATCACATTCTCTCTGCTTACCGCAACGGCGATGAAACAAAAACAGGGTTGGCATCCATTTATCAGGCGCTTGTCAACGGACTGCACGGCACACAACTCGCACAAGCATACTTTTCCATCGGACTCGCACATCGCACAAATGGAGATGAAACGTTGGCACGTGAAGCTTTCGCGAAGGCGATCGCGGCCGATGCGCGGTTCATGCCAGCACAATTAGCCAATATGGCATAGGAGGCATATTAATAATGAGATACGACAGTGTCTTGCTCGTCGCATTTGGGGGACCCACACCCGGATGCTGTCAAAAATATGATAACGATACCTGCCCGGGCGAAGCCTACTGCTTTGTTGAAGGCATCGCCGGGACAGCTGAATCCCAAAAAGAGCGTGTAAAAGACATCGCAGCACATTATATAAAATTGGGCGGGTTTTCGCCATTCAACGAATTGACTTTCAAACAAGCCGACGCTTTGGAAAAAGCGTTGCAGGCGCGCAACCTTCCACTGTCCGTCTATACCGGGTTCAGGCATTGGACCCCATATCTACAAGAAGTTATCGCTGAAATAGCACAAAAAGGACACCGTAAAATACTCGGCATTATCATGGCACCACACCAATCTCAATTCAGTTGGGAGTGGTATCAACAGACAGTAAAAAAGGGAATTGACGCCGTTGATGGTGAAAAACCGACGATTGACTATCTTGATCCGTGGTATACACGTAAAGGCTATATTGGGGCTATCGCTGAGATTATCAAAACGACATCTGGTGAAAAGTTAGAACGTGCCGAACTTGTTTTTACAGCACACGCGATTCCTCAGGCAGCAGCGGATAATTCACCCTACACACAACAGCTTGAAAAAACCGGCGAAGCGGTCGCTCAGGAACTCGGAAGAACTCAGTTCAGCTTGGCGTACCAAAGTGAAGTAGAAAACAGCCCTATCCCGTGGACACAGCCTGACATCAACGATTGGCTTAAAGTCCGAAAAGAAGAAGGCGTTGACACCGTTGTTGCCTCACCGATCGGGTTTCTTTGCGATCATGTTGAAGTACTCTACGACCTTGACATAGAGGCTGCCGAGACAGCGGGAGCCTGCGGAATTGATTTTATTCGGGCAGGAACTGTCGGTGCCCACCCGAAATTCATCAACATGTTAGCAGATTTTGTGTCTGAAAGGGCTGCGAACTAAATAAGGTAGTTTCTCGATTTCGCGTGCTTATATGCTGCTAACGATGGGTAAAAACTCCACACTATATAGTCTGTTCAGTCTAAAATTAGGAGTAACCCCGCTTGTAGTAGGGCAATTCATTGCCCGTTTCTGTCCTATGCACGTGCGATAAATCGCCCTACTACGAACGAATACACCTACAATTCAAGGACAGACAGACTAATAAACGAAATTACTTAGAATGGACGGGTCTCATGCCGGAAGACTCTAAGAAAAAACGCGCGATTGTTATCGGCGGCGGCATCACAGGGTTAGCCGCGTGCTATCGCTTACAGCAAGAGGCAGCGCTTCGCAATATCTCGCTTGATGTCACGCTGCTTGAGGCGACTGGACGCGTTGGTGGTGTTATCCAAACCGAACACCGAGACGGATTCCTCATTGAACACGGGCCCGATGCCTTTATCTCTACAAAACCAGCGGCAAAGACCTTGTGTGAAGAACTCGGCATCGCAGAGCAATTCATAGGCACCAACCCGAAAGTCCGTCGGAGCTTTGTTGTCCGAAAAGGGACCCTGCATCCTGTCCCTGAGGGCTTTTACATGATGGCACCGGGGTCCCTGAAGCCGTTTCTAAAAACCCCGCTCTTTAGTTGGCGTGGTAAATTACGAATGGCATTGGACCTCTTTATCCCACGCAGAGAAAGAGACATAGATGAAGCCGTCGCCCATTTCGTCAGACGCCGCCTCGGTACCGAAGCCTTTACACGGATGGCGCAACCCATGATAGGCGGTATCTATACATCGGATGCAGAAAATTTGAGCCTAAAGGCGACCTTTCCAAGATTCTTGGAGATGGAAAAAACACACGGAAGTATTATCAAGGCGCTCCGGGCACAAAAAAAACAGGCAGCCGAAACCAGTCGAGATACCAGCGGCCCCCGTTATAGTCTCTTTCTGTCGTTCAAATCAGGAATGCAGACATTAATTGATACGCTTGTCAACATCTTATCCGATAGTATTAGATTAAATACGCGTGTGGAACATATCCAGCAAGGTGTTGATGGGACAGGGTGGCGTGTCGCGCTTTCCACTGGTGAAACCCTAAATTCGGAACTTCTCTGTATCGCACTCCCAGCGGTGCAAACAAGTGCGCTTGTCCAGGGAATATCAAATCCGCTCGCTACCAAACTCAATGAGATTCCATACGCCTCTTCAGCAACGGTTAATTTAGCATTCCGCCGTACAGATATTATACACCCATTAGACGGCATGGGATTCGTTGTGCCTGCTACGGAAAACCTATCGCTGATCGGCTGCTCGTTCAGTAGCGTCAAATTTGAGAATCGCGCGCCGGAAGAACACATCTTGTTACGTGCCTTCGTCGGCGAACCTACTTCTAAAAACTCCGAAGCCGACCTTATTCAATTGTGTCAGGCAAATTTAACACCGCTGCTTGGCATCGAAAACGCGCCACTGTTCGCCACTGTTCGCAAACATACACAGGCAATGGCGCAATATCAGGTCGGGCACCAAGACGTTGTTGATGATATAGAACGCCTCACGCGCGAGGTACAAGGACTTGCACTTGCAGGAAATGGGTACCACGGGATAGGCATCCCCGACTGTATCCGAAGCGCGGAGACCGCAGCGATTTCACTCTTAGATGCTTTTTGTGAGGCAGCGCGATGAGTCTTAAGGCAAGGCACTGGCGTATCCTCGGCGTAAGTTTGGGATTGTTCGGATGCGTCTTAAGTATAGTAACCATTAACCTGACACTGCGTGCCGAAGACAATACACATCGTATAATAGAGGCATATCAAGGGTTTCAGGACGGAAAGTGTAAAAGCTGCCACCCGGCTATCTGGAGAGAATGGGAAAATTCGATGCACGCCAAGGCATGGGTTGATGAAATCTATCAGGCTGCCGCAAGCCAGGTCGCCGACAGGGAAACGAAATGCGACCAGTGCCATGCGCCCCAACCGATTCTCATCACAGGGGTTGGGAAAATGCCGAAGCTGCGGGACAAACAACGACAGGCTGGTGTTTCTTGTCTCGTCTGCCACCTTGACGCACACGGCGCGATGAACGGACCCGCAGCAAGTGCAGAAACCTATTTTCACGCTAACGTTACCAATCCTATCTATACCGAACCGACGGTGCTTTGCGCTACCTGTCACGGCCAACAAAGCGTTCCTGAGCATGACCAAGTTTCCAGTTTCCTAAATAGCAAATTCGCCGAGGGGGATACGAGTTGCGCGACATGTCACATGCCGGTTGTGACGCGGTTACAAAGCACAACGAGCCATGAAAGCATCAAAGGCAGAAAGCATACATGGCGCGGCAGTCGCAGCGTTGCACAACTCAAACGGGCAGCAACCCTTCAACTTGCATACGGAGACGGAAAAGCGGATGTCAAACTTCGGAGTCAGACCGGACATATCTTACCGGGAGGGACATTGCGCACTATCGTGCTTGAGGTGACACTGCTCGCACCAGATGGCACGGAGCGTCAAAAGCAGCAAATCTCAATTTCTGCCAAGAATGGGAACCGACTGCTTCCAAGCGAAAACAGAACTTACGCTTTTGATCTGGCATCCACCACAACCGGCGACACAATTAAAGCGCGCTTAATATACCAGTTGACACCGGATACTCCCGAACCCAAGCGAATATTGATGGCAGAGAAAACGCACATACTCGAGCCCCAGTCCCGGTAGGTTCGGTTTTGCGGCGTACACGCCCAAATGCGATCTGCATTCCAACCGAACCGGACGTATCGCCATGCCGTTAGATTCGGTACCGGACGTATCCCCAGTCCCGGTAGGTTTGGTTTCCTAACCGAACCGGACTTATCCCAATCGCGTCCTGAGTTTTTTGTGTAACAGGACTGTTTAGCAAACGCTGCAGCTGAAGGTTTTCGCGGAGGATCCGATGCGGTTAGGAAACCGCATCTACCGGCCTGGGGGATTTACGGTATACTACGCATTCATATTCGGCAACGAATCGAGACCCAGCAAACGTTTTAGTGTCGGTGTTGCGCGCGAGATAACTTCGTCGGATACCAATTTGAGGTGTGCTTGTTGCGGTTTCAAAATAGAACGACAGAAAAAACCGAGTAACCCAACGCGCGGTTCATGCGTTATATTTTTTGAAGAACCGTGCCATATCGCACCGTTAACAATGAGGACAGATCCCCGCGGTCCACAGATTTGCAACTCGTCGGTGTATTCAACACCCGGTTCAGGCAGTGCTTCAAGCCGACGGTGGCTTCCCGGTACACAACTGGTGGCACCATTTTCAAGCGTC
The DNA here is from genome assembly GCA_964593655.1 of uncultured bacterium. Classification (GTDB taxonomy): domain Bacteria; phylum Poribacteria; class WGA-4E; order WGA-4E; family WGA-3G; genus WGA-3G. The sequence goes on along the minus strand of CAZQIP010000288.1, from coordinate 27,792 downwards.
CAGTCATCTAAAAACCAAACGCTGTTGGCAACCACTGGAAAACTCGGGCGTGGTGTCGGTAACGCAGATAGTGGATAATCAATATGAAGACCGGCATCCGGCGCGCCCGGATAAAGCACATTTACCGTGAAGGAACTCAATGTGCAATCGGCACCGAGTAGATACGCCATCGCAGCGAGCATCTTCGGCTCTTGGATAGCCTCTTCAAAAATCTCGCCTTTGTTAACAAGATTCCAGACGCGCTGCGCACTGTCGTTCGCGAGATACTTATGGTTTTTACCAGCTGCTTGTTCCGCTGCGGCGAGTGCCAAAGCACCTTCCCGAAGTTGTTCCGTTATATTGGATGGTATCAGGCTTTCGAGCAGCAAAAAACCTTGTCGGTCCAATTGTGCTTTTTCAGATTCAGTTAACATCGGCTTTTCCTCAAATGCATTTTTTTTCTTGACAGTTTAAGTGTTTTCTGATAATATGTCAAATAGATTGTTGATTTCTGATTAAAAGCGTCAGAATTCTTCATCCAAAATTCAGATTTTGGTTTGACATGTTTTGTTAATTGTGGTATCATATATAAGCGGACTGCAATTTAATCGATGATATACCGATGCGGCGGGAATAGAATTTTACCGATTGCATAAAACATCACGTAACTGCAGGACGATTCCGGTTACAGGTTTCGCACCTATAACGCTAATGTCTCTGGCACGTAACGATTAAATGCTTGCTTAATTTTACTACTTTTTGCTAAAATAATAGAAAAATTCCCGCAGAGTCAGACATGGAAGTTAGATGCCCCCTTTCCTTATGTTTTGACCTGTGCCTTAGGTTATACGAACCCTATCCTATGGTTACATCGGTATCGGGAAATTTTAATGCTCGTTGGTAAGATGTTAATTGGATGGGCAAACATCATACCCCGGTCGTCTTTGTCGTATTCTCGCTTGCCCATCTAAGAAACTCAGTACTTAGTCTTGCGAGCGCGCAGACTTAACGAGGAGGATGAGTTAATGAAAAAACGAACACTCGTTTGTTTTTTGATTTTTACATTGTGTGTTTTTTACACCGCAATTCCGAACACTGTTTTCGGGCAAGAAGAGGAAGCGTCTCTCGCCGAACAGGTGAAAGAAAAATACAGCGAATTGCTTGGACGTGAGGATATAGCGGCAGTTCTGCCACAGGCACTGGTGGGGTTGAAGTCAGACCAAGTTCAAAACACCTTGAGTGGAAACCCCGCACTAATAAATATTGTCGTTGACAATCCAGATATCCTTGCAAATTTCGGTGTAGAGTTAGACCCGGAATTCATTACACTTCTGAAGGAAGATGAAGCAGTCAAGGCTATGCTCAGGGACCCGTTGGTGCAGTCGGTGCTTGCGAATGTAGACGCGATTGAGGAATTTGAGGCGTTACTTGCTGCTCCACCGGATCCTGGAACACCGGATCCTGGAACACCGGACCCTGGAACACCGGACCCTGGAACGCCAGACCCTGGAACGCCAGACCCACCACCGATAGTTGAACCGCCAGACCCGGAACAACCGATTGTTGAACCGCCAAAAGAGGACGTTAAATCCGCATCTCCATTTGATCCGATAACACCGGCAAACGAGTCAATATATGGTAAATCTAAACTTGGCGGACTCTCACTTAACAGATTCTTTGGACGGCAATTTTTACAGGGGATTATTTCAGCCAGCGATCTTCAAGGACACACCCCAGACACTTTGGTTGACCTAATCCTTAACCAGGTTCCAAAAGGATTACTCTCGAAAAGCCAACTCGCGTCCATTCGCTATGCACTCACATCAGAGTCTACCTCGATTTTCGACAATGAAGCGGACCGGTCAGATTTAGATTTTGAGAACTTTGGGAATGCCATAACACCTAAGCCGGTTGAGATCGCCTATTTGGGTCCGGAGGATCCAAACACTAAATACCTAACCCGGGATAACTTGAACCTTTACGTCCGTGTGCCATTACCTGCTACGGATGTTGGTGGTGTCACATTCATGCTCAAAGACGGGGACGGGGCAATTGGCGAGCACATGGCTGCTGTTAGTTCAGGAACCATCTCTCATACCTTCCAATTAGATGAATCACTCGCTGCCACCAACTTACCGGCATGGCCCACCTCAACCACCGGATTGTTCTCTGGTGTGAACCTCTGGTACTCCTATGATCGGTTGGAAGGATACCAGATGGTACCTATGATGGCGAATGTAGACGCTGCCGGGGGTGTCGTTTGGGAAACAGCGGTAGAAGATATTCCATTGGGTAATAATGTCTACTACTACTTTGAAGTAACGCTCTATGAGCCAGTAGCATTGGACATCCTAAGTCGTTACAAGCTTCTGGCATTGTCGGAAAATCCACCCAAAGATCCCGCCGAGTTATTGGGCGAAATTGCAAACGCAACCTTGGATCCGCCACTTGAGATTACGAGCTGGTCAATGCCAGACCCACGCAATCTGCAAATAGTTGAACGCGGTATTGTTGATAGTTTATTTACCCCTGCGGTCAATACTGCAATAGACCGTTTCATAAATCTGCCCGCGGTTCAAAAGATCGCCACAGGACAACAACTCACTCCCGCAGATGGCAGAGAAATTCAGAAGGCACTGAACCGACTTCAGGGGCCACTCCTTCTCAGTGCTAACCAACTCCTCAGCGATATCGAAGATACAAAGGATCCGATGTTGGCTTCTGTTTTCAGCGTCCCAGCTGTTGATCCAGCATCCCAATCGTTATGGGTTGCTAATATTGATGCAATCGCGGATAACCACTATTACTTAGCTGCCACTGTCCACGATGCTGCAGGAGCCCCGCTCGATCAGATACAAGAGACATTCACTGTTGATACGACCGCACCCGAAGCGACAATCGCATTCAAACCCGAACTCAACGCTACCGGCTATTGGAACAGTGAAGGTGTCTTTGTTGCCACCGCGCCTGCACCTGGTGCCGCTGCACTCAACGTTAGGGGGATGCCCGAGTACGCTCTTGATGCTGGTGAGTCATATCTGGTTTTTCAAGAGGCTGAAATGGATGCTGATGGCAACTTCCTGAATACTTGGCTGCCATTGACAATCGAGTCCACTATGGCATCATCCAAGATTTTGCAGGCTGCGCTTAAACAGAATCCAGCAGTCTTGAAACCATACTTTCCAGACTTAACCGATGAGCAGATATTAGGGATCATTGAAACTGTGACCCCTGACTTAATCTTGGGCTTTTTAACACCAGAACTTATTCAAACAGAAGCGAACAAACTTCTCGAACCAAGCGGTATTCAGTTGAATGAATACCAAAGTCAAGTGATCTATAATATCTTAGATGTTACATTCCAGCTCTTTGATACACTGCTACCCGTCAGTTTTGACTTTGTCCCGGGTGAAGGGTACGCCATGACGATGCCTATTCAAGGCGAAGGAATGCCCCTCGCTATTGGAGACTATGGCATTCGCGCACTTGGCATTGATACGCTCTTCAATATTAATGCAAGTGCACCACACGCACGGCTCAGAATCGTTGCACCAGACTATGACAAAGCCAGCGTAACGTTTGCTGTGATTGACGATTGTAACATGGACGGCGATATGGACGACCTCTTTGAAAGCGGTCCCATCGGTGATGTGACAATCTTCGGAAATACCACAGAAAATGTTATGTTAACCGTCACAGTGGACCATCGTTCAGCGCATCCTGCAACTGTTATGGTCCAATATATGGACGCTGCTGGCGCATGGCAGAATATCGGCGAACTTGATCTCGCTGGAAGCGAAATGGGTTCAACGTTGACAATCCCTTGGAACGTCACTGACTTTGACGCATTGATAGGCGCAGGCAGCTCTGTAATGGTGCGTGCCGTCGCTACCAATGCACTCAGGCTCACAGATCCTGATCCAACAGCAGGAGCTATCAATTTAGATGCAGGTATCTGCCCGCTTGATCCTGAAGTCATCGCAATTACAGTGGATCCTGCCACGACGACCAATTCGGTTAGCGGGGCACCACAAGGCATGCTAACCCTTAACGCATATACACCGAGCCGGACTTCGACAGACATTGCTTCTGTCCGCTTAGTTGCTAAGGGACCTCAAGATGCCGAATGGACAATTGAAACCAGTGAAGCTGCTGAAAACATCGGTGGTCAAACACTTGCCGATCTTCTTGGCGATCTCGTCAATACTGTAGGGCCTGACAAACCGAGTGTCAATGTGGGTAGCACTTACCAGAAATGGACGATTTCCATAGATACCACAACGTTGATGGATACGATCACCAAAGGTAGTGCTGATGATAACCAATATGTCGTAACCGGATATGCCAATACCGAGGGTGGCGAAATACCACCAATTCCCGGTGTTGAGGCAAAATTCTCCGTTGACAACATCGGTCCCACAAACATTACTGCTGTCGCTACTGCCGATGGTGCCGTTGAAGCAAACGAAGATGGCAGCTACACAGTCGGTGGACTCGTTGATAAATATGACGACGCTGTCGAACCCCCGATGGTTACCTTTACCATTAAGCCAGTATCTTACATGGGGACCTACGCATCAGTCATGGTAGTGACGGATGCTGAGGGGACTTCTATTGGAGAGGCAACCGAAACTGCTGAAGGCAGTGGCGTTTTTGAGATAACCGTTGATGTCGGTATACTTGCTGATGGTGAATACCTCGAAAATGGAACTTATATGTTCCACGCTGTGGCTGTTGATGCTGAAGGTGCAGAAGTGGCTGAAACCGACGGGGCAAAAATATCGGTGAATGTTGAAAACACTTACCGACCGGCTCCGGAAATTTTGGCAATAACCACGGATCCTCCAGCAGAAACTAACCCAGATAGCGGGGCACCAAAGGGAATCGTCACGGTCAATGTTTACTCTATTGGTGAAATAACTTCTCCGCTTATGAGTTCAACGCGCGTTGAAGCCAAACGTCAAAACGATGACGATTCCGCGTGGAAATCTGTTGGTACAGTTGAGGAGGGGACTGTTGTTACTTCGGAAGAAGTTCAAGAACTACAGCAGCTAAATATTGACTCCCTCAGTGACATCATTGCGGTCGCAGCTGGAACCGCCGCAGCGAGCGGTGAGGCTTCACCCATTCATCGATATCAAACCTATCAAAAATGGACGGTTGATATAGATACGGTAGCATTGGAACTTCCAGACACCATTGACAAGGATAGTCCCGCAGCCCGGGATGCTTCCAAGGATGACAACCCATACGTCGTACGGGCAGTCGCAATCTCTGCAGCAGACGAAGGCGAAACGGTATCTCCTGATGGTGTTCAATCAACATTCTCGCTTGATAATGTTGATGATGTCGGACCACTCGGTCCAACGAACATTGTTGCCGTTGCTGACGTTGCTGGCCCAATTGAAGCAAATGAAGATGGTAGTTACACTGTCGGCGGGATTGTTGATGATACAGTTCCTTCACCGATAGCCATATTTACTGCTGAACCGACTGCTGATCCTATGACTTACGCGTCAGCGAACTTGGTGCAAACCACTGAAGACAGTGCTGAAACTGTTGCCGAAGGCGAAGCCGGTGGTCTTGACCTTACAATTGATGTCGGACTCCTCGAAAATGGGACTTATATGTTCCACGCTTTAGCCGTTGATGAGTCCGGTAACGTGCAAACCGATGAGTCTCCAATGATAACGGTGCATGTTCTGAACATCCGAGTTTCTGATATCACTGAATTAGCAGTCAGTGCCGTTGATGATACCGACGTACCAGAGCCACCCGCAGAACCGATTCCACTTCGGGAATCCGTCACTGTGAGTTTTATGGTTCCAAACAGTGCGTTAGCTGCTGAGGAACTGAGTGGCGCAGTAGATGGTAGTGAAATGCCGAGTGAGAGTGCTGAAGATCCCGAAAATACCTTCTCGCTGAAGGTAGAGGTCGGATCGCTCGTAGACGGTGTCTATACGCCTGAGGGTGTGATCACAAAACGGAACGGTTCGGTTGCTTTCCCATTAACAACAGTTAATGTTGATAACACCGGTCCGATGGTTACCATCGAATCACCTATGGAAGATGAGACCGTAGATAGCCTACCGACCATCCGAGCAACCTATCATGACGGGGCCGGAGCCGGTGTTGACGGGGCGACTGGAAGCCTTGCATTGGCACGTCTCCAACCACCTAACGAAGCCGAAGTCGTTGTTGACCAAGCGGATCTTGACAAAGATGCTGCAAGCTTGGTTTACACCCGCAGCGAACCACTCGCTGGTGGCGCATATCGCGTGACTGTTCAAGTTACAGATAATCTCGGCAACGTCGGTGAAGGATCCGCTGAGTTCGCAGTCAATGGGACTGCACCAATGGTTGCGATTCATTCACCCGCTTCAGGGCAAACCTTCGAGCACGGCGAACCGCTTATCAGTGGTGAATTTTCCGGCGCAGGCACTGTTGAGGTAACGACCTTTACCATCAACGATGTTGATGCCACACCAGAGGTAGACGGAAACCGATTCTCTTATACCCCTGAGGAAGGATTAGGCGATGGAAATCACACCGTTGTTGTCGCAGTCACTGACGGTGATGGCAATACGGCGCAGACATCTGTCGTCTTCGTGGTCGATATACCAGAACCGCCAAAAGACACAACGCCGCCGGTCATTTCTTCAGTTGCTCCCAATGGGATCATCAAAGATACCGATCCAGATAAGTTAGGGGCGGTAGTGATCTCAGCGGTTGTAACCGACGAACAATCTGATATTTCGTCTGTGAAATACAGTATAAATGGCGGCGTGAGCCGTTCTGTGGCTACCTTGAATGTCGCTGAAGGCGAAATTCAGGCACCCGTGGACTTCGAGACACACGGACCTGGGCTATACACTGTGGCGCTCAGCGCAACCAGCCAAGGCGGTACGACCAAACATGTATGGACCTTCACACTCATTTTGGATAATACCGCACCTACGATCTCTTCAATCACGCCTTCTGGAACCTTCCGTGGTGGACTTCCAGTCATCTCCGCAAGTGCCAGCGACGAATCCGGGGTTGCTAAAATAACCATCGGTGTCATGGATGCCGAAGGTAAAGAGGTGAAAGGCAAAACCGCAGATGATGGCGAAGACAATGTTGAAGGTGTCACCCGTTTGGATTTCAATCCTGAAGCACCCCTTGATGAGGGTATCTACACGATTGAAGTTCGGGCAACCGATACGCTTGGTAATTCTGCCACAGCAAAAGAGAATTTCACAATCGACTTCGATACTGCCGCACCGGTCATCACAATGGCATCGCCCCAGAATGAGGCACGCCTGACAAATCGCCGGCCACAGATTTCGATAACCTACGCCGACGCAGAATCAGGTGTAGATGTTGATTCGATTCGATTCGTTTTCGATGATAAGTTGATTAACCTCGCACCGAACCAGAAATCAGCTTCACAGGTGATGTACACACCACCGGCTGATCTCGCTTTCGGACAACATACAGTTAAACTTGAAGTGTCTGACATGGCGCATAAAGAGGGTAATGTTTCTGAAAAGAACAAAGATGCCCGTAAGGCAAACATGGCAGTCTATGAGTTTAGTTTCACTGTTGAGAGTGAGGAAGGTCCAGTATTGGCATCGCGTCCGATTAACGCACCTAACCCGTTCAAGGAGAACACGCGAATCTCCTTCACACTGACTCGACAATCTACGCTCAGCATCGTTATTTACGATAGCACGCTCCGGCCTGTTCGAGTACTTGTGGATAACGAAGTTTGGGGCGCAGGTGAGTACACTGGTAAAGCCGCAATCGGTTGGGATGGAACCAGCACTTCTGGCGAAGATTTAGCTCGAGGCATCTACTTCTGTCAAATTATTGTGGCGGAAAGTTTCGAGCCAGAATACGTCATTCTCAAACTTGCACTGACGCGCTAAGTAAATGGCAGTCCGCATATCGGGAATTGGACACCCCTCCAGTTCCCGATGTGGACAGTCTTTTGGAGGATATAATGTTAATGACAAAACAAATCGCTAAATGGGCTTCCAGAAAATGCCCGAAATTGTTATGCGGTTTAATACCACTTTTCTTTCTTATCCTAGCGGTGTCGCCGGCCAGCTTTGCCGGAGTGGATGCCATGCCACATTTACGGCTTGGTGCCGGTGCACGCTCAATCGGTTTAGGCGGCGCATTCACAGCTATCGCCGATGATGCCACCGCAACCGTCTGGAATCCAGCAGGCCTCGGATCCGCACCGGATTTAAGCCTCAACTTTTCGACCCAGCAACTCGATTTGGATAGAAGCCACAACTTCATCGCAGTGACGAAAGCACTCGGTTCCGCTGGATCTATCGGGCTGGCAGTCACAAACGCAGGGGTCAGTGGGATCCCACAGTATGATAGCAAGGAAAATTACGGCGGCGAGTTCGACTATAGCGCGAACGCCTATTCCCTCTCTTACGGCATCGGCATCGGAAATTTCAGCGTCGGTTTAACGGGACGTATGCTCGCGGATAACTTCGGGTTGGATACCGTTGAAAACCAGAGCGGTTTTGGCGGCGTAGATGTCGGATTAATGGGACACGCACTCCACATAGATGTCGGCGAAGAAAAGGTGCCAACTTTCCATTACGGCGTTGTTGCTAAATATCTCGGCGCAGCTATCGGCGATGACACTGTCCCTATGGTCGTCAATGTCGGGTTAGCTTACAACCTTTATATGGGCAATGTCGTCACATTCGCAGCGGATCTTGAGCAAGAGTTCGTCAATCTTGACCAAAGTGCTACGAGCCTAAGACTCGGAGCCGAATACACGATTGTCACTTACAAATCCACTGCTTTGTCTATCCGTGGCGGTGCCAAAGTTTCGCGCGACACACAGAGCCTTTTTGGTGGGTTTGGTGTGAACATAGGTGGGCTGCAGCTGGATTACGCTATCCAAGATGGCATGGCGAGTGAAATCAACGGTGTTGGATCAACTCACTTTGGTTCCCTCTCTTATAGATTTTAAAGGAGAATACTTATGAAAATGATAAGAGGCACTCTGAAGTTGGCACTGATTCTGTATATCTGCGCAACACTCAGTGGCGTTTATGTCTTGTCCGCCTCGGCACGAATCACACCACATGAGGGCGATGATGACACGATGCTCATCACCATTGAGAAAGGCGATACCCTCTGGGACCTCTGCCAAGAGCATCTCAAAGACCCGCTCCAGTGGCGCGAGCTGAGTAAGTACAACGACTTCACGAATCCACACCTCATCTATCCCGGCGAACAATTGCGTATTCCCATCGCTATGGCGAAAGATGTCGTCGAAATTGCTGAAGGTGACCTACTCAAGCAGCAGGAAGAACTTGAAAAATTGAAGGCAGAATTAGCCGAATCCGAAGCCACGCGGGATAAACTTCAGGCAGAAATTAGTGGACTTAATGAGAATATGGCCAAACTCAAAGGGCAACTCAAAGACCTTGAGGACAGCCTGAAATCCCAAAAAGATTTGATGATGGCTGTCACCGACTCCGGAAACGAAATCGCTTCTGGCGTCAAAAAAGCTCTTGAAGCCGCTAAGACCGCTATCCTTAAAGACATCGCCCATCTTGACGAGTATCTCGAAGAGGCAGATAAGATGCTCAAAGACCGTCAAATGAAAGCCGAAGCAACACACACGGCCATTGAGGCTATTCAAGCGGACGTGAAGATGCTTTTGACGCAGCTTGAAGCCAACCAGAAGGCAATCAACGAAGTTAAGATGATGCTTCAGGATGCTAAAGGTGTACATGAGGAACCTTCCACATCCAAACGTGCGTTGGTCTTCCTGACGACAGCCGCAGCTGGCATCGGTTGGTTCGTTATGAATGCCATCGGTGGGCGCAGCGGCGAATAACTGGAACGCATTACTTTTTAGGCAGGGAAGGTGTTTCAACCACCTCCCTGCTTTTTTTATACATTTAATAGTCGTAGGCACGCTCCGCCGTGCCGTAACCATAACTTGACAAAGCACTATCGGTAAAAGGTCCCGGGTATATGTCATCGAATACTCCTAAATACCCTCAACCACCCTTCACTCAGGCGATTCAACTTTATGGCGATAGAACTGGAAGTAAAGGGACTTTTAAATTTGCCGGCTTCGCTTGGATACAGCACACGAAAGTCATACTCGTCCAAGGGGACGCGCAGAGCCTAAACAGTGCCGCTGAATGGCGATGTTTACTACGCTTAACCGCACTCGCACATCGCCTCAAAAAGCCTATCCTTTTGTGGAATCTACCTGTTACGTATATCGCGGCGATACAACGTAGAACTTCATTAGCCTGTGCACACGTTATTCAGAAAACCGAATTGGAGCTGCTAAGACTGCCACATCCTATCATTACTATTTTTCACGGAGCTGATAATGTTGATCACGCCACTCCTGAAGTAATATGGAATGATGGGAGCGTACTTATCACAGCACCCGACGCACAATTTTCTGAACAGAAAAAAATTAAAATAGCACAGCACCCGACAGACATCGCACCTGCAATCTTGGAACTTATAGGTCAAGCAGAGGCGGTTCCCGCTACAGAATTGATCAAAAACCGGCGAGAATCTTTACATTTCCTCGTGAAAAGTTAGTTTACTATGCAATGAGGAGACGTTGCAATGTTTGAAGCGAAATTAAAACCCCACCTTGAAATAATCCTCTCTGCTATTGCAAATAAAATGGTGGCACTCGGTATTACTGCGAATATGGTAACGCTTTTTGGGTTCTTCGTGAATCTTATCGCTACCTTTTACTTCGCCACAGGGCACCTGATTACGGGGGGGATTCTTATTCTGTTTGGGGGCAGTTTTGATATGATAGACGGAGCCGTTGCGCGGGCGCAAAGAAACTTACGAGCCTCCGGAGCACTCTTGGATTCCGTTATCGATCGCTATTCGGAGGGTTTTCTCTTTCTCGGAGCACTCATCTATTTTTATACCTTGGAGAGTCTGCTGGGGATAGTTTTAGCGTTTGGGGCATGGTTCGGTTCAATCCTCGTCAGTTATGTCAGGGCGAGAGCAGAGGGACTCCAAATTACTTGTAAGGTCGGACTCATGCAACGACCTGAACGTATTATCCTACTCGGAACCGGTACACTCATTCAAGGGGTGCTCTGGTACAAAATTCCGATTATCCAAAGCACCGGAATGATCCTGCTCTGTACACTCGGTATCCTCACGCTCACCTCACATATTACGGCCGTTCACCGTTTGATTTTCTCATATCACGAATTGGAACGCTAACCCAGACCGAGAAGCGATACAATATCTAAATTAAAGGGCTTTAAGGCAAGGTTCGTCGCAAAAACAAGCACTGTTACAACGAGCACCACTTTAATCCATTTATCCCCTTTTTCAACAGCCCAATGGCTACCAATCCATGCCCCCGTAGCATTCCCTATCGCTAACGTCACACCCAAAGTCCAATTGACCTGCTTTTCCATGATAAAAATACCGAGTGCCAGCACCGTATAAAAGAAGATAACTAAAACCTTAATCGCATTCGTCCGAACGAGATCAATACCTGTCAAAAGGCGCAGAGCCGTTATAACGAGCAGCCCTACACCGGCTTGGATGAAACCCCCGTAAATCCCGATAAAGAAGAATACAACCATCGCAATGACTTTAGAACCTGTCCCGCTACTTTCAATCCTATCCTGTAACCGTGCTGTCGGATTCAGCAATGTTAAGCCGAGCATAATCAGCATCACGGCTGCGAGAATGAATTGGAACAAGGCCGCATCCGTACCAATCGCAATTTTGGCACCTATCCCCGCACCGATAACTGCAGGGACAGCAAGTAAGATGCCATACCTAAAATCAGAGACACCCTTACGCCGGAAGCCCATAATGGCACTGATGTTTTGAAAGAAAATAGCGACGCGGTTTGTACCGTTTGCTAATATCGGGTCGGAGGTCAGGAAAATAAGCATCGGGAGTGCCAACAACGATCCGCCAGCAGCAACCGTATTTACGAAACCTGCACAAATACCTGTACCAAAGAGCAAAACAGTGTGTAAAAGGTTGAATTCCACTTTAGGTTCCTATTATCTCCTTTTTTCGCATGAACCGGACAGCCTTTGACGGTATTTCGCAATCCCAATTAAGATGAGACCCGTGAGGTTTCCTGCAATAATAGCACTTCCAAGTCCCATAATTGCCATAAAACCACCGACCTGAAGAATACCGTCTCCAAACGGACACTGCCAGTGTAGACCAAAAATAGCCACGGCAGGAATCAATAAACCCAGAACAAAACCTATGCCTGCAGCAATACCGGCGACATTCTGAAATTTTTTTAACGCTGGCAGTTGAACTTCAAACATCTCTGGCCTTTCTTTTTTCTATTTATTTTAGGACTTACGCAAAATCCCTTCCTTGCTCCCAGGATCGGAAGGGTGGAAAAGGCTTCTATCCTTCCCTTCCTTCCATCCTTTCATCCCCAACATCCGCTTTGTGCGTAAGCCTTGTAATTTCTTAAGCAAGCCCCAGGTATCTATCCCTGCCTTCCACGAGTGCCTCTATTTTCCGGTCTACCACGGAGCGTTGAAGCATCCAAAACCCACAATCCGGATGGACCCAGCCAATCCGCCCTGTGCCCAACATCTTTTCGGCTTTTTCTATGCTCAACGCTACCGCATCAGGTGTCTCAATCGGATTTACCTTTACATCAATTACACCGATACCCAGGACGATATCTGACGTAACTGCCTGAAGTGCCTCAAGATCAGCATCAGGTCGGTGTTGCAGCTCTAAAACGAGATGATCGCATCGGAGGGTATTCAAGAAGTCGATGAGAGCCGTCCAATTGCCTTTTTGAATGACCTGACCGCCGTAGTTTCCAAAACAGAAATGGACTGCCTTCTCTCCTTCAAATGCATCAAGAACAGTATTAATGGCATCAGCGGCGCGGGGCGCGTCCTGCGGGTTGCCTGGTATATTGGCTTCGTCAACTTGGAGACAGGCACAGTCGAGTTCTCGCACCTGTGCCGCTAAAACTGTTGATAAGGCAGTCAGAAGTGCGTCAAAATCGCCGTAGTGTTTATCCAATAACGTCCGGGCGAGCATATATGGACTTGTTACCGTAAATTTGATGTTTTTACCAGCAGTGTCTACGGCACGTTCGCAATCGGAAACGAGGTTTAACGAGCCTTCCCCTAACGCTTTCTCAACAACTCCGGCGGGTTTCGCTCGAAAAGACATCGTTTGCATCTGTCGAAATTCATGCCATTCTTGTCTTCCGACTTCTGCCCTTATACCCGAAAGCGGGCGGATAAAGTAATCAATCATTCCGTTGGTATCTGGATGATTTGGGTCAAAGCGGTAGAGTTCGCCGTCTGTCGGCAGATCGATGCCACGTTGCCGCTGAATATCCACGACAACCCGTGTCGCATCAAGCAGCGACTGTTCCGTCGGCATCGACAGAAGCCACGCCGGAACAGGATAAGAACCGACTGTTGTGGTTAAGATTTCTGGTCTGTTTGATAAATTTTTCACCTGCATAGTCCCTTATACCCAGCCCCGGTAGGTGCGGTTTTGCGGTGTACTCACCTGCCCCCCTGATAAGGGGGGATAAAGGTGGGTTGCGATCTGCATTCCTAACCGCACCGGGCATAACCAAAAACAGGAGATCCCTTTTAAGAGGTATCATCAATTAGAATTGGTATTAGTTGTTCATTAACGCAAACGATTCAAGTTCAAAAACGGTGTCAATTGTCTCATCACCCCGAGTCTGCGACTGTGTAAATTTTACAATGCCGACATCCGGGGCAATCCACTTTTTCACGACAGTGATATCAAGTGGGAAATCTTGGTTTCCAATATCGAAACCCCACCAAAATGATTCCTGAACCTGAAAGACATGTTCAAAAGTCCCAGCTGCCACACTCACTGTCTCTTCTGAAAGCACCTCAAATTCGTCAAGTCCATCACCAAGAGGGAAAAGTTCCGGCACTAATTTTGCCTGAAAGCTAACATCCCACTTCTCGCCCGGGATCAGTGGAAATTGATATAAAGGCAGGAACGGCTCGAACAGAATGGTGTCCCCTGTCCCGGATGTAGTATTCTGCGCGTGCTGCACAATACCTGAGACTTCACCTTTCTCATCAAAGAGCGGCCCCAAGTAAGAGTAGTTGACGATGTTCTCCAAATCCGCATTCGTACTGGACTTCTGAAGCACAAAACTCTCAATGGTTTTTCCACCAGCGCGTTGAATTTGAATAGTATCTATGATTTCAAAAGTAATCTCACTACCGTTTTCATCACGGTAGTGCCAGGTGTTACCCACAGCCAATGGATAATAATTACCCGGTCGCGTCCGCCACACTTGGATGTCAAGTGTGCTTCTTGTGGTATTTTCGCCGTCACTTACGGTAACTTCAATTTGGTACTTCCGTTCAGTTTCCGGAGCACGCCAAAGCGCACCTGCAGGATTCTCCGTGAGTTCGCCCCCTGTAACTGACCACGTATATGACAAGACATCATTCTCAAGATCCCCAGCTTCCAGACGGATTGACACCTCCGTCCCTGGAGCAACTACATCTGATTCTGCTTCAAAGGCTAAAATGCGTGGGGCAAGATTTGAGTCACGCGGCTCATCAACGCCACACCCTAAACCAACACATACCAGTAGAAACCAAAGGATTTTCCAAGCATCCGTCATTTTTGCGATTTTCATAATATTTTCTCCACATACATGGACCATTTCTCCAGAAAATACCTTTACATGTCAGCAGAAGTTGCGCCAAGAAATATCCTCGGTTGGACGATTGATACCTTCGTCCTCATACTTTATCCATCAAGAGGTTTACCGCGTAAGACTTCACGAGATTGGGTCGCGCCGTTTCCTGTCACATTGTAAGCGAAGGTGTTCATCAACCGATCGTTTACCGAATTATTCGGTGCGGAGCCGTGAATAATCAGCGCATTAAAGAAAACACCGTCCCCCGGCTCCATTTCGAGCGCCACAGCGTCCTCCCGTTCTTGATAGTGACCCGGGAGAAATACGCCAAAGGTCTGGTGTTTCCTTTCGTGTTCTTGCAAACCCCAATTGTGGCTTCCGGGAACAAACTGGATGCATCCGTTCTCAAGGTTCGCCTCGCTGATAGCCAACTGACAATTAATCATGACAGGTTTGTTGTTATCATTTTTCCAATAGGCGTAATCCTGATGCCACGGGATAGCCGTCCCATCACCACCGGCTTTCGGAAGCAATTTACTGTGATACAGCGAAATGTTCTCACCCATCAACGCTTCTAATATATCCAACATATCATCACAGCGAAGCAGACGATTGAGGGTTGGACTCACCAACTCACTATGCATTAACTGCTTGATACGCGGCGGATGCGCCTCTGAATCGTAGACCTCCCAGGAAATTCCGATCCCATCAGTCGGTTGTTCTGCCATACGATTGTGTATATCTTTGATTTCTTCCTGAATGAGTACGATATCTTCTGAAGAGACAAGCCCTTTTTTTAACAGGTAACCATTTGCCTCATAAAACTGTTGTTCTTCGTTCGTAAGTCCCATACGATCTCTCCTTAACCCACTTAGGCGTTACTATAGTCGGACTCAGAATTAATCCTACATATGTGTAGCACAAACTTTTAGTTTGTGGTGCGCTATTTGTAGCATAGGCTGTTAGCCTGTGGTGCGCTTTTTGTAGCATAGGAGACCGTCGGTTTCCTGTGGCACTTTCAAGGACAATGTGAGCACTCAGAATTGTTTGAGAGTGCCCTCTTAATTCTCAAACCTACTATAAATAGTGTGAATCTTTCCTCCTAAATGAAATTGGCATTTAAAAGTATATATCAAGATTCCAGAAAAATCAAGGGATTTCCGTTTTAATTGTCTACTTGAACGGACACTGACAGAAAAAGGTTTACTTTCACTGTGGGTGCTGCTACAATAGGGATGGCTTAAGATTCACGCAAATTCCGTGCTTCAAGTGCTGTCGTACCTAAGTGCTTAAAGGTCGCGTAAACCTTGAGTACACCTCACCAAAGTGGAGATAAACTAATAGATATGGACTACACACTCGAAAATTGTCAAAAATTTGTAGACGACTGGATCCACAACATCGGAATCCGATATTTCTCAGAATTAACCAATACCGCCATCCTCATGGAAGAAGTCGGTGAGTTAGCACGAATTATGGCGCGTCGATATGGCGAACAAAGCTTCAAGGAAAATGAGAAAGATTTAGACCTTGGCGAGGAAATGGCGGATATCCTATTTGTGCTTATCTGTCTCGCAAATCAAACAGGCGTTGAACTTGAGGATGCATTCAAAAAGAACTTGGAGAAAAAGACACGCCGAGATAAGGAACGCCACAGCGGAAACCCGAAACTTCAGAAAAATTGAGTGTCGGGCACCTAATCGCTGACGGAGATTAACAATGATGTTTCATAAAAACTATACATTTGGGTTGTTAACCCTACTTTTTGTCATCACCGGCTGCACGATTTTCTCGAAAAATTCATCACCGCCACCAATAGTTGACCCATTGGTTGAGCGCAGCCGTCACTGGCAGGAGCAGGTTGAAGCAGGCAATCATGAACTGAAACAGGGTGACCTCCGTGCAGCGCTCGCCGCTTACGAAGTCGCTATCACGATTCGACCCGATGCCAGTGAAGTCCAACGCAAAATAGCGGAAATATACTTCCAGCTTGAGGAATACGAAAACGCAAAGAACGCATTTATTGCTTTTTTGGCGCTTGAACCGAAGAATATCGCAGCCCTTAACTACGTTGGATACATTTCTGAGAAATTAATGGACTATGCCACCGCTGCTGAATACTATGAGCGAGTTCTCGGAGTGTCAGGAGAAAATCTCTATGCATTAAACCATCTCGGTTTAGCCTACAAACAGCTCGAACGCTATGATGAGGCGGTGGAGATACTCCACAAAGCCTTATCCCTTGATCCGAAATGTGAACGTCCCGAAAGTGAAAATTTGCACAATTACTTGGGCTTAGTCTATCTCGAACAAGGTAAACTTGGCGAGGCAATTGCAGAATTGCGGGAATCCATTCGCTTGGTGCCGAAGGACACTTGGGCAAGGGAACAGCTCGCTGCACTCTATGAAGATCAGCAGCGCTACTTTGAGGCACAACTCCAGTACCAACGACTTTTAGAAATTGATCCTGACAACCTCCTCGCCTTGACCCGACTCCAAGCACTCGCACAACTAAATCTCGGGTCAGTACAGGTCACCGATGTACCACCTGTTAACCTCCTGAATCCCGATGTTGAGCATATCATCGCGAATGCCCCTGACGCAAGCGACTATCCAGACGCTGACACACTGGTGCTATTCAACCATTTCAGCCACGACGTTTTGCCGACCGGACAGTCCCGCTACACGACACATCAAGTCGTTAAAATCCTCACCGAAAGGGGCATCCAAAGGTATGGGGACATCGCCATCCCTTACCAACCGACTGCACAGAATATAGGCGTGAACATCGCAAGAACAATCACAACGGATGGCGCAATCCTGCAACCACCCCATGAAGCCTTTAACGATGTAACACCGCCTGGCTTACTGTCCCAAAACCTCTACTCCGACGCTATGTGGAAGGTAATCTCCATGGTTGGACTCGCCCCCGGTGTCTGTATTGAGTACCAGGTAACGCTTGAAGATAAAGTGCCTGGAGGCGAAACGTGGATTACAGGCGGATACAATTTGCAGGCAACAGAGGCAACACTGGAAACCCGTTACGCACTTCAGATGCCGAAAACCTGGCACCTTCAGTGGGAGATCGCTAACGCCCCAAATCCACAAACACCTCTGATATCCCACACAGAAAATGACACGATCATCTATATATGGAAGTACGGCGAGACACCAGCACTGACGCTCGAAGATGGGATGCCACACATTAACGACATCCTGCCACGCTTGCGCTATTCCTCAATTAAAGATTGGGACAGTGTTTACAAGTGGTATAAAGACCTCGCGAAAGGGAGATATACCCCGAATACTAACATTGAAGCAAAGGTGCGGCAGCTAACCAACGATCTAACAACAGATGAGGCGAAAATACGGGCACTCTATCACTTTGTCGCCACAAACATCCGTTACGTCGGCATTGAACTCGGGCAGAGTGCTTATCAACCTACGCCTGCCACTGAGGTTTTTCAAATGCAATACGGGGATTGCAAAGATAAAACCACACTTCTAATTTCGATGTTGGATTTGGTCGGTATCAAAGCCTATCCAGTCCTGATGAGTGTCGCTCCCCACGAACGCGTCGATACCACGCTGCCATTGCTCAGCCAGTTTAACCACATGATTACTGCAATTCCTACCAGCACAAATACCCATATATGGTTGGACCCGACAGCTACAACTTGTAGGTATGGCGATCTCCCCTATAACGCACAAGGACGCACAGGATTTCTTATCTCTGATACACACGGCGAGTTTGTAGAGACACCTATTTACGCACCAGAAGCCAACCGTCTTGTCAGCACCACAGAATTGACGTTAAACAGCAACGGTAGTGTGCAAGGTACGCTCTACATCCAGACAAAGGGACAGTATGATCTAAATACCCGATGGGCATACCAACAGATACAGCCCAATGCATTGAAAACCACTTTAGCGACTGAACTCAGCCAGCAATTTCCCGGCATCCAAGTAGCATGGTCCGACATATCCAACCTTGCTGATTTAAACGTGCCAGTGACAATCAATCTCGGTTTCCATGTTGAGAATTACGGGACGTGGGTGGGAGACGATATGCTACTACCTTTGCCGATTGATGAGTTCGCGGGCTACGCCGAAACCTTTGCTAACGAACAACGCATCTATTCATTAGATTTAGGTTACCCAATGCAAATTGAGAAGGCAATCCGCATCCAGATGCCAGACGGGTGGGCAGCTACACTGCCAAAGGATATTCACCATGTTATAGAGAATGCGGAACTTACGAGGCAGTACAGACAGGTCGGAAATATTATCACTTATCAGTTGGTGTTTACGCTTAAAAATCGCATACTTTCAGCACCCGCCTATTCAGCAGCAAGATCGCTTTTTACGGCACTTGCGAGCGAAGATGGGAGTCGTGTGTTGTTAAGGACTGACGGCGATAATCACATGTCGCGAAAATAATAGTTGTTTGACTTACAGCGTTACCCTTTGACATACTTCCAACCGTCAACCAAAACAGGGAGTCCGCGAATCAGGCACATGGCGACAGTCACAACAGAGAGTATTACGCCCGCTAATTCCAAACCGACGACTAATTCCGGATGGATGCCAGAATTCTTGAAAGCAATAACGCCGCCAAGATAGATGAAAGCCACTGCTTTTGCAATCCCATAGATACTACGGCTTATGCGTGAACTCGTAAGGGCACGCGTCCATTTGGAAGACATCATAGTGTTCTCACCGAATGCAGTTTTGCCTTGGGCAAACGCCGCACTTCGCAAGCCGTCTGTGAAAAACCCTCGCGCAATTACGATCACTGGAATCCAGAACGGGATCAACCCAACGACAGCGAAGTAAACCCAGAAGATGCATTCGACAATTCGGTCGCCGATGATGTCAAATAGTGCACCAAAATCGGAAGTCTGATTTAGTTTGCGAGCAACATAACCGTCAACCGCATCGAGAAACAGGATCAAACCGATCAGTACGACGAGCAAAATGTCTAAATGGATGTGATATCCAAAAAGGGAAATCACAACAAAGGCGAGGATCAGGCGGAAAAGCGTAATCAAATTCGCAATCATGATTTTACTCCTTTGTCGGGGAGGTTCCTACGCTTGGTCTTATTCAGATTTAGTGTTTCTCTTTTAATACTAACATACCAAATCACCAAAAACAACATTAATTTTTTGCCGATAGAAGAGGTGCTTGTTTGATGAACGAAAACAGTAAACCTAATATTGTACTCATTCTGAACGACGACATGGGGTTTTCCGACTTAGGCTGCTACGGCGGCGAAGTCCATACCCCGAATCTTGACAGGCTCGCCGCGGGCGGGCTGCGATTTACACAATTTTACAATACCGCACGCTGCTGTCCGTCCCGTGCCTCCATGCTTACCGGGCTACATCCGCATCAGACCGGAGTCGGGCACATGATGAGCGACGACGGACTTGAAGGCTATCGCGGAGACCTCAATGACCGCTGTATCACTATTGCCGATGCCGTCCGATCACAGGGGTATGGCACGTATATGAGCGGCAAATGGCATATCTCTCGCCACGCTGGCCCCGATGGCCCCAAACACAGTTGGCCCTGCCAACGCGGGTTTGACGCGTACTATGGTATCATTACCGGTGCCGCGAACTTCTGGAAACCCAATACCCTCACGCGCGATAACACGCGTATCCAACACGATGAACTCCCGGAAGGGTACTTCTTCACAGATGCTGTTAGCGATGAAGCGGCGACCTATATCCGAAACCATACCGAAAAGACACCAGAACGTCCCTTCTTTACCTATGTCGCTTATACGGCACCACATTGGCCCCTGCACGCCCACGAAGAAGACATCGCACCCTATAATGGACGTTTTGCCGCAGGGTGGGACGAACTTCGAGAAGAACGCCTCTCACGGATGCGGGAAATGAAAATTTTAGATGAGACTTGGCAACTCACCGCACGCGATCCCTCCCAGTTACCTTGGAGCGAGGCACAATACAAGGAGTGGAATCAACGGCGTATGGAGGTCTACGCGGCGCAAATCACTCGGATGGATGCAGGCATCGGACGCATTATTAACACATTGGAAGAGACAGGACAACTCGATAACACGCTTATCCTGTTTTTAGCCGATAACGGCGGTTGTGCTGAAGAACTCGGGGGTCCCCCGGCAATACGGGACAAGGGGTCACTCATCAGTACCGATACGACTTCTGATGGTCAACCCGTCTATCGCGGCAACGATCCCACTATCATGCCGGGGCCCGAAACGACCTATCAGAGTTACGGCGTTCCGTGGGCGAACCTATCCAATACACCCTTCCGGCTCTATAAGCACTGGGTACATGAAGGCGGGATCGCTACGCCCTTAATAGCGCATTGGCCAGATGCCATAAAATCCGCTGGAGATTTGCGGCATCAACCCGGACAACTGCCAGACATTATGGCAACATGCCTTGAGATTTCGGGCGCAACTTATCCTGAAGAACACGACGGAAAACCGGTCTTATCGTTAGAGGGAACAAGTTTAGTACCGATTTTTGATGGAAAAGATAACGGTAAAGACATACTCTATTGGGAACATGAGGGGAATTGTGCAGTCCGTCAGGATAACTGGAAACTCGTCTGTAGGTTCCCCGGCGATTGGGAACTTTACGATCTCGAAGCGGAACGGACAGAAATTAACGATCTCGCCGCTAAGCATCCACGGAAACTTGAAGAACTCACCGGACTCTACAGAGACTGGGCGGATCGCTCTTTTATCTACCCGTGGGATAAACTCCAAGAACACCGTAGACAGCGGCGCCACGAACGCTAAAAATTGTGTAGTCTGTTTGGGCAGGTCCCTGTGCCTGCCCAAACAGACTACACTTGGTTGTTCAGGGGGGGCTGTGCCCACCTGTTCCACAAACTAATTACACGCCAACATCTTCAAACAGACAGGTGTCGGCACCTCTGCTACGTCCCCTGTCGCATTCAACTCACCCGTTTCCGCGTCAATTGCAAACGTAACAACCGTATCTGTGTTTTGGTTGGCAGCGAAGAGGAACGTACCCTCCGGATTCAACCCGAAGTTTCGCGGGGCCTGTCCTTGTGTTGATTCATAGCCGATAGCGTTCAACATTCCCGTTTCCGCATCAATTCCGCAAATCGCAATGCTATCATGCCCACGGTTCGACCCGTACAGGAACTTCCCGGAAGGGTGGACGTGGATATCCGCGCAATGACTGGTGCCGTCGAAATCATCGGGGAGCGTGGAAATCGTCTGAAATTCAGTTAGCGTGCCGGCTTTCGCGTCGTACCGAAAAGCGGTGAAGGTTGAGTCTATCTCGTTGATTACATAGGCATATTGTCCATTCGGGTGGAAATCGAAATGCCGAGGGCCCGCACCGGGCTGCACCCGGGCCCACGGTTGCGTATTCGGCGTGAGTTTCCCATTTTTCGCATCTAATTGGTAGATCAGCACTTTATCAAGCCCAAGATCGGGTGAAAAAGCGTAGCGATTCCCCGGATCAATCATAATTGCATGCGCGTGAGGTTCCATCTGTCGTTGTGGGTTGACGCTGGATCCCTGATGCTGCACAAAATCCGAGGCTTCATCGAGCCGACCATCCGACGCAATCGGGAAAGCCGTGACGCTGCCACCGCCGTAATTCGCCACGAGCAGGCATTTACCGCTCGAATCTACACTCAGGTGGCACGGGGCACCACCGCCCGTCGCGCGTTGGTTGAGATAACTAATCTCTCCGGTCTCTTTGTGAATGTAAAACGCCGTAACCGCACCACTCGCTTTGCCCTCAAACTCATTAAGTTCGTTAACCGCAAAGAGATACTGACCACTCGGATGTATCTCCAAAAACGATGGGTTTTCAACGCCTGTTATCTTGCTGCTATATTCCAAGGCACCCGTCGCACCGTCTAAGCGGTAGACGTAAATCCCTTCGCTGTTTCCATGCGTATAGGTGCCGATATAAACGAAATAGTCTTGGCTGTTCTGTTGCGCCATTATTAATAATCTCCTTATGAAACCTTGAGATGAATCGTTTTCTCTTCACTTTCACCGTAACCGATACGAATCGCTTTCGCTCGGACCATTGTTTCACCCTTTGGCAAGCGCACTGGGTCGGTATACAACCGCCAATGGGCATCGTCCCCTTGTTCTGTTGTATAGGCAATCGATGCCCCTTGTGTGGAGCAGTGAAGTTGTAAAACAAGCGGAGCTGCCCATTCACCAACTCTGTGAGCTACCTCTGTGCCGGGATGTTCGGCGTTAATCGGAATAAAAATCGGAGCTGCCGTTTGCGGCTGTGTCCCATCTGGATACCACCTTGCAACCATCTGCTCTTCCGGTATATGCCCCATATCCCCAAATTCGGATTGCCACGCCGCCAGTGTCCCGCGCATCCGTTCGAGTACGCCCTGATGTCCAGCATCTTCTGCTAAATTGTTGAGTTCATACCGATCGTTTGCCGTATCGTAGAGTTCTTCTGCTGGACGCGGTGAGCGGAACATCACTGCTTGATCACCCTCCAATTCGCCCGCAGCATATAACCGCCACATTTCCTGCATAACCGGGTGCCGATTGCGATACGGAATCCAGAGTAGATGCGGTTTTTCAGGGTAATAATTTTTGATGTATTTATACCGTTTATCACGGACAGCGCGCATCATATCGTAGGATTCATCGTAACGGTCACGCGTCGCAAAGATGTAATCGCGTTCAATCGTCTGTGGACCCAGGAACGGTTGTCCCTGTAGATGCTCTGGGGCCTGCACGTCACAGAGTGAAAGCACGGTGGGGCCGAGGTCAATCAAACTCACGAGTTGTTCAGTGGTACTGCCTGGACTCAGCGTGCCGGGCCATCGGACAATCAAAGGTATACGGATACCCGCATCGTAGGGCCACCGTTTACCGCGTGGGAGTCCTTCGCCGTGATCGCTCCAGAGGAAGACGAGGGTGTTCTCGGCAAGCCCGTCCGCTTCTAACTGATCCAACAGTTCACCGACGCGGGCATCGGCGGTCGCGAGGTTATCGTATTGGCGCGCCAACGCCTGTCTCGCTTTTGGCGTATCGGGCAGATACGGTGGTAACTGCACGTCGTCTGGATTCGTGGTTGTCGTTAATGGGCGATTCTCTCGTTCCCACATACCGCTTTCGTGTGTAACACCCGGATTGAAGACCGAGAAGAACGGTTGCCCCGCTTCACGATTTCGCCAGTGTGCAGTGTTGTCGGATTCATCCCATGCCGTGATGGGCGGTGTGAACTGATAATCGGTTTTGCTGTTGTTCGTGCAGTAATAGCCCGCGCCTCTGAGGTATTCCGTGAAAGTCTTGACATAAGGCGGCGGGACAGCAGAATACGGTGTCGGCATATCAGGTGTGTTCGGGTTCGTATGCCGTGTCCGCATGTGGTGCGTACCGATGGAGGTCTGGTACATACCGGTAATGATTGCAGAACGACTCGGGGCGCAGACCCCCGCAGTCGAAAACGCATTTGGAAACCGGCATCCGCCTGCGGCGAGTCGGTCGATGTTTGGTGTACGCGCAAGCGTATCGCCATAACAACCGAAACGCGGTGTTGTATCCTCTAAAGAGATCCAAAGAATGTTCGGACGGTCTGATATGTTCATTGCAACTCCCAGTTTTTAGCAATGATTGTACCCTAAATAGCAGTTTAAGTCAATAGGGTCGTCTAAACATTCAGGGGCATTTAGTTGTCTGAAACTGTGAATTTTAGCGATTTTTCATCGCTCTCTTTGTAACCGATCCGAATTGCTTTTGCTCTTATAACGGTTTCACCTTTCGGTAAACGCAAAGGCTCTGTATACAACTGCCATCGGACATCTTCACCTTGTTCGGTTGTATACGCAATTGAGGCACCTTGTGTTGAACAGTAGAGTTGCAGAAGCAGCGGTGCGTTCCATTCTCCATCTTCATGAGCAGGCTCTGTGCCGGAGTTAGACGCGGTAATCGGAATGAAAAGCGGTGATGCCGTTTCGGGTTGTGTGCCATTAGGATACCATGTCGCCACCATCTCTTCTTCAGATATATTCCCCATATCCCCGAATTCCGATTGCCATCCTGTCAACGTTTCTCGCATCCGTTTAAGCACATTTGCATGTGCTGCATTCTCTGCTAAGTTATTGAGTTCATACTCGTCATTTTCCACATCGTAGAGTTCTTCAGTGGGGCATGGTGATTGGAACATGACCAATTGATTTCCCTCTAATTTGCCTTCGGCATGAAGTCGCCACATCTCCTGCATCACCGGATGGCTATTGCGGTAAGGATCCCAACGGAGATACGGCTTTTCGGGATAATAATTTCGGATGTATTTATACTTTTTATCCCGCACAGCACGCAACATATGATACGATAAATCAAGGCGGTCGCGCGTCGCAAAAATATATTCACGTTCTACTTTTTCTGGACCAAGGAAGCGTTGTCCTTGTAGGTGCTCTGGTACTTGAACACCACATAACGAAAGCACAGTCGGACCGAGGTCAATCAAACTCACCAATTGATCACTTTCACTCCCTGGATTCAGCGCTTCGTGCCAACGCACAATCAACGGAATTCGGATCCCCGCATCATAGGGCCACCGTTTTCCGCGCGGGAGTCCTTCACCGTGATCGCTCCAGAGAAAAACAATAGTATTCTCCGCAAGACCATCCGCTTCCAACTGATCCAGCAGTTCACCGACACGGACATCGGCGGTCGCAAGGTTATCGTACTGTCGAGCCAATGCAGCACGGGCTTTAGGTGTATCTGGTAAATAAGGCGGTAATTCCACGTCATCTGGATTTGTGGTCAGTGGACGATCCTCCCTTTCCCACATACCGCTTTCGTGTGTAACGGTTGGGTTAAAAACAGAAAAGAAGGGTTGCCCTTCCGCACGATTTCGCCAGTGCCCTTGATTGCTATTGTCATCCCACGCGGTGATAGGGGGTGTAAACTGATAGTCTGTTTTACTATTGTTGGTGCAATAATAGCCTGCCCCTCTCAGGTATTCGGTGAAGGTTTTCACATACGGTAGGGGAACAGCAGAATACGGTGTAGGTAGGTCAGGTGTACTTTCATGTGTATGCGTTGTCCGATGGTGATGTGTTCCTATGGAAGTCTGATACATACCGGTGATAATAGCGGAACGACTTGGAGCACAGACGCCGGCTGTTGAAAAGGCATTTGGAAACCGACATCCGCCTGCAGCGAGACGGTCAATATTTGGGGTCCGGGCGATTAGGTCGCCATAGCAACCGAAACGCGGCGTTGTATCCTCTAAAGATATCCAGAGGATATTCGGACGATCTGGTGTGCTCATTCTTACTCCCTGTTGACAGTGATTTAATGTTTTAGTGCCAACATTCCTCTGTATACGCTTCACGATCAAATAACTTCTGGCGGAACGGTGTTGCCTGCGCCATCCATTCCTCAGGGATCTCCTGCGTGTAGCGATGCGGCGGTCCTGCCTCTTTAAAAATATCTATCGCGAAGATGCGATAGAGCTGCGCGGAATCCACAGGTTTCGCCTCCACCGCGTGGAAGATGCGAGCATTAATATAAACCATGCTACCCGGTGGCAATTCAAGCCGTTTCTCTTCAAGTTTGCATCCAGCTTCTTCGTCGAAATCGCCTGCGAGCATCCGTTCGGGTGTTGCCTCTTTCGTCGGTGCAACCTTGTGGCTGCCCGGTATAACTTTGAGGTTCCTATCACCGCGTGTGAAACCGTTCGGATAGTATAGAATCTGTATATAGTAATTGTCGCGCTCTGCAAGGTTAATGGAGTTCTCATGTTTCCAATGGTGATGGTCCTGGTGGAATCCAAGTGGACCGATCCCGCGGGGTGCGATGTTGAGTGCGGAATGACAGAAGTGGTACGCGTCACCGATGGTTGCGCATATCAGAGCCGTAATGAAGGGGTCGTCAATAAGCCGATCACTGTATTTACCACGATCGTTCCATGGACGAATGAAATAAGAGCGTTCTTGTGCGTCTCCATTATGCAGTGCCTCAATGTACTGACGCGTCGGTTCAAAACGCTGCGTGATTTCCTCGATCAGACCTTCTCTACCGTCGTCCGTGAACACGTCTGGATAAGCGATGTAACCTTCGTTATGGAAAGAATCGATATCCGCTTGCGACGGACCAGACAATCGGAAAAGTGAATCAAGTGTAGTAATGGTTTCCATAACCGTCTCTCCTTAGACAATTTGCGGTTGCGTTCCCCAGGTTTCTATAAGTTTTCAAATGCGACCGTGGTCATTCTGTTTAAATCTCTCCAGAAACGCTGTCAGTTGTTGCAAAATCCCCGGAATGGTATTCCAATTGCTTGGCGACAATAGCCTTCAAAATCTGAACGATGCATTCCGCTTCAAAAATCCCATTATATACTCGCGAAAATTCAACGGTAAATGTTGGTTTTTCTGCTTTAATGCCATCAACGGTACCATGAACGAACGTCCAACTTTCAGAGACAGTGTAACACCCAAAGATTTCTTGACTGTCTATGGATGCAGTCTTAGTTGGTTGCGAATTTGTTCCACTTGTCCAATTGAGCCATGCGGCAGCGAGCATTTCACCGTAGAGTTGGATCTGTGGATCGGAGGAATGAACCCCGCGTTTTGCCTCATGTACAATGAGATAGGGCTGTTGCGGCTTTCCTGCTGCAGCGGGTGCAAGAGCACCATCCGCCTCACCTTCGAGTTGAAAAGAAGGATAGATAGCTTTCAGAGGGATGCCCGCCCAAGCTTGAACATAGGTCTGCTCTGCTAATACCAAAAGTGGGTAGATAGCACGCGCCCAGAGTGTGGCTTCGTTCATCACCACCAAGTCCCGTTCTCGCAAAATTGATTTGAGATAGTCAATTTGGGTATCCTCTGCGGGCGTTAATCCGTACTTCTGCATGTTCTCCCATTTGTCAGATACACCTACTTGTATGCGGAGGGTTACAAGTGTCTTGAGTATTTCCTCGGACAACTGTGACAAACTATAGGTTTCCATATGCTAACACCTCCTATCTTACTGTCCTCTTTCACATCCGGCTGTGTCCATCCTGCTTAAATCTTTCCAGTAATTCGGTCAGGCGTTCCACGATCTCTGGATGCGTCTCCCAAACATTGTTCGTTTCGCCCGGATCCTCATAGATTTGATACAG